>JBEGSH010000073.1:0-73290 GCA_041180025.1 Pseudomonadota bacterium | reverse complement strand
CAAGGCTCAGTTTGATAAGTTAAGCTTAAAATCATTTGAAGACTTACCGGGCTTCGAAAATCTTTCAGGCTCTATTCATCTGTCAAATAAAGATGGTTCTTTGAAATTTAAATCAACAGATGTTTCGCTTTCATATAATAAATTATTTAGAGAGCAACTCAAATTTAACGACTTACATGGCGACTTAAAGTGGACAGAAAATTATTTAATGTTTAAAAGCATTAGCTTTAATAATGCATTTATTAATGGCGCAATAAATGGAAGCATTAAATATGACATTCAAAAAGCGCCTTATCTAGACATACAAGCTTCGATTCCCTTTATTGATTTTAAACATGCAAAAACTTATTACCCAAAAACAATTAGCGCTGAAAGTCTTCATTGGTTAGATACTTCACTTCTCGAGGGAAGTCTTGAAAATACTTTAGTCGCGATTAAAGGTTCAATAGCTGATTTCCCATTTGTTGATGCGAATAATCGGCCTGATCCTAACAAAGGCTCATTTATTGTTACAACAACAGGGAAAAATACTTTAATTGAATATGGCACTGGATGGCCTGTAGTCGAAAAATTTGATTTTAATGCCTCAATTAATGCTGGGACTTTTGAATTAACAAGTAAGAAAGGTCAATTCTTAGGCAATACAATTAAAGATCTTAAAACAACAATTCCTGCGATAGCGATTGAACACCCCATACTTAATATTCAAGGAACTCTGAATAGCCCTACACGTGAAGCAATTAAATTTATTAATAACAGCCCCGTAAAAGAATCTGTTCAACATCTGTTTGATGAAGCAACAGGATCCGGTGAGGGAAAGTTAATGATAAATATTGACATTCCCATGGACAATTTAGATGCCATTACCTTTAAAGGTCGTTATCAATTTTTAGATAGCAATCTAAGCAATTCTTCGATGGGCATTCCTAATATAGAAAAAATTAAAGGCAGTGTCACATTCGATGAGAAGAATGTTAAGACTGAAAATCTTAACGGTATGATTTTTGGTGGCAATACAAATATTGCCCTTACTGCGGATCCTAGCAAAATTATTAAAGTTAAATTAAATGGTAAATTTACTGACAAAGGTATTGAAGAAAAATTAGGTACAGGTTTTACAAAATTAAATGGTGCTGCAGATTGGGAAGGGTTAGTAGAATACAAAAAACCTTTACTTAATATTCAAATCTCGTCAAATTTAAAAGGTATTGAAATGGGCTATCCTGCCCCATTTAATAAAGCAAGAGATAAAGAAGAAAAATTCTATTTTAGTAAAAAACAAAATAGTCAAAAAAATGATGAGATTGAATTTAAATTCAGCAATATTGTAAACGCGAAAATATTGCGCTCTGAAAAAAATAACCTCATGGTTATTGATAAAGGCTTTATTGCTATTAATTCTGATATTAAAACAAATCCCCAAAAAGGACTTTATCTCAAAGCTAATCTACCTTACGCCAATTTGGATGATTTTATAAGCGTATATAGCGGAAGTGATAGCCACCATAACTTTAAAATAGATAAGGCAGATATAGCGCTAAAGAGCGCTGATTTGTTTGATAGAAGGTTTAACAATATCAAAATAGAAATAGCGCCAGCTAACGCCAACACAAAATTTAAGGTAAGTTCAAGCGAGACATCGGGCAATCTCTTATGGGCGGAAAAAGATAACAAATTAATTGCTCGCTTAAATGGACTAAAAGTTCCAAGTGAAATTAAAAAGATTTCTTCATCTCATGCTTCTAGCAACCAAAAAGTGCCTAACTTAGATATCAAAATTGAAGCGCTTGAGATGGATGGCAAAAAAATAGGCAAACTAGAACTTGTTTCCAGCAGTTCAAAGCAAAACATTACCATTCAAAAATTTAAAGTTTCAAATGATACAAATATTTTCCAGGCGGATGGTGAGTGGCTCGACTGGAATAAAAATTCAAAATCAAACATTAATTTCAATTGGAAGATTAACAATCTTGGCAATACTCTCGACTTTATAGGATATAACCATTTCATTAAAGATGGTGATGCAGAAATTAGTGGTCAATTTAAATGGAGCGGTAGTCCTATCAATTTTGATAAAACTAAGATTGATGGATCTTTCACTCTAGATATTCATAAAGGAACGATTTTAAAAGTGGAGCCAGGTGTAGGTCGCCTTTTTGGACTTGTTACTCTGCAAAGTTTACCAAGACGACTTAGTCTAGACTTTAGAGATTTATTTGGTAGCGGCTTTATATTTGACTCCATTAATGCCTCAATAAGAATGAATAATGGCATTATGAAAACAACAAATTTTAGGATGAATGGTCCTGCTGCAGAAGTATTTATGTCAGGTGAAACTAATATCATCAAAGAAACACAAGATTTAAATGTCAAAGTAACCCCTCATATTAGTGACAGCCTATCGATTGCCGCGCTTGCTGGTGGTCCATTAGCGGGTGCTGTTGCTTTCGTGGCACAAAAAATACTTAAGGATCCCCTCAATAAAGTTCTTACTTCCGAATATCGAATTATTGGTACATGGGAAAATCCAGAAGAAGTGAATAATTCTCCATCTGATAAAATCAAAACAACGATCGATAACACTAAAAACTTATTTAATGATAAAAAACAATAATGGCAATTAAATCTAAAATAAAAACAACCAAAGCTAAGTTGGTAAATAAAGATATTATAAAGATTGCTGGTATACAGATGGCGTCTGGGCCAGACATCAAATCAAATCTTAATGAAGCTGAAAATTTAATTACCATTGCTGCAAACCAAGGCGCTAAACTCATAGCGCTTCCTGAGTATTTTTCTATTATGTCCTCCAAAGATTCAGAGAAGCTGAAGGCAAAAGAAAAGCCCGAACATGGTCTCGTTCAATCCTTTTTGTCAAAACAAGCCAAGAAAAACAAAGTGTGGATTATTGGTGGATCTATTCCTTTAGTATCAAATGATAAAAATAAAATTAGGAATAGTTGTTTAATTTTTGACGACAAAGGTAATTTAATTCATCGCTATGACAAAATCCATCTTTTTGGATTTGATATGGGTGATGAATACTATCGTGAAGATAAATTAATTGAGGCGGGTTCCGATATTGTGGTTGTCGATTCTCCATTTGGAAAAATTGGTATTGCAATTTGTTACGACCTTAGATTTCCAGAGCTATTTAGACACATGAAAGATATTGATCTTCTTGTCATTCCATCCGCTTTTACAGAAACAACTGGGAAAGCACATTGGGAAATTTTGATTCGTGCAAGAGCAATTGAGAATCAATGTTACGTATTGGCCCCTGCTCAGGGAGGCTACCACTTGTCAGGAAGAGAAACTCATGGGCACTCAATGATCGTTGACCCATGGGGGACTATACTAGATCGTCTCAGTCGAGGTTCTGGCGTAATTACTGGGTTCTTAAATAAAGAATACATTAAATCCGTTCGTAAATCTTTACCGGCCCTTAAACATCGCACTATTAAATAACATCGCTTATGGAACATAAAATTGCTCATGCAAAAGATTTGCTTCTCGCGCAATCTGGAATCGATATAAATGATCTGAATAAAATACTTAACAGCATGATGTCACATGGTGTCGATTATGCAGACCTTTATTTTCAATACACAAAAAATGAATATTGGGGGCTTGAAGAAGGACAAGTTAAATCGGGCAGCTTCTCAATTGATCAAGGTGTAGGTGTTAGGGCTGTTAACAAAGACAAATCTGCTTTTGCATATTCTGATGATATTTCCATTGAAGCACTCTTGTCTTCATCAAATATTGCTAAAGCTATTGCTTCAAAAAATTTAAATCAAAGTCATAAACTCGACCATCCAAGAATCATATCTAATTTATATAGCACTCAAGACCCACTTTCGGCAGTCCCTGCTGAAACTAAAATTAAAATGCTAGAAAAAATAGAAAATTTTGCTAAAAAAATGGATGAGCGTATTACTAAAGTGACAGCATCGATTGCTGGAGAATATGAAGTAATATTCGTCATTAATCATGAGCAAAAAATTGCTGCAGATATTAGACCTCTCGTAAGATTATCGATTAATGTCATTGCAGAAGCGAATGGAAAAAGAGAGCAAGGTTCTTCCGGTGGCGGTGGTCGTTTTGGTTTTGAATATTTCTCTGATGAAATATTAAAACAATATGCGCATGAAGCAGTTCATCAAGCTACTACAAATCTAAATGCAAAACCTGCGCCCGCTGGGAGCATGACAGTTGTCTTAGGCCCTGGATGGCCAGGCATTCTTTTACATGAAGCTATTGGTCATGGCCTAGAAGGTGATTTCAATCGAAAAGGCAGCTCCGCTTTTAGCAATAAAATTGGCACTCAAGTCGCTGCAAAGGATATTACTGTGGTTGATGATGGTACGATCCAAGATCGAAGAGGCTCACTAAATATCGATGATGAAGGCAATGAAACACAAAGAACAGTGCTTATAGAAAACGGTATTCTGAAAGGATATCTTCAAGACACATTAAATGCGAGACTTATGAATATGCCTACCACTGGAAATGCGAGAAGAGAATCCTATGCGCATCTTCCTATGCCGAGAATGACAAATACCTATATGCTTAATGGCACCAAAACACCTGAAGAAATTATCAAGTCAGTCAAGAAAGGTATATACGCAGTTAACTTTGGTGGTGGCCAAGTTGATATCACAAGCGGTAAGTTTGTATTTTCTGCAGCTGAAGCGTGGATGATTGAGGATGGAAAATTACTTTATCCAGTCAAAGGCGCAACTCTAATAGGCAATGGCCCAGAAGTATTAAAGAAAGTTAGCATGATCGGAAATGATATGTCTTTAGACTCGGGGGTGGGAACCTGTGGCAAAGAAGGTCAAAGTGTTCCAGTAGGTGTAGGTCAGCCCACAATAAAAATTGATGGCTTAGTTGTAGGCGGAACTGCTTAAAATTATAAAACGCGGTTTTTGTATTCTAAAGTGCGTGTATCAATTTCAATTTTATCGCCTGTATTACAGAATAAAGGCACCATTACTTCAAAACCTGTATTAATTTTAGCTGGTTTCATAACTTTGCCTGAAGTGTCTCCTTTTACAGCTGGCTCAGTATAGGTAATTTCTCGCGTCACAGAATTTGGCAACTCCACAGATATCGCTTTGCCATTGTAAAATTTAACTTCGCAAGGCATGCCATCTTCTAAGAAATTCAATGCTTCTGACATATTTTCAGCATCAACTTCATATTGATTATATTCATTATCCATAAAGACGTAAGCAGGATCTGAGAAATAAGAATAAGTAACTTCTTTTTTATCTAAGACAATCACTTCAAATTTATCGCTCGCGTTATATACGTTTTCACTAGGCGCTTCAGTGAGAAGATTTTTCATTTTCATCTTCACCACAGCTGAATTTCGACCTGATTTGTTATATTCAGTTTTTAAGATGACCATAGGGTCAGTGCCAACCATAATAACGTTACCAGCGCGAAGTTCTTGAGCGATTTTCATAATATTGATCCTTGGGAATGCTTACCAAATAAAGGGTGAAATTATACTCGAAAATTATGTTTCGTAACAATAATCGACCAAACTCTCTACAAATGAAGCCTCTTTGAAATAATGATGACTTTGCTTTAATACAAAAGCTTCTAAACGAGCTTGTTGCTTAAAAAAATCACGCCATAAAACTTCGTTAAATTTGTTATTCGACCAGTCATCATGCATTTTAATTAAAATTTCAGATAAATCTTGATCGCATGCTTCGCAATAACGCTTTAAAAAAGCCTTAAGTTTAATTAAATGAATATTATTTTCTTGGATATAAGGTTGCCAAATAAAAGGTTTGCCAGCCCAAATTGCTCTTGTCCAGCTATCTTCTCCTCGCACAAAATTAAGATCACATGACCAAAGTAGGTTATCAAAATCATCATGATTTAAAAATGGATAAGGAATGATATGAATAAATTGATAATTATTTTTTAGCTTTAAAAGATCAAATAGATATTGAGGTATAAAAAATTGAGCAGGTTTCTTTATGTGATCTATTACATCCAAAAAAACTTCAATTTTTTGTATTGGATAATAAAAGAGTGATATTGAATATAAGTTCGGATCTCCACCTAATGACTGAATAAGCTTTTTGCGTCTAGATTGATCAAAAGCCTCTCGGCGCAAAAACAATCCCTTTTCCCGAATAAGACCCCCTGTTTGATTAGTAAAGCCAGGATAAAAGTAAGTTTTAATAAGCCCCGATTGAGGATCGATAGAAGGTTTTAAATGGAAGTTATCTACCCAGGGTTCGGCTGATAAATATTCAATCGCAATATATTTGGACTTTTTGCGCTTAATAAGCGTTTTATAACTATGCGGCAAATCTATATTAAAAAGGTTAAACACAAAATCTGGAGGCGGCGGAAGTGATGTTGAATCCTCACTAAAATCATAATGACAAATATTGATTCCATTAATCGTTTGTTTTTGCAGGGAAAGATCGATTGAAGGTATCAATCTCTTGGTGGTTACAAGATCGTCAACGAGAAGATGCA
The DNA here is from genome assembly GCA_041180025.1 of Pseudomonadota bacterium. Classification (GTDB taxonomy): domain Bacteria; phylum Pseudomonadota; class Gammaproteobacteria; order Burkholderiales; family Methylophilaceae; genus Methylopumilus. Next base: position 66,780 of record JBEGSH010000073.1, on the reverse strand, counting down.
CCTCAATATTAAAATCAACCTTAAGTTGCTTTGCTATTCGCCAAGCAACACCAATATCCCCAAAAAAATCAATCACCTTACATGTTAAGTGGCACACGATAGGACTTTTATTACTCATGATAAGCTACATCAATAATTCTAAATTTCACTAAACCTCCAGGGGTTTCAACCTTCACTTCATCCTCTAAGTTTTTACCTAAAAGGGCTTTAGCAATGGGTGATACCCAACTAATAAAGCCTTTTTCTGTATCAATTTCATCTTGCCCCACAATGCGATAATAATGCTCAGAATCATCTGATTCATTGAGTAAAGTTACCCATGCGCCAAAAAAAATCTTGTCTTGTTGCTCTTGCGACGAAGGATCAATTACTACGGCTTCATCAATGCGACCGAATAAAAATTTAGCTCTTGCATCAATTTGACGTAAGCGTTTCTTCCCGTAGATATAATCTCCGTTCTCACTCCTATCGCCATTACTTGCAGCCCATGAAACATCAGCTACAACCTTAGGTCGATCAACTTTAACTAAAAAATCGAGCTCATCTTTTAGGCGCTGATATCCTTGCTTGGTAATGTAATTTTTACGCTCTGTCATATTTTTTAATAATAATTAACGGGGTTAAGTTTACAATAGAAGCATGCATTCTGAGCAAAAGCCTATCTACCTCTGCCGCAATTCAAAAGAAGCTTATAAATTAAGCCAACATTTTGATTCAAAAGAAAAGGTATGGGCGCTTCATGACTTCATCAATAACCTCTTTAAAAAACACCCAAATATCAAGATGTCATATCGGGTTCTTAATGGGATTGAAGAAAAACTGTTATGGGAAAGTAGTATTAAGCAATATAAAAAATCATTTTTTGATTTATCCAATATTGAAAACTTAAGTGAAACCGCAATGCAGGCCAACCGTCTCATTGATCAATTTAATATTGGCGAAAATACTTTAAAAAGTGAAGAGCGTAGTGAAGAACATGCATTTTTTAACGCTTGGCGCCTGCTTTTTAAAAAACACTGTAGCGATAAAAATGTTATCACTTTTAATAATCTTTTAAAGATAAGTGAAGAACATATTAGAAATGGCGATATTTCAATTGAGCACCCTATTTGTTTTGTTAATTTTGAATTAACAACACCTATTGAAGATTCTTTTATTGAAGCATGTAAAACTCAAGTTGATATAGAGCTTTTTAAATCGCCACAAATAGAGCCTTATATTGAGTCACGTGTTTTTCTTAATGAAGAACATGAAATCATGCAGATTGTCGAATGGTGCAAAACACAAATAGAAAATAACCAAAAGATATTGATTGTGACGCCGCAACTCGATCAAATTATCGATCGCCTCACAAGTATGCTTGATAAAACATTTCATCCCGAAACATTTACCCCAAGTCTCTCTCAAGAAAAAAGAATTTATCAGTTCTCCTTGAATACTCCCTTATTTCATTTATCTATGGTTTATTTAAACCTAAAATTAATAGAATTGGCTGCGAGAGGCACTTCTAAGATCAGTGAGCTTAAAAACATCCTGAGTCATAGTGGCTGGTCAGATGGCAAAGAGTTATGTCAACGCTACAAGCTTATTAACCACCTAGAAAGAAAACGAAGGGGCAATTTATCAGTTAAAGATCTCATTGAGATGTCTGAGTTAATTGAAGGCTTGAATAATGAAATACCCTTCCTAAAAATACATTTAAATCACATACATGCCTCACATCATGAATGGCGAACAAAAAGAAGTCCTTCCGAATGGATTAAAACATTTGATGAGTATTTAAAGAATATTAAATCTAGTTTATTAGCTCCAAAAGATTCCTTTGAAGAAAATATTTATGAGACATGGAACAAAACTAACGAAACGATATCTTCATTAGATAATCTGATGGGTCAAATATCCATCCAAGAGATGCTAGATATTTTTCAGTATTACCTTAAAAAAACCACTCACCAACACAAACATCAAGGTAATTTTAAAATTGATATTTTAGGTTTTCATGAAACAACTTATGAAAATTATGACGCTACGTGGATTATGAATTTAAATGAACATCATTGGCCTTCGCCTCATCAGTACAATCCATTTATACCTATAAAAATTCAGCATGATAGGCATATCAACACCCATGAAAAACGTCATTTAAATGCCTCAAAGATTTTAGATAAATTTACCCATACATCACCATTTATAACACTTTCGTATGCCAAAAAAATGGGTGAAGAAGAGCTATTTCCATCACCAACATTACATGATTTTATATCTTCGAAATTACTTGAAGATATCAATTTTAAATTTAAAAAAAATGAATTTAATCATGAATTTATAGAATATATTGAAGACAGTACTTCAAGTAATATTGAAGTGCAGCAGACGGTTAAATCGGGCATAAAATTACTTGAAGCACAATCCATCTGCCCTGCTTGGGCATTTTATGAGTTTAGACTTGGCGCCAGAAAAATAGAAGAAGAAGATGAGGAAAATTTAACTACTAGATTACGCGGAAATCTCTTTCATAAAACCCTAGAACAATTCTGGACGGAAAATAAATCAGCCTCTCTAGTAAGAGCTTTAAATGAAAAAGAGTTGTCAAAAAAAATACAGTGGATTGCACATAAAAATATATCTATAGAAAAGAAAAAATACCCCAGAATCTTGCCTGAATTTTTTAATATCGAAGAAATACGCTTAATAAGCTACCTTGAAAAATGGATTCAACATGAATTAAAAAGAGGGGATTTTGAAGTTAAAGAGACGGAAAAAAATATACCTATTCATTTAGGTTGCCTTAACTTTAATATCAAAATTGATCGTATCGATGAAGTGAATCAAAACAACATTGTGATTGATTACAAATCCGGGGCAACAAAAACTCTAAACGAATGGTTTTTAAATGCTTATGGTGAGCTCCAGATGCCCTTTTATGCCCTCTTTGCCTCAAATAAACCTATTGATGCTATTGCGATTGGCATTATTAATTCACCAAAACCTCAATGGATTGGTATCGGTCGAGATAGAGGTCTGCTTCAAGGCATCAAAGATGCTACTGCTACCGAGTACAAATCTTGGGATAATTTAATCGGCTTCTGGAAATACCGTATTGATGAGGCTAGTAAAAGTTACGAATCAGGCAATGCAGCTATCAAATTTACGCGCGAAAAAGACATGGCTTATTGTCAGGTTAAGCCGATCTTAAGGCTTCCTGAACGAATACTTCAATTTGAGCAAACGAAGCAATGAGCGACATCCAATTAAGACAAAGAGCTCTTGATTTACGCTCATTTATTGTTGAAGCTCCGGCAGGCTCTGGTAAAACAAGGTTACTCACGGATCGGTATTTAAAACTTCTCACTGTTGTTGATATGCCCGAAGAAATTGTAGCCATTACCTTCACAAAGAAAGCGGCTTCAGAGATGAAGTCTAAAATCCTAGAGCGCATTAAAAAAGGCGACAGTCCTTTTGCTCAGACAATTCTAAAGCGCTCAAAAGAAAAAGGCTGGGGCATTGAGTACGATCTATCGCGACTTAAAGTGATGACTATTGATAAATTCTGTCATAACGTAGTCAGTCAAATTCCTGTATTAAGCAAGATGGGTGATAAACCCAATATCACTGATACTCCTGAAAAGTTTTACGAAGAATCTGTTAAACAAACATTACAGAATAAAGAGAGCATGGAAGACATTAAAATTGTTTTTGCTCATTATGATAATGAATATGAAAAAATTAATCGTCGTTTAATCGCGATGATGTCAATTAGAGATCAGTGGAAATCTAGATGCCATGCTCTTACTCAAAAAGCAAATGGAAAAATTGTCGAAGAAAGCAATGCGTACCTTGAACATTTAATTAAACCTATTTATCAAAAAATTAAAGATTCACTAAATCATGATCAGCTAAATGATCTTATGCAGGTGCTTCATTACCTTGAAAATATAAAGCTTAGAGGAGATATAAAGCTAGGAAACAAAAATAGCTTTAATTTTGATGCAGAAGAAATCCCTTTATGGCAAACAATCACACAAATATTATATACAGATAAAAGTACTAGACGAGTTTCAATTACAGCCCGAGAAGGATTCAAAAATGATGAAGAAGGTGAAATTTATAAGGCTAAATGTCTCAATATACCTAATATAGATTGCTTAATAGCCATTAAAGATATGCCAGAGCCTCTAAATGAAGCGTATGTCATAAAACTTAAATCTATTGCGAACCTTCTTCTTCAATGTGAAAAAAGACTAAGGCAGCTATTTAGGCAGAGCAATACAGTTGATTTTATTGAGATTATAGAAATAGCAAATGAAGCTCTTGGTAAAAATGATACAGCAAGCGATCTCTTATTATCTCTAGATTATAAAATTTCACATTTACTTATTGATGAATTTCAAGATACGAGCAGAAGTCACTTTAATTTTTTAAAGAAAATAGTTGATGGCTGGGCATCTGAAGCGCAGAAAACCATTTTTTGTGTGGGTGACCCTATGCAATCCATCTATAAATTCAGAGAGGCTGATGTTAGCATTTTTATTGAAGCTAAAAAACATGGCTTCAATACAATTCCTTTAGAAACCATTCGGCTTCAAGATAATTGGCGATCTTCCTCCCTTATCGTAAATGAAGTAAATCAGATATTTGAAAAAATACTACCAAAAGAAGACTCAATTTCACAAGGCACTGTAAGTTACAAGCCTTTTTTCTCAGCAAAAAAAGAAAGTGATACCGGTGCAAGTGAATTCAAATTTCATGCATTAACATTTGATGAAGGTACTGATATTGATACCGAAGAAGCAAAGTATGTATGTAATTTAATTGATACATTTCCTGAAAATGAAAAAATTGCCATTCTCACAAGATCAAGAAGTCATCTTTCAGAATTAATTAATTACATTCGCAAATTTAAACCTGCCTTAAAATTTAATGCCGTAGAAATTGATGCATTAGATCAACATCAATCAATTCAGGATATTCTTTCTTTAAGCTACGCTATGCTTGATTTAAGCGACAGAATTCATTGGCTTGCAATTCTCAGGGCTCCATGGTGCGGAATTACACTTAATGATTTAGTTGTACTTTTTCAAGATGATCATTCATCCACTGTGTGGGAAATTATTCATAATACAAACAAAATGAATGATATTTCTGCTGATGGAAAAAAAAGGATCAACCGGCTGGTCAATATACTTAATGATGCATTTGAGCATCAAAATAAGACTCACATTAGAAGACTTATAGAATCAGTTTGGATAAATTTAGGTGGAGAAAAATGCCTTCATCACCCAAATGATATCGTAGATATCAATAAGTTTTTCGATATTTTGCAAACATCGAGTACACCTATAGCTATTGATTTTGAATTAGTCGAATATCAAATTACAAAAACATACTTATCAGACATTCCATCAGCCGAAGAGCGTATACAATTTTTCACGATTCATAAAGCTAAAGGCCTTGAATTCGATACAGTAATTATTCCATCATTAAATTCAACTACACGCTCAACAGACAAAAAAATGATTGTATCTGATAATTTCATCAAAAATAATCATATGTGCAATATCACAGCATTTAGCGAACCAGATAACAAATTACCTCACTTACATAATCTTATTTATAACATTGAAAAAAATAAGGAAGAAAATGAATTAAAAAGACTACTTTATGTTGCTATGACAAGAGCAAAAATGAAACTTCACCTTATAGGTTCTATAGTATTTAAAGATGAAATGAAGGCTGCTTCAAATTCATTTCTAGCTATGCTTTGGGATATCTACGGCAGGAATTTTCAAGAAGCAAAACCTATAACAAACATTAAAATAGAAACGTCGAATAGTAAAATTGAGGACTTTGTACCCAAACTTATGCGATTGAAAATTTAGATTGAAATTTTTTTCAAAAAATCTTTAATGAATTTAACTCTTTCTAAAATATCAATAATCGTGACACCTATTTTAATTTTATCCGGGCCATTCATGCGACACCGCTTATCCTCACTCAGAAGTTTAATAAGCTTTAGTGGGTCCATTTTACTGTCGCTTGCAAAGGTAATTTGAATTGAAGTGTCACTAGCATCTATTTTTTTAATGTCGAGATGTTGAATGAAAATTCTTAAATCATGAAAAGAAATAAGTGATTGCGTTTGCTCAGGCATGACACCAAAACGATCTATCAACTCCTCTTTCATTTCCATTAACCCCTCATGATCATTGAGTCCTGATAATCGTTTATAAAGCACAAGTCTTTCATTGATATCACCACAATAACTATTTGTAATAATAGCTGGTGTATGCAGGTTAATTTCGGTATTTTTTTGGAGTGGATTATCGAGACTTAATTTTTTGCCTAGTTTGAGTTGCTTAACAGCATAGTTCAACATGTCCACATAAAGATTGAATCCAATTTCGTGCATTTGGCCGCTCTGATTATCCCCTAGAAGCTCTCCGGCGCCACGAATTTCCAAATCATGAATGGCAAGATAATATCCAGCCCCTAAATCCTCTAAAAGTTGAATAGCTTCTAATCGTTTTTGAGCATGGCCACTAATTTTTCTGTCGGGATCAACAAGTAAATAAGCGTATGCTTGATGATGAGATCTTCCTACCCTACCCCTCAGTTGATGAAGTTGCGCTAATCCAAACATGTCTGCGCGATTCATAATAATTGTATTCGCTGAAGGAATATCTATGCCCGTTTCAATAATTGTTGTGCAAAGCAAAATATTAGCTTTTTGTTGATAAAAATCATGCATAACTCTTTCAAGTTCCCGCTCTCGCATTTGTCCATGAGCAATTTCAATTCTTGCTTCAGGTATTAATTTTTCTAATTTTTCTTTCATTGAAAGAATAGTGTCAACATCGTTATGCAAGAAATAAACTTGGCCGCCTCGATTAAATTCCCTTAAAACTGCTTCGCGAATAATACCTTCCGAATAATTATTTACGAATGTTTTAATTGATAAGCGTTTCTGAGGGGGTGTGGAAATTATGGAAAATTCTCTCAGGCCTTCCATAGCCATAGATAGTGTTCGAGGAATAGGTGTTGCCGTAAGAGTTAAGACATCAACTTCCGCACGCATTGCCTTAAGTAATTCTTTTTGGCGCACCCCGAAACGGTGTTCTTCATCAATAATAATCAAACCTAAATTTTTAAATTTAATGTCATTTTGAATAAGCCTATGTGTACCAATGATGATATCAATTTCACCATTTGCTAATTTTATAAGTGACTCAGCTTGTTCCTTTTTAGATTTAAAACGAGAAATTTCAGCAATCTTGATGGGGGAATCTGAAAAACGATCCATAAAATTATTGTAGTGCTGCTCAGCAAGAAGTGTTGTAGGTACTAATATTGCGACTTGTTTACCATCGTTCGCTGCAATAAAGGCAGCTCTTAATGCCACCTCTGTTTTACCGAATCCTACATCACCACATATAAGACGATCCATAGGCTTTTGAGATTCCATATCATTGATGACTGCATTGATTGCTGTTAATTGATCTTCAGTTTCTTCAAACGGGAATCCATCTGTGAATCTTTCATAGTCTTGTAAGTTAATCTTAAAGGCATAACCTTTTTTAATAGATCTTTGAGAATAAATATTTAGAAGATCAGCTGCAGTATCATGAATCTGTTTTAAAGCTTTCTTCTTTGCTTTATCCCATTGATCAGAACCTAACTTATGAAGTGGCGCAGTTTCTGCTGGCCCTCCAGAATAGCGGGAGATAAGATCTAAATTAGATACAGGAACGTAAAGTTTATCGTCACCAAAATACTCTAGAAGTAAAAATTCACTTTCACCTTCACCGAAATCTAAATTAAATAATCCCCTAAATCGTCCAACACCATATTGTTCATGAACAATCGGATCACCATCTTTTAGCTCTGATAAGTCACGCACCAGTGCATCACTTGAAAAGTTCTTATCGCGTTGACGCCTTTTTGATTGCCGAACAGTATTCACATAAAGCTCAGACTCTGTAATTACAATATGCTCTGATGAAATATAGCCTTGATGAACTGGGCTTACTGTTAATACAACTTGATCATTCATATTTAAAGATTCTGACCAATCATCTGCAGATTTAAACTTGATGCCACCTATTTTTAAAAGCTCAGAAACGGTTTCTCGGCGACCTAAGCTATCAGCTAAAATAAAAATTCTTTTGGAGTTTTCGGAGATAAATTGATCAAGCTTTGCTAAAGGCTGAATATTTTTTCGATCAATTGATACATCTGGAATTTTCTCGAATATTTCTGGCCTTTTTAAATCGAATTTTTTATATGCATTAATAGATTTGAAAAATTGATCTGATTTAAGTAAAAGATCTTTAGGTTCTAATATTGGACGTTCGGCATCATAAGCAAATAATCGAAAGCGTTTCTCAGTTTCTTGCCAAAAATGATTACATGCATGATCAAGGTTACCGTGCTTATAAATAATAGTGTTATCCGAGAAATAGCTAAAAATATCACTCATCTCATCGAAAAATAAGGGCATATACCATTCAATACCGCCTATAGGAATCCCTTTACTAATGTCTTTATAGATCGAAGAGCGAGATGGATCTCCTTCAAAGCGTTCTCGGTAATTTTGTCTAAATGTACTGATTGATTTTTCATCCATCGGACATTCTCGCGCAGGAAGTAATTTAATTTCATTTACAGGATAAAGTGTTCTTTGTGAATCAACATCGAATGTTCGAATAGAATCAATCTCATCATCAAAAAAATCTAAACGATATGGAACTATGCTTCCCATGGGAAATAAATCAATTAAACTGCCTCTCACTGAAAACTCGCCTGGAGCCATTACGCGAACAACATTCATATAACCGTTTAGTGTTAGTTGATTTTTAAAAGCTTCAATATCTACTTTTTGGCCTTTGGCAAAATGAAAGCTAAATTGCTGAATATAACTCTTGGGTGGCAATAAATGTAGCGCAGTTGTTACAGGGATAATAACCACATCAAAACTTTTCTGAGTAACTTGGTAGAGTGTAAGGAGTCTCTCGGAAATTAGATCAGGGTGAGGAGAAAAATGATCATAAGGAAGCGTTTCCCAATCAGGCAAAAGATTAATTTTTAAATTTGGACTAAACCAAAGCATTTCTTCCATGAGACGTCTTGCTTCGAATGCAGTCTCAGTAAAAATAGCTAGGTATTTTTTATTCTTAATAATTTCATCTTGAATATATCGAGCTAAAGAATAGCTATCTGAGCCATCAATATTTACGATTGATAATGATTCTTTATTTTGATTATTTGCTTCTATTGACATATATTGCATGTATAAATGATTACCAATATTATAAGCTTTAAAGGCTGCATTCATTGAGAGGGAATATCATGAACGATAAAGAATTAGTCGCACATCAAGCTTTACAATATGTTAGTGAAAATATGATTGTGGGCTTAGGCACCGGCTCTACTGCTAACTTCTTTATCGACGCTTTAGCTAAACGAAATAAAGAAGAAAAATTAAATGTAAGAGCGGTCTCAAGCTCTGTTGTAAGTATGATTAAAGCGAAAGAAGCTGGTTTACCTCTCTTATCAATGGATCAAATAAAAGAAATTGATCTTTATATTGATGGCGCAGATGAAATTACACCTGACCTTACTTTACTTAAAGGGCGTGGTTATGATCTCGTTCGAGAAAAGCTACTTGCACGTGCAGCCAGAAAATTTATCGTTATTGCGGATGAATCTAAAATCGTTAAAAATATTGGAGATAATTTCCCCGTCCCCTCAGAAGTTCATCCATTCGCCTGGGAACTTGTAAAAAATGTCTTGATGAAAAAAGGTACAGGGGATATTAGAATCAATGCAGCAAAAGATGGTTATGCCATTACTTCATGTGGAAATTTTGTGCTTGATTTTAATTTTGCTGAAAAGAGTAGTGAAAACTTAAATAACTTACTTTCACTAACACCTGGCATTGTAGAACATGGTATTTTTTACAATTTGGCTCATGGCGCTCTAATTAGCCACAATGGAAATGTTCGTGAAATTTGGAGAAGCTAGATCTTTTCAATACCTCCCATATAAGGAATCAATACTTTGGGTATCGTAATACTGCCATCTTCGTTCTGATAGTTTTCAATAACTGCAACCAAGGTTCTACCAACAGCCAATCCAGAACCATTTAATGTATGAAGAAATAAATTCTTTCCATCTTCACTTTTAAATCTAGCTTTTAATCGCCTAGCTTGGAAAGCTTCACAATTTGAAACAGATGAAATTTCACGATATGTATTTTGTGATGGAAGCCAAACTTCCAAATCAAAAGTTTTTGCTGCGCCAAAGCCCATATCACCTGTACATAATGACAACAATCGATATGGAAGCTCTAATGAAGTCAAGATAAACTCAGCATGCGAAACCATCTCTTCTAATGCTTCGTAACTTTTATCAGGATGCACAATCTGAACCATTTCAACTTTATCAAATTGATGCTGCCTAATCATACCGCGTGTGTCTTTTCCATATGATCCGGCTTCTGACCTAAAGCATGGCGTATGTGCGGTTAATTTAATAGGAAGATCAGACTGTTTAACAACTTCATCTCGAACAAAATTTGTTAGCGTCACTTCAGAAGTTGGAATTAAATATAATTTACTTTCATTGTGTGAAAGGCTAAAAAGATCAGCTTCGAACTTAGGGAGCTGTCCTGTGCCTATTAGTGTCTCGCTATTCACTAAATAAGGCGTATAACATTCTTTATATCCGTGTTTCTCTGTTTGAGTATCGAGCATGTATTGCGCAATAGCGCGATGCAGCCTTGCAAGCTTACCTTCCATTACTACAAAACGAGCCCCAGAAAGCTTTGCACCTAAATCAAAATTAAGTCCATGATTTGCACCCACATCAACATGGTCTTTAACTTTAAAAGTAAATTTTCTAGGCTCACCTACCGTCTTAACTATTTTGTTATCGGCTTCAGACTTACCTAGAGGAGTAGATTCGTGCGGAATATTAGGAAGATTCAGCATAAACTGATTAATTTTTTCTTGTAGCTCAGCCAATTCTGACTCACCTGCTTTTAAATCATCAGAAATAGCATTGACGCTTTTCATAAGTAAATCAGTATTCTCATTCTTAGATTTCGCAATGCCTATTTCTTTTGAAATAGAGTTTCTTTTTTCTTGAAGATCTTGCGTCTTTACTTGCAGTTCTTTTCTTACATTTTCCAATGACTGAAAAGTGCTTAAATCAAGATCAAAGCCTCGACTTGAAAGCTTTTGTTTAACAAATTCAATATCATTTCTTAATAACTGAATATCTATCATAAATACCCTATTTCTTTTGCTTGTCCTGAGATTTTAAATAATTCATTTTTTCAAGAATTTTACTCTCTAATCCTCGAGTTGTAGGCTTATAAAATTCAATAGGTTCTAAATTATCTGGAAAATATTTTTCACCTGACGCATACGCATCGGGTTCGTTATGGGCATATCGATAATTTTTACCGTAATCTAATTCTTTCATAAGCTTAGTTGGAGCATTTCGAAGATGTACAGGCACATCGCTATTATCACCATCGCCTACAAATGCTTTCACTTCATTAAAGGCCATATAGGCTGCATTACTTTTAGCCGCAATAGATAAGTAAATCACCGCATTTGAAAGCGCTAACTCACCCTCAGGCGAACCTAAACGCTCATAAATTTGATAGGCCTCTAAAGCCATGGTTTGTGCCTTCGGATCAGCTAACCCTATATCCTCAATTGCAATACGAACAATTCTTCTTGCCAAATAAAGTGGATCAGCACCCCCATCCAGCATACGATGGAGCCAATACAGAGCTGCATTCGGATCAGAGCCTCTCACAGATTTATGAAGCGCTGAGATTTGATCGTAAAATTGATCTCCGCCTTTATCAAAGCGTCTTACTTTGCTCGTAATCGTTTTCTTTAAAAAATCTTGATCAATTTTATTTACTTTTAAAGATGTGGCTGTATTAAAAAGTAATTCTAAGAAATTAAGCAAACGTCTAGCATCGCCATTGATATGACCAATAATTTCTTGTCTAGCTTCTTCATCTACTTCAATATCTGGCGCAATATAATTTTTTGCTTTTTCATAGATCAAAAGAAGGTCTTCTTGATCCAGCATTTTTAAAACGTAGACTTGGGATCGACTTAATAAAGCAGAGTTAACTTCAAAAGATGGATTTTCAGTTGTCGCTCCAATAAAAGTAATGAGCCCTGATTCGACATGCGGCAAAAATGCATCTTGTTGACTTTTATTAAATCGATGAACTTCATCTACAAATAGAATTGTCTTCTTATTATATTGTTGTAAATTAAGCTGTGCTTTATCTATAGCCTCTCGAATGTCTTTAACGCCAGACAATACTGCGGACACAGATATAAACTCAGCATCAATGGAATTGGCAATCACACGTGCAATCGTTGTTTTTCCAACTCCTGGCGGCCCCCAAAGAATCATGGACGGTAGATTCCCTGATTCTATTGCGACGCGTAATGACTTACCTTCACCTAAAATATGTTTTTGTCCTGCAATTTCACTGACAGATTTAGGCCTTAAATACTCAGCGAGAGGTAATTGGGATTGATTAGGTTCAAACATTTGGTTCATGAGCGCTATTTACCTGAAGTCTCTTCTTGAATAAGCCATTTACCATCTATTTTTTTGACTAAAAGGGATTTGTTAGAGTCTTCAGTTAATTTATCAGAAGTATATTTCTGTTTAAATTGTATGCGGGCCAGATTTTCATTTTTCATACTCACTTTTATATCTTCAATTTCAACAAGAATTTTTCCTTGTGATAAGATTTTTTGTTTTCTTGAAGCTTGCCATAAAGCTAATGCATCACCGTTGGGTGTTTTAAAATCTTCGGCATACTTACTTAAGTAAACTCCAATGTCTTTGGCTGACCAAGCACTTACCCAACTATTCGCAAATGCAATCAGCTCTGCATCTTTATTATTAGTAGGTTTTGTAGATGATGAATTATTAGAGGCTACGCCATTTTGTACAACATCGACACCAGTTGGCAGTTTAAATAAAAAATCATTGTCTACTAGGATCACATTGTATTTTGCATTTTTAAAACTAATCGTTGTGGTATGTTCAAATGCATCAATAATTTTCATCACTGATAATTTATTTTCAGTTAATCCAAGTATGACTTTGCTAAAACCAGCCCCCTCTTCTTTAGGAACTGCTTCGACCCATTTAATATTTTGGTTCATTTCATTGGCGACCTGGTCTTCTATATTTCTGAGCGTAAAATATTTTTCAATATTTTTGCCTGCAATAATGAGAAGTGGTGTTGATCCCGCAACTTTGGCTATAGGATTAATAGAAACTTGTCTTAGATCTTGATCGTACATAAAGAGTCGATCGCCATCACTGATAATTTGATTTTGATAAGGCTTTAAATAATCCCACCTAAATTTATTAGGTCTTTTAAATAACATAACGCCTTCTACGTCCTGAAGTTTTAAGCCTTTCTTATCCAAAACAACCTGACTAAATTCAGAAGACATGCTTGAAACGTTATTCACAAAAGCATTTAAATCTGAAATGCCGTCTGCAATAACATTAAATGAGAGAATTAAAAAAGCAAAAAAGATTTTATTCATTTTGATTGGGAGCTAGGATGTCTCTATTGCCATTACTTTGCATAGCGGAAACGAGCCCAGCTCTTTCCATATCTTCAATAATTCTTGCGGCACGGTTATAACCAATGCGGAGATGTCTTTGCACTGAAGAGATGGAGGGTTTTCTAGTTCGTAATATTAACTCCACAGCTTCATCATAAAGCGGATCTTTCTCGCCAGAGAAATTAGAAGAAGAGTCGCCGTAATCACCGCTCTCTGAAGTTTCGTTAGTTAAAATACCTTCAATATAATTAGGTTCGCCATGCGACTTAAGATAACTCACTACTTTATGAACCTCTTGGTCAGACACAAATGCACCATGAATTCTTTGAGGATAGCCTGAGCCTGCTGGCTGATATAACATATCCCCTTGCCCAAGGAGTGTTTCAGCGCCCATTTGATCTAAAATTGTTCGAGAATCGATTTTGCTAGAGACTTGGAATGCAATTCTTGCAGGAATGTTAGCTTTAATAAGCCCTGTAATGACATCAACGGAAGGTCTTTGTGTTGCTAATACTAGATGAATGCCAGAAGCTCTCGCTTTTTGAGCAAGTCTTGCAATAAGCTCTTCAATTTTTTTACCTACCACCATCATTAGATCAGCAAGTTCGTCAATCACAATGACAATAAGCGGCATTTCAGATAAAGGTTCAGTATTTTCTGGACTCACAGGATCCGCAATTGGGGAGCCATCTTTAATACTGTCTTTAATTTTTTGGTTGTATCCAGCTAAATTTCTAACGCCCAACATCGACATCAGCTTATAACGTCTTTCCATTTCAGCTACACACCAATTTAATGCATTAGCAGCTTGGCGCATATCAGTAACAACTGGTGCTAATAAATGAGGAATGCCCTCATATACTGATAACTCGAGCATTTTAGGATCGATGAAAATCATCCTAACTTTTTCAGAATTAGCTTTATAAAGCAAACTTAAGATTAATGCATTGATTGCAACTGATTTACCTGAGCCTGTGGTACCCGCAATTAATACATGTGGCATTTTCGACAAATCAGCAACCTCGGGTCGGCCTGAAATATCTTTTCCCAAAGCAATCGTGAGTGAAGCGCTCGTATCTGCAAAGATTTGAGAGCTCATAATTTCAGACAAATAAACAATCTGTCTCTTAGGATTAGGTATTTCTAATCCCATGCATGTTTTACCAGGAATTGTTTCAACCACACGAACGCTCACAACAGAAAGTGCGCGTGCCAAATCTTTTGATAAGTTGGTCACCTGACTACCTTTAACACCTGGCGCTGGCTCAAACTCATAACGTGTAATTACAGGGCCTGGCTGAGCAGATATCACCTTCGCTTCAATACCAAAGTCCATTAATTTTTTTTCAATAAGTCGAGATATAAACTCGATTGTTTCTGGCGATTGAGGTTCAACCTGATGCGAGGGTTGATCTAAAAGATGAAGTGGGGGTAATAAATTATCACTAAAATTAAATAGTGGAATTTGTTTTTCTTTTTGAACTCGCTCACTTTTTTTAATTTCAACTTCTGAAGGTTCAATGTTAAGTGGCGATCTATTTTCAGATTTTCTTCGCTCACTCTCAAGCAGCTCCAATCTTTGCTTCTCGATAATTCTTCCGTGTTTGCGATCTTGCCAATCTCTATATCTAAATTGTGCTCTTTGAAATAAAGCAAAAGTAAAGTGGCCAAAATGCTCTGAAATTTTAAGCCATGACCATCCTGTAAATAGACTAAAACCGATCGCAATCGATGTAATGAGAAAAATACTTGAGCCTATATAACCTAAAGATGCACGCAACGCATGATCAAATAATTTTCCGAGCAATCCCCCTTGGCTTAATGGAAATTGAGCCGGCAGATCAACAAGATGGCCAGCCTCAAATGCAGCTGAACTAGAGATGAGAAGAAAGAAACCAAAATAATTAAAAAGTAAAAAAGAGCGATAGCCTTTTAACTCTTTATTGTATTGCGGGTAAAGAAGCCAAATACTAAAGAAACACAAAAAGCTTAACCACCAACTTGATAAGCCGAAAATATAGAGTAGCAAATCCGACAAATAAGAACCAATAATACCACCGGCATTATGAATTGAATTTGCACCGCTGACACTATGAGACCATGAAGGATCTTGGCTAGAGTACGTCGCAAGTGTGATAGTTAAATAAAAGCCTAAAAAAATTAAACTTAACCACCAAGCTTCGCGTGTTAGCTTATTTTTAATCCCACTCAGCTTGTTATCTTGTGGAGTTTGGCTAGCTTTTGTAGATTCTGATTTTTTTTTAAAAAACAAGGTTGTAAATACTCGGAATGTTTCATCAATTATATCAGTTTGAGGTGCCAAAAAATGATGAAAAAAGCCACAAAAAAGGCCTGTTCTAACAAAAATAGGTTTGCTTAATCAAGCGATGAAAACTAAAATTGATCGTTTGTAACTTCATACTCTTTTCAGGAATTTTTTATGGCAAAACATGCCCAACTTATCATCTTAGGCTCTGGCCCCGCTGGCTATTCCGCTGCAGTTTATGCAGCTCGAGCAAACCTTAATCCTGTCCTTATTACAGGTATTGCTCAAGGTGGTCAATTAATGACTACAACAGATGTTGATAATTGGCCTGCGGATCCTGACGGTGTCATGGGCCCTGAACTGATGGAACGTTTTGAAAAACATGCTAAACGCTTCAATACCGAAATTGTATTTGACCATATTCATACAACACACCTCAAAGAAAAGCCCATTCGACTCGTAGGCGATTCATCCGAATACACTTGTGACGCTCTCATTATTGCCACAGGTGCTTCAGCAAAATATCTTGGATTAGATAGTGAAACAGCATTTTTAGGTAAAGGGGTTTCTGCATGCGCAACATGCGATGGATTCTTTTATAAAAATCAAGAAGTAGCTGTTGTCGGTGGCGGTAATACAGCGATTGAAGAAGCGCTTTATTTGTCTAATATTGCAAATAAAGTAACTTTAATTCATAGACGCGATAAATTTAAAGCTGAAGCGATTCAGATGGACAAAATACACGATCGCGTAAAAGAGGGAAAAATCGTCCTTGAAACATTTAAAGTCCTCGAGGAAGTATTAGGTGACGCTTCAGGTGTCACAGGCATCAAAATCAAAGATGTAAATACAAATGAAAGTAAAACCATAGCACTCAAAGGTATTTTTATTGCTATTGGTCATCAACCGAATACTTCAATTTTCGAAGGCCAATTAAATATGGAAAATGGTTATATAGTTACCAATGCAGGTCGCGAAGGTAATTTTACAGCTACCTCAATCCCTGGTGTGTTTGCAGCGGGTGATGTGCAAGATCATATATATCGTCAAGCAGTTACAAGCGCTGGTACGGGTTGTATGGCAGCTCTCGATGCAGAAAGATTTTTAACAAAATAATGTCATGGCAGCAAATGATGAAGACGAAATTGATTTATTCAGAGAAGCCATCAAAGGGGCAAATCCATTAAGAATCAGTCCCAAGAAAAAAGAGCATAAAGCCCCTCAAAAAAAACCCAAGCCGGTACCTCTTAACTTTATAAGAGACGAAAAACAAGCGCTCATTGATTCCATCAGCGATCACTATGAACCGCTTCATGATATTGAGAATGGGGAAGAACTTTTTTATATTAGAGAAGGCCATTCCCCTGATATTTTAAAAAAACTAAGAAAAGGATTTTGGGTTGTACAAAAATCTATTGATCTCCATGGCATGATTTCGGATGAAGCTAAAGCCTATGTTGTTCAATTTATTGCTGAATGTAAAAAAAATAATATTCGATGCGTTCGCATCGTGCATGGAAAAGGTTACAACTCGAAAAATAAGGAACCTGTTCTTAAAAACAAATTAAAGCATTGGTTAGCACAAAAAGAAGAGGTAATAGCATACGCTCAAGCTAGAGTGCATGATGGTGGTGGCGGTGCAGTTATTGTTTTATTAAGCGCACATTAAGCCTCACCAAGGAAACCTCCGCTTTGATGTCTCCAAAGTCTCGCATATAAACCTTTCTTTTTAATAAGCTCAGCATGAGACCCCTCCTCAATAATCTTACCTTTGTCGATGACAATGAGTCTATCCATTGCTGCAATAGTTGATAGTCGATGTGCGATTGCAATTACTGTTTTGCCTTCCATGAGTTGATAGAGGCTTTGCTGAATCACAACCTCAATTTCTGAGTCAAGCGCACTTGTTGCCTCATCTAACAACAATATCGGCGCATCTTTTAACATAACTCTCGCAATAGATATTCGCTGCCTCTGGCCGCCTGATAATTTAACGCCTCTTTCTCCTACGTGCGCTTCATAACCTTTTCTAGAAAAATTATCTTCTAACTGCATTATAAAATCGTGCGCCTTAGCTCTTTTTGCAGCATCAATCATTTGTTTTTGAGTTGCATTAGGTCTGCCATACACAATGTTATCTTTAACGGAACGGTGAAGAAGAGAAGTATCTTGGGTCACCATACCAATTTTTTCTCTTAAGCTATTTTGCTTTACTTTAGAAATATCTTGATCATCAATTGTGATCATGCCTGCTTTGAGATCATAAAATCTTAATAGTAAATTTACGAGCGTAGATTTTCCTGAGCCAGATCTTCCTACTAAGCCAACCTTCTCACCCGGATTAATATGTAAAGAAAAGTTATGAATAACAGATTTTTTTTGGTTAGGATAATTAAAAACTACATTTTGAAATGAAACCGAAGCCTTCTTTATTTGGAGATCTTTTGCACTTTTTTCATCTTTAATCTCTTGATGCATTGATAAAGTATTCAAACCATCTTGAAGTGTTCCCACTTGTTCATATAGCGAAGTCATCTCCCACATCACCCAATGCGATATACCATTTAATCTAAGAGCCATGGCGGTGGAAGTTGCAATTACACCCACCATAATTTCGCTGCTCGACCACAGCCAAATTGCAGCAAAAGCAGTACCAATCACAAGAAGCATACTGAGCAAATGGTTAATGACTTCAATCCAGCTAACTAATCGCATTTGCTTATTTACACTAACTAAGAATTCCTTCATAGCCACTTTTGCAAAATTAGCTTCCCGTCCTGCATGTGAAAATAGTTTGATTGTGCTTATATTGGTATATGCATCTGTAATTCTTCCAGTCATTAAAGATCTAGCATCAGCTTGATTTCTTGATAGCTTGCTTAAGCGCGGCACAAAATACACTAAAGCCAAAATATAAAATATTACCCATCCAATAAAAGGAAGCATTAATACATAATTAAATTTGCCAACAACTAAAATCATCGTGAGAAAATAAATCACAACATAAATTAATATGTCAGCCAAAATAAACCATAAATCTCTGACAGCAAGAGCAGTTTGCATAACTTTTGCAGCAACTCTTCCTGCAAATTCATTATGATAAAAATTCATACTTTGATTAAGAAGCAAGCGATGGAAATTCCAACGCATGCGCATCGGGAATGCGCCAGCAAGTGATTGATGCTTAATTAATGTTTGAAATAAAATAAGCACTGTACTTAAAATTAAAATCAGGGAAGCAGATAGCAGCATTGAAAAATGTTGGCTCCAGAAATCATTTCGACTTGAATGATTTAAGAGATCAACAAGCGATCCCATGTATGAAAATAAAACAGCTTCGAATCCACCTATAAATGCTGTTAGTAAAGCCATACATAAAATTAGCCATCTAAGATTTTTCGTGCACAACCAAATAAATGGTAATAAAGTTTTAGGTGGGGTAACTAAAAAATCTTCAGGAAATGGATTAAGTAGCTTTTCGAAATGCTTAAACATGAAAAAGCTTAATTAGACTCTATTAAACAGATAGCTTGGGCTGCAATACCCTCTCCTCTACCAGTAAATCCAAGAGTTTCAGTAGTTGTCGCTTTAACATTGATTCTATCTATATCTATATTGCAATCCGATGCAATATTCTTTTTAATTTGATCAATGTAAGGGGTTAATTTAGGCAATTCACATATCACAGTCGCATCAATATTCACAATAGAATATTTTTTTTGCTGAAGAAGTGAAATGACTTTTTTTAAAATTTCTCTTGAATTTATATCTTTAATCAAAGGATCTGTATTTGGAAAATGCTTTCCAATATCACCTAAAGCAGCTGCGCCGAGAATAGCATCTGATATAGCATGAAGAAGAACGTCAGCATCTGAATGACCATCCAATCCCTTACTGAATGGAATATCAACGCCGCCAATGATACATTTTCTTTCATTCACCAATTGATGAACATCAAAACCTTGTCCGACTTTTATCATAGTAAATACCTATTTATTTATTAAACGTTCAAGGATACTGAGATCCTCTTGGTAGGTGACTTTAAAATTTTTAAAATTGCCTTTAATTAATTTAGGTTTCAAACCTAAACCCTCAATCGCCTGAGATTCATCCGTTGGAATTCCGTCAAACTTTTCTAACGCATCACTTAACATTTTATATCGATACATTTGTGGTGTTTGTGCTTGCCACAAATAATCTCTTGAGGGTGACTCAACTACCCTATCTTCTTTATCAGATTTTTTTATAGTGTCTGCTATAGGATAAGCCAAGAGACCACCTACCGAATCATCTTTTAATACATCCATTAAACGCTCTACATCTTTTTCTTCTATACCAGGACGAGCAGCATCATGAACCAAAATCCAATCGCTTTCATCTACATAATCTTTTATTATTTTTAGTGTATTAAGTACTGTTTCTGCTCGAGATTCACCACCACAATAGTGAACACTAACCTTTGATGATAAAGATAGGTTAAGTGTTTTCCAGATTTCATCGTTTGGGTGAAGTGCAATATGAATTGAATCAACGAGTGGAATATTTTGAAAAACTCTAAGCACTCTCTCAATAAAGGTTTGCTTATGAATTATAAGATATTGCTTAGGCTGGCCAAGCCCCATTCTGGAACCTGAGCCTGCGGCTGGAATAATGATATGAAATTTGGCCATGGCAAATTTTAACATGGCCTCATATGAGGCTTTTAAGAGATAAGATTAATCTTCTGTATTAGCGGCAATTTTATGAATCGAAATATCTGCACCATTAAATTCTTCTTCTTGGCTTAATCGTATACCAAAGAAATACTTGATGACCCCATAAACCAGAAATCCGCCTAAAAGTGCTATACCCACTCCCAATAAAGTCCCAATGAGTTGCGATGTAAAACTAACACCACCCATGCCCCCAAAATATGCGGATCCAAAAATACCTGCTGCAATGCCGCCCCAGGCTCCACATAGTCCATGCAATGGCCATACTCCCAATACATCATCAATTTTTAAACGATTTTGCGTGAGCGTAAAAGCCCATACAAAAAGTATGCCCGCAACTAAACCAGTAATAAGGGCACCTATGGGATGAAAAATATCGGATCCCGCGCACACAGCTACAAGACCTGCGAGTGGTCCATTATGGATAAAACCAGGATCGTTTTTTCCAACGATGAGTGCTGCAATTGTGCCGCCTACTAATGCCATTAAGGAATTAATCGCTACAAGGCCTGAAATACCGTTGGCAGTTTGCGCTGACATCACATTAAAACCAAACCAACCTACAGTTAAAATCCAAGCACCTAAAGCTAGAAATGGAATATTAGATGGCGGATAAGCTTGGAGCCTTCCGTCTTTGCCATATCTCCCATGTCTCGCACCAAGTAATAACACCGCAACTAAAGCAATCCATCCACCCATGGCATGCACAACGACTGAACCTGCAAAATCATGAAATTTAAATCCAAAATGACCTTCAAGAAAAGATTGAACGCCTAAATGATTATTCCAAGCAATGCCTTCAAAAATGGGATACACGAATCCTACCAAAGCAAAAGTGGCTGCTAATTGAGAATTGAATTTAGCTCTCTCAGCAATACCTCCAGAAATAATTGCAGGAATCGCTGCAGCAAAAGTTAGTAAAAAGAAAAACTTTACGAGGTCATATCCATTTTTAGCAGACAATGTTTCTGCTGGAGATAAGAAATTAACCCCATATGCGATGCCATACCCAATAAAGAAATATGCAATTGTCGACACAGAAAAATCAACAAGAATTTTAACAAGCGCATTCACTTGGTTTTTATGACGAACTGTACCTACTTCTAAAAATGCAAACCCCGCATGCATAGCAAGCACCATTATCGCGCCTAACAAAACAAACAAAACATCATTTGCACCAATTAAGTTATCCATGACGGGAATTCCTTATCTTTAGTATTTAATTAAACTTAATTTTATATAAAAAAGAATGGAAATTAGAGATTGTGAATTTTTTTATCTTAAAATTTGCGAATTATTCTAATTTTAAGCACTATTTGTGTGCATTTATATCAATTCATGTTTTGATGCACATAAATAATGCATCAAAATAATCATTAAAGTCTTATGAACCCCGTTTAAGATATCAAAATCGATTTTTTTAATTAAACCCCATGTTGGAATATATTCTTCTCGCTCTTCTAATTACAACCGTTTGGTTTTGGATTGATACTATCTCGAAACGTGAGCTAGCTATTCAACTTGGTAAAAATCTATCTCAACAATTTGATCTTCAGTTTTTAGATGAAACCGTTGCCTGCGAAAAAATTACATTGAAACGCAATGAAAAAGGACAGGTTGCCATATTACGATGTTATGAATTTATGGTAAGTAGCTCCACAAATGATCGAATCAAATGCAATCTTTTTCTTTTGGGCAAAAATTTGCATAACTGGCATATTCCGCCTTATATCAACACCGCCTCTTAAATGTATATAGGTCGCTTTGCTCCATCTCCAACAGGGCCAATACATTTTGGATCATTGGTCACTGCAGTCGCAAGCTATCTTGATGCCAAACATCACGATGGCATATGGAAAATCAGAATGGAAGACCTCGATCAGCCAAGAGTTGTTGAAGGAAGCGATAAAGCTATTATCAATTCGCTTCATCAACATGGTTTTCATTGGGATGATGAAATCATTTATCAAAGCCATCGAATAGATATTTATCAAACGTATCTGTCCCATTTAAATCAGCAAGGCAGTACTTATTTTTGCGAATGTAGTAGAAAAGAAATTGCTGATTCAGCCATAACAGGGATTGATGGAATGATTTACCCCGGTACTTGCAGAAATAAAAAATTAGATGCTAATCATCATGCTTTAAGAATCATAGCAAAAGATACTTTCATCACATTTGAAGACAAGATCCAAGGTAGCATTCATCAAAATATATCAAAAGACTTTGGTGATTTTATTTTAAAAAGATCAGATGGTATTTATGCTTATCAGCTAGCAGTTGTAATTGATGATGCATTGCAAAATATCAACACTATTATAAGAGGTGCCGATCTTATCGACTCCACGTCAAGGCAGATATATTTACAAAAGAATTTATCATTCCCTTCGATGAATTACGGTCATATACCTATTGCAACTTTAAATCAAAAAAAATTAAGCAAAGAAAATCAGTCTACCCCTGTGAATGATGCAAATATAAAAAATAATCTGATCGCATGCCTTAAATTTCTTGGGCAAGACTATGAGTTAATTGAAAAAGAAAATACACTTACAAACTTTTGGGCTACAGCTATTAAATTATGGGATATCTCACTTGTGCCCAAAATCAAAACGATTGAAATTTAAATTTTATGCATAACTCTGAAGACACTTTACATCGATTTATCTTTGAAAATACTGACATTCGCGGCAACTATGTGAAGCTTAATCACACGATCGAAGAGGCTACACAACACCAAGCCTTGCCTCAGAATATTCACATAGCATTAGGTGAGTTGATGGTAGCAAGCTCTCTCCTTGCTTCCACTCTCAAACTTGATGGTTCCTTAACATTACAAATTCAAACAAATGGGCCACTCAAATTATTAATTGCTGAATGCAATGAAAACTTAGGTATAAGAGGTACGGTTAAATGGAACGGCCCTATCGAATCCATAGCGCCTATTGATCTAATTAAAGAAGGTCACTTTATCATTACCTTAATTCAAAAAAATGCAAAGACACCCTATCAAGGTATTGTACCTATGGAAGGAAATTCAATCAGTGAGCTACTTGAAAATTACATGTTAAGGTCGGAGCAGATTCAAACAAAATTATGGATTCATTCTCAAGAAAATATCTTTCATGGGCTTCTTATACAAAAACTTCCATTTAATTCTTCAGCGGAAGCACTCGATCATGATGCAATGACAAGTGCTTGGGAAGATATAGTAATGTCCGCTGATGAATCTTTTAAAACTATTCATCCAGCATTAGAAGCTTCCAAAATTCTTCAAACAATATTTTCTTCAGAAACTATTCGTCTATACGATCCAAGCTATCCTAATTTTGCGTGCAGTTGCTCTAAAAAAAGTGTAGAAAATATGCTTCGTCTCATCGGCAAAAAAGAATGCGAATCTATCATTGAAGAACAATCATCAATCACAATTCACTGTGATTTCTGCAACGAATGCTATAAATATTCCGAAGATGAAGTGGAGTTTATCTTTAACGAATCAGAAGATTCAATTAAACATTAGAATGTTCTTGCCTATATTTTTCATATAGACATATCGAGACAGCTGCTGAAACATTTAAAGATTCAATCCCTTTTTCCATAGGTATATGAATTGAATGTGAAGTTAATTGCATCGTTTCTGAATGAATACCATTTCCCTCGTTCCCAAAAATAAATGCGACAGGACCTTTCAAGTCTTCTTTAAAAATGGATTTTCCACTTAATGTTGTTGCAAAAATTTTTCCAGTGAATGATTTTGTGATATCTGAAAAATTTGCCTTCTCAATACATGGAAGATGAAAATGGGCACCCTGGCCACCTCGTAAAACTTTAGGCGACCAAAGGTCGGCGCAATGATCAGACAAGTAAACAAGATCAACACCAGAGGCACTTGCAGATCTTAATATGCTGCCCAAATTACCTGGATCCTGAATATCTTCTAACAATAAAATACAGTTTTGTTTTTTTAATGGTTCCAAATGTGGGATGTTAATAGAAGCCAAAATACCCGTAGGCGATATGACAGGCGCTATTTCAGAAAAAAGCCCTGCTGGGAATTCTAATACTTGTGTATCTTCATTAAGATAAGATGCAATCTTATCAAGATTACCGCCCTCGATTAAAGCTATTGAATCAGGAGAACCAAAACGTTCTACATAAGATTCAATAAGGTGCATCCCATCTAAAATAGTTTGCTGTACTTCGTGGCGATAACGCGGTGATTCGTTAAGTTTTTTTAAATGTTTAAAGTGTTGATTTCCGCGAGATGAAATAACTTGGTGCTTCATATTATTCAAACGCCTTAATAGGAGACATTTTAAATCCTGATTGCCTTAACTGACTTAACAAGCCATCTTGACCCGCAAGATGTGAAGCTCCTACTGCAATGAACAACTGCTTATCTTTTGAAAGTTCTTTAATTTTTGCTACCATTTTTTTATTTCTCTCATCCATAAGCTGAACTTTAATTTTAGCCCACAACGCTTCTGGCAATAGCTTACCCGTTAATCGCTCATCGGTATGACGTATTTGTTCTACATCAGCTGAAAGATAGTCTTTCATAAGTAAATTGTAATCGGATAATCTTTCTTTCTCTGTCTTTTTTAAAACCGCTCTAAGCATGATTAATTGCTCATCCAAAGATAATGAGTCCATAGCGGCAAAATGTTCTTGGGATGACTCTATGCCTATAACATCTTTATCTAAATCTGCTGCCATAGCCATCAAAAGGTAGTCTTGATTAAATTCAGTATGAGGCTTTGGTGAATCAAAAATGACTGCTAAAAGCCAAGGTTTCATTCTGATTACATTCTCGAAATACATCACATGAAATTCTGAAAGTTTTTTCACTTGATTCAATTCATCTTCAGTCAATTTCGATACTAAAGAATGATCCTTCAAAATGAGATTTTGTGAATGATTATCAGGTGTAATTTCTACAAGAAGAAGATCTGACTGACTGACTGATTTTTTAACGACAGGTAAGAATTTAATAATCCTATTGTCATCAGTATGAATTGTTCCGAATAAATAATGTGTTGAACCGTTTGGCGCCTTTAATTTCCAGAACAAACCCCTCTCATTGGCATGAGCCATTGAGATAATATTTAAGAGTAATATAACTAATATTGAAAAACGTTTCATATCTTAAAATTAAATTAAGCATTCCTCACAAAAACATATGGGTCAATGGATAAAAACTGATTTCGGTTCCATCGCTTTTCTTGATCATCATGACCCCTTTCCGAATACTGATCAAGCGCTTATTGAGCCTAATGGTCTTATTGCGATATCTAATACACTTAAGACTGAGAGAATTATTGAAGCATATAAACAAGGAATATTTCCCTGGTTTAATCAACATGAACCTATTTTATGGTGGTCGCCCGATCCAAGATTAGTATTACTTCCCGATGATCTTAAGATTTCATCATCGCTTTCTAAGAAAATTAAAAAAAATAATTATCAATTTGAAATAGATAAGAATTTTTTATCTGTCATTAAAAGCTGCAGTGAAGTTAAACGAAAAGATCAAGATGGAACTTGGATTGATGAGCGCATGATTAACGCCTATTCAGAATTACATCAAATGAAAATAGCTCACTCTTTTGAAATTTATTTTAATGGAAATCTCGTTGGCGGTCTTTATGGGATTATTTTGGATGATGTTTTTTTCGGAGAATCTATGTTTCACTATGAAACAGATGCCTCAAAAATTGCATTTGTACTTGCTGTCCAATATTTAAAAAAGATGGGCGTTAAAATGATAGACTGTCAAATGAAAACAAAACATCTTTTAAGTTTTGGCGCTAAAGAAATTACGCGTAATCAATTTATTCGATTGCTTAATAATTATATTAAAACATGAGTCTTCCTGACGAACTTTCAAGTCATAAAATTCAATTCTATGTCACTACAAGTTATGCATGTGGTTATTTAGAAGGCCGCGCCTCACAATCATTAGTTGCCACACCCCATCATCTTGTTAGCCAACGTCATTATAATGATCTCATTAAAAAAGGTTTCCGAAGAAGTGGTAAGTTTACATATAAACCTTATTGTGAACTTTGTAATGCATGCATACCTATTCGCATTAATGTTAAAAATTTTAAGTCCTCTAAAAGCTTTAAAAAGAACATAAAGAAACATCGGCATTTAAAAGCTTCAGTCCTTCCACTTTCCTTTCATGAAAATCATTTTAAGCTTTACATGGAATACCAAAAAACGAGACATGAAAAATCTAAAACAACGGATGATGAAGTTAATCAGTACAGTGAATTTTTATTACAAAGTAATATTGATAGTCGATTAATTCAATTTGAAGATCAAGATGATTTAAAAATAATAAGTTTTGTTGATGTAATTGATGACGGAATTTCTGCAGTCTATACATTTTTTGATACAAACGATAAATCCTTCAGTTATGGTACTTATTCCATACTATGGCTTATCAATTGGTGCATTGAAAAAAAATTAGATTATGTTTATTTAGGCTACTGGATTAAAGAGAGTAAAAAGATGAATTACAAAACTCACTTTAAGCCATTTGAGTTATTCATAAATAATGAATGGCGATCATTTAATAGTGAACATGATACAATTCAATTGTTAAACAATATCAAATAAATCAATTATATACAGTGAATAAAATTCTTATTTTTGGTGTAGGGCTTATTGGTGGATCTATTGCACTCTCTGCAAAAAAATCAGGTTTCGCATCCGATATTGTGGGCGTCGGTAGGAACCAAGATAACCTCAATGATGCTATTAAACTAAAACTTATTGATCGCACAAGCCAAGATTTAAAGAAAGATATTTCAGAAGCGCATATTATTATTATCGCAACACCTGTTGCGCAATTTCCGGTCATACTCAAGTTAATCCAACCACATTTATCTTCACACACGATCATTACTGACGTGGGCAGCACAAAAACTGATGTCATTGAATCAGCCAAACAAATTTTAGGTCCACAATACTCTCAATTCATTGGTGGGCATCCTATTGCTGGATCTGAAAAACATGGCGCAACTGCAGCCCATATTGATCTATTTAAAAATAAAAATGTCATATTAACGGCAGATCAAGATACGTCTTTTGAAGCAAAACAAAAAATCGAAATGCTATGGAAAAATGCAGGCGCCATAGTTTCAAATATGTCTCATAACGATCATGACAAAATATTTTCAACGATTAGTCATCTGCCGCATTTATTAGCCTTCTCTCTTGTAGATATGATTACGCATAGAAAAAATGCAAATGAACTTTTAAAGTTTGCTGCGAGCGGATTTAAAGACTTTACAAGAATCGCGGCAAGCTCTCCTGAGATGTGGAAAGATATTACACTCGCAAATAAGAAATTTATTCTTGAAGATATTCAGCTTTTTGAAAATCAAATTAAATTACTTAAAGAAGCCATTGAACAAGAAGATACCAAAAAGATTTTGGCGTTATTCGAAAATGCAAGTAAAACTCGAAACGAATGGTCAAAATAATATAAACACATGGTGAACCAAAAGAAATTAAAAGCTGTTCAATCTGTTTTTGGTCAAGTTACTCTTCCTGGATCTAAAAGTATTACTAATCGCATTCTTCTTTTATCTGCTATTGCAAAAGGAGAAACAACTATCAAGCATCCACTTCAATCAGATGACACCCATCATATGATTGAGGCATTAAAAATACTTCAAGTTGATCTTACACAAAAAGAAAATGGTGACATTCTCATTCAAGGTGCACGAGGTCAGTTTAAAAATAAGTCAGCGGAGATTTTTCTTGGTAATGCAGGTACAGCTTTTAGGCCGCTCACTGCCGCATTAGCCTTTAGTCAAGGTGATTACATGTTAAGTGGTGTGCCTCGAATGCATGAGCGTCCTATTAAAGATCTCGTCGATGCACTTTTGCAATTAAATGCTGATATCACTTATCTTAATGAAGAAGGGTACCCTCCGCTAAAAATATCTCCTTCTGAAATTATTATTAATGGCTCAGTAAAAATTAGAGGTGATATTTCAAGTCAATTCTTAACAGCTCTATTAATGGCGATCCCTCTTACAAAAAAAGAAGTCTCTATTGAAATAGTCGGGGATTTGATTTCAAAACCTTATATTGATATCACGCTTAACCTTATGAATCGATTTGGTGTTCAAGTAAAAAAAATAGACTGGCAATACTTTGTAATTCCAGGCTCAGGGGGTTATGTCAGTCCGGGTGAAATATTTGTCGAGGGTGACGCTTCATCAGCTTCATATTTCCTAGCTGCTGGTGCGCTTGCCGGTGATATTGAAGTCAAAGGTATTGGAAAAAATAGTATTCAAGGTGATATAAAATTTACCGAAGCCTTGACGCTTATGGGCGCTGAAATTCAAATTCTTGAAGGATCGATCAAGGCTTCGAAAGCTTCAACGCTCCAGGCCGTCAACCTTGATTGTAATCACATACCAGATGCTGCGATGACACTCGCGGTCTTAGCTTTATTTGCAAATGGCACAACTAAACTTCATAACATTGGAAGTTGGCGCGTTAAAGAAACTGATCGTATTAAAGCTATGGCGACTGAACTTAAAAAATTGGGTGCAGAGGTTGTTGAAGGTGAGGATTTTATTGAAATCACCCCTCCTCTTCACATCAAAGAAAATATAGAGATCGACACCTATGATGATCATCGAATAGCGATGTGTTTTTCATTAGTCAGCCTTAAAAATATTCCGATCATCATTAATGATCCAGCTTGTGTAAATAAAACATTTCCTACTTACTTTGAAGTATTAGAAAGTATTGTAAAGACATAGATGACATCTCACGTTCCGATTATTGCGATTGATGGACCTTCTGCTTCCGGAAAAGGTACGGTTGCTAAACTTGTTGCAGAAAAACTTGGGTTTCATTATCTAGACTCGGGATCAATCTATCGTACGATCGCTTATGCAGGCCGCATACAAAATATACCCCTCGATAACGAAGCCTTACTTCTCAAAGTTCTCGAAAATGCTGATTTAAACTTCAAAAATGATCAAATTTTACTCAATGGTAAAGACGTCTCAGAAGCTATACGCACTGAAGAATCAGGTCGCGGAGCTTCTGAAGTTGCAGTTCATAAGGCTTTAAGAGAGGCAATTCTCGGCTTTCAGAGAAGCTTCGAAAAAAGCCCCGGATTGGTGGCCGAAGGACGGGATATGACTTCAGTTGTTTTCCCGCATGCTGACATTAAAATATTCTTAACTGCAAGCGCTCAAATTAGGGCTGAAAGAAGATATAAACAGTTGATCTCAAAAGGAAACCCTGCTAATATGGCCTCGGTTTTAAGTGAAATTATTTTAAGAGATGAGCGAGATTTACAAAGAGAAATCTCACCCCTCTTAAAAACAAAAGACGCTATAGAAATAGATACAGACACATTAAGCATATCTGATGCCGTTGATAACATCACCCATCTCTTCAGTTTAAAGTCTCAAACGTCTTAAAAAATTTAGGTGTAATGGATTTCAAAGATCTATTGCTAACTTTAACATCCCTATCGCTAGGTAGGACTTTATAGGTAACATTTAATGGCAACGACAGCAAAAAATACAGAATCAAAATCCACAGAAAGTTTCGCAGCTCTATTTGAAGAAAGCATTGCGCTTCAAGAAATGCGTTCAGGCGAAGTAATTACAGCCGAAGTTATATCTATTGATAATGACTTTGTGATTGTAAACGCAGGACTTAAATCAGAAAGCGTTATCAAAGCAGAAGAATTCCTTAATGACCAAGGCGGACTTGACGTTAAAGTGGGTGACTTTGTTAAAGTTGCAATTGAAAAACTAGAAGACGGTTTCGGCTCAACGATCTTATCAAGAGATAAAGCAAAGAAAATGCAGGCATGGCTTGATCTTGAAGATGCAATGAACGAAGGAACGGTAGTTAAAGGTTTTGTAAGTAGCCGCGTTAAAGGCGGCCTAAGAGTTTCTGTAAATGGAATCACAGCATTCTTACCAGGCTCTCTCGTTGATGTGAGACCTGTTAAAGATACATCGCCATTTGAAAATAAAGAATGGGATCTTAAAGTTATCAAAATTGATAAGAAAAGAAACAACGTGGTTGTTTCAAGAAAAGCAGTGATGGAACAATCTTCAGGTGCGGACAGAGATGCTGTTATTGGCACACTTACTGAAGGTGCTACTGTAAAAGGCATCATTAAGAATATTACAGATTACGGTGCATTCGTTGACTTAGGTGGTATTGACGGCTTACTTCACATTACTGACTTAGCATGGAGACGCGTAAAGCATCCATCTGAAATCTTAAATATTGGCGATGAAGTTGAAGCTAAAGTGCTTAAATTTGATCAAGAAAAAAATCGTGTTTCATTAGGTTTAAAACAGCTCGACGATGATCCTTGGAAAGGCTTATCAAGAAGATATCCAGTAAGCACTCGCCTATTCGGTAAAGTATCTAATTTAACTGATTACGGTGCATTCGTTGAAATTGAAGCAGGTATTGAAGGCTTAGTTCACGTTTCAGAAATGGACTGGACAAATAAAAATATTCACCCAGGAAAAATTGCCCAGCTCGGTGATGAAGTTGAAGTCATGATTCTTGAAATTGATGAAGATAGAAGAAGACTTTCATTGGGCATGAAACAATGCAAATCAAACCCATGGGCAGAATTTTCTGAAACACATAAAAAGGGTGACAAAGTTAGCGGCCCTATTAAATCAATCACTGATTTCGGTATCTTTATCGGTCTTGATGGCGGCATAGACGGCCTCATCCATTTATCTGATATCTCATGGGATAAAACAGGTGAAGAAGCTATTAGAAACTTTAAAAAGGGTGACGAACTCGAGGCGCTTATCGTGGCAATCGATGTTGAGAAAGAAAGAATTTCTCTTGGACTTAAACAATTATCAGGCGACAACTTTACAGGCTTCACAAAAGCTAACGACAAAGGTAGTTTTGTTAAAGGCACAGTTAAATCAGCAGATGCTTCTGGTATCGTAGTGACTTTAGCTGACCAAGTTGAAGGCACAGTTGATATTAGCGAAGTCAGCGAAGATAAAGTTGATGATGCATCAACTGTTGTTAAAGTTGGTGACGAAATTGAAGTTAAAATACTCAATGTCGATGCTAAAGAAAAAACAATTCAACTTTCACTAAAGTCTAAAAATACAGCTAAACCAAAAGCTGCTAAGAAAAAAGTAGAAGCTGAAGAAAGTTCTGATAATGCCGGCACAACTAATCTTGGCGCATTATTAAAGGCAAAATTAGATAGTAAAAAATAATTAATCTTATGACGAAGTCTAAATTAATCAACTTACTTGCTAGCCGCTTCTCTCAGTTAGTCTATAAAGATGCTGAGTTATCGGTCAAAACTATTCTTGATGCTATGGGTGAAACGCTATCCAAAGGTAAAAGAATTGAAATCAGAGGGTTTGGTAGCTTTAGCTTAAATTACCGACCACCTCGTTTGGGCAGAAACCCTAAAACAGGTTCAAAAGTGGAAGTACCAGAAAAATATGTTCCACATTTTAAAGCAGGTAAAGAACTTAGAGATCGCGTTGATAAATAAGGCTAAACATCATTTAAAAGCATATCTTCTTACCAGGATATGCTTTTTTTTTGATCTATCAATTAATAGATATACAATAAATCAAATATGATTCAATTCGAATATTGGTGGCTCCTTGTTATTCCCTTCTTCTTTGCATTAGGCTGGGTAGCCGCTCGCATTGATATTAAACAACTTATGAAGGAGTCTACAAGCCTTCCTGCGACCTACTTTAAAGGCCTTAATTACCTTATCACTAATCAATACGAAAAAGCAGTAAACGCTTTTATGGATGCTGTTCGTATTAATAATGAATCCCTTGAATTACACTTTGCCCTAGGCAGCATCTTAAGGCGTATAGGTCATATTGATCGCGCTATCAATATGCATTTAGATTTATTAGAAAATCGTGACCTTAATCCCTCACAAGAAGAATCCGTAAAAGCTGAATTAGCTCAAGATTATCTTAAAGCCGGCTTATTTGATCGCGCTGAAGAGTTGTTTCTAAAATTAGAATCTGGAAAATATAAACAATATGCGTCTAATGCTTTGCTTGAGATTTATGCGAAAGAACGTGAATGGCAAAACGCAATTAAGATGGCTACAAAATTAGAAAAAGAATCAGGTGTTTCATTCAGATTACAAATTAGTCATTACCATTGTGAAATCGCACTGAATTCGATTTTAGATAAAGATAAAAAGTCAGCAGTTAAGTCGCTTAACGATGCGCTCGACGCTCACAAGAAATGTGTTCGTGCAAATATTTTACTTGGCGATTTAGATGCGGAAGATGGCGATCATAATAAAGCGATCAATCACTGGAAAAAAATTGAATTTCAAGATCCTGAATCTCTAGGTCTTGTCGCAGCCAAAATACTTAATTCATTTGAAAAGCTCAAAAAACCCGAAGAAGGTTTATCGCTTCTAAATCTTTATTTTGAAAATTACAAATTAAGATCACTACTTAACGTCATCTATGAAGCAACATTAAAATTACAAGGCTCGGAAATGGCTGAAGAGCTCGCGCGAAAAGAGCTTATAAGAAAGCCAAGCCTTCAAGCACTAGATCAATTATTTCAAGCTCGTGCCATGAATAGTAAGCATAAAGAACAAGACATCCAACTCATTCAACAAACTGTTCGTAATGCTATTGGCAATCGACGTTTATTTACATGCAGCAGTTGTGGCTTTAAAGCCAAACAACACCATTGGCAATGCCCTGCTTGTAATGCTTGGGAAGCTCTGCCTTCAGAACCCACTGAGATAAATGAAATTAATTAATGACAGCAAAGCATAAAGTTACCGTAGCTCTTGATTATGCAAATCTTGCAGAAGCAAAAACTTTAGTTTCACAACTTAATCCAGAGTATTGCAATTTAAAAGTCGGCAAAGAATTATTTACAGCAACTGGTCCTTCTCTCATCGAATATCTTCAAACTAAAAATTTCAAAGTATTTTTAGATCTTAAATTTCATGATATTCCCACTACTGTTAGAAAAGCATGTGAGGCTGCGAGTCAATTAGGAGTATGGATGCTCAATGTGCATGCTTCTGGAGGAAGCAATATGTTGGAAGCAGCACTCGAAGGTGTGAGTAAAGCTAAACAACCACCTCTTCTTATTGCAGTGACTGTATTAACAAGTATGGATCAAAAAACTTTAGAAGAAATTGGTATATCCAGAAATTTAGAAGACCAGGTATTGCATCTTGCTAAATTAACTGAAAAAAATGGACTTCATGGCATCGTATGCTCTGCTAAAGATTTGGTTTTCTTAAAAAATCACTTTAGTCCATCATTTTTGTTTGTAACACCAGGAATAAGAATGGCAGATGATATTGCAAATGACCAAGTGAGAACCATGACGCCTATTGAGGCTATTAAAGCCGGATCCAGTCATTTAGTCATTGGAAGACCTATTACCCAATCAAAAGATCCATCAAAAACTTTAGAAAAAATTTACTTAGAAATTAATCGTAGTTAATTATTTAATACGCATACCAGGCTTGGCGCCTTGATCTGGAAAAAGAACAAATGGCCCTTCTGATTCATCACTTGCAGCAAGTACCATACCTTCAGATAAGCCAAATTTCATTTGCCTTGGCTTTAAATTAGCAACCATGACTGTTAACTTTCCAACAAGCTGATCAGGATTATATTTAGATTTAATCCCTGCAAAAACTTGTCTTGGGCGACCGTCATTAAGATCTAAACTTAACCTTAAAAGACTATCTGCGCCCTCTACAAAAGAAGCTTCTTTAATAAGCGCGACTCTTAAATCAATCTTCATAAAATCATCGATCGAAATAGTCGATTGATCGACTGCTGCCTTTTTCGAAGATTCATTATTTTTATCTAAGGATTCTTTATTTGATTCAATCATCATATCGATATCTTTCTTTTCAACTCTAGTTAATATGTGCTGATACTCGTTAACGGTAATATCTTTCTTATCAAGATCTTTGAATGACTTAAATTCTTTTTCATTAAAGAATTTTGCAATGTCTGCCGTAAGTTTTGGCAATACGGGTGCGAGATATATAGAGAGCCTTCTAAAAGCTTCAAGGCTTCGGCTACATATCACATGCAAATCAGAGCCTGTTTTATGTTGTGCATCATCTTTTGCAAGTGTCCAAGGTGCTTTTGT
This sequence comes from Pseudomonadota bacterium, assembly GCA_041180025.1. Lineage (GTDB taxonomy): Bacteria > Pseudomonadota > Gammaproteobacteria > Burkholderiales > Methylophilaceae > Methylopumilus. The sequence continues at coordinate 32,002 of JBEGSH010000073.1, read as the reverse complement.
GTTGACGTACTCATTTGTAATATCTGCCACACGCATAATTTCTCGAACTGCACGGCCATACTCCCTAGATTCAAAGCAGCTTTTGATTTCAGTTTCTATGTCTTTACATTTCTGAGTTATAGCAATATGTTCTTTTTCAGTTTTTGAATCGTCAAGAAAGAGCTTGCCTTCAAAATATTTATGGATGAATCCTGATGTTCGACTTGCAATATTAATAAACTTACCTACAAGATCACTATTCACTCGCGATAAGAAATCATCTAAATTCAGATCTATATCTTCCATCGTACTATTTAATTTAGCAGCGTAATAATATCGAAGGTAATCTGGATTTTTAATATAATCTAAGTAACTTCTGGCTGTGATAAAAGTGCCGCGAGATTTAGACATCTTTTCTGCATTTACTGTGAGAAAACCATGTGCAAAAATCTTTGTCGGTTTTCTATAGCCAGAAAATTCTAATGTTGCTGGCCAAAATAATGCATGGAAATAAAGAATATCTTTTCCAATAAAATGATATAACTCTGTTTTTGAATCTGCGTTCCAAAACTCATCAAAATTAATTTTTTTATCTTCACAAAGTTTTTTAAAGCTCGCCATATAACCAATAGGCGCATCAAGCCATACATAAAAATATTTACCTGGCGCATCAGGAATTTCAAAACCAAAATAAGGTGCATCTCTCGAAATATCCCAATCCGCCAAGCCAGATTTAAACCACTCTTTCATTTTATTTGCAGCTTCTTGCTGGAGTGTTCCTGAGGATGTCCAATCAGCTAAAAATGTTTCACATTCTGAAAGCTTGAAGAAGTAATGCTCCGTTTCTTTCCTAATTGGAACGGAGCCTGAGACCGAAGATATAGGGTTAATTAATTCTGTAGGCGCATACGTTGCACCACAAACCTCACATGAATCACCATATTGATCTTTAGCGTGACACTTAGGACATTCGCCTTTAATAAAGCGATCAGGTAAAAACATTTCTTTTACAGGGTCGTAAAATTGCTCTATGGTTTTTGTATAAATCTTTTTATTCTGTTTAAGTTTTTTATAAACAGTTTGAGATAGCTCAAGATTTTCAGAGGAATTTGTAGAATAAAAATTATCAAAATTTACAAAAAAATCAGAAAAATCTTTCGAGTGCTCTATATGTACTTTTTTAATTAGCGCTTCTGGTGTAATACCCTCTTTTTCAGCTCTAAGCATAATAGGCGTTCCATGCGTATCATCGGCGCATACATAATAGGCCTCATGGCCTTGCAGCTTTTGAAATCTAACCCAAATATCAGTTTGGATATATTCCACTAAATGGCCTAAATGAATGCTTCCATTCGCGTACGGCAAAGCTGAAGTGACTAAGATCTTTCGCATGAATTGAGAAACTTTATTGATTTGACTAAGTCCCTATTCTATCAAATGACGCCTCAACTAAGATAGGTTAAAATTACCATCTCATGACATACTCAGAACAACAAATAAAAGATCTATTAAAGTACGTTGTTGATCCCAATACAAACGACAACCTGATTAACGATAAATCTATCAAGAGCATTTCAATTAAAGACAATGATATTGATATCAAAGTCTTGCTTGGTTACCCGGCTAATAGTCAATTAAATGACATCAAAAATTTGATTGCGACTCAAATTAAAAAAACACTGCCTGAAGTTAATTTAAATGTTGAGGTTGATTTTAAAATCACATCTCACGCAGCTCAAAAAGGTATAGCGCTTATTCCTGGTGTTAAAAACATTATTGCTGTCGCTTCTGGAAAAGGTGGCGTAGGAAAATCTACAACCGCAGTCAATCTAGCCTTAGCTTTATCTGCTGAAGGCGCTCGCGTAGGTATTTTGGATGCTGATATATATGGTCCAAGCCAGCCTCAAATGTTGGGGATATACACAAAGCCTGAGAGCAAAGATGGTAAATCTATGGAGCCAATTATGGCTCACAACATTCAAGCTATGTCGATTGGGTTCCTTGTAGATACAGAAACGCCCATGGTATGGCGTGGTCCTATGGTGACAGGCACACTCGAACAGCTTTTAAAAGAAACAAGGTGGGATAACCTTGATTATCTTGTTGTTGATTTACCTCCTGGCACCGGCGATATTCAACTCACTTTATCTCAAAAAGTACCTGTCACAGGCGCGATTATCGTTACAACACCGCAGGATATCGCCTTACTTGATGCTAGGCGCGGACTAAAGATGTTTGAAAAAGTAAATATTCCAATTATTGGTATTGTAGAAAATATGGCTATGCACACATGCTCAAAATGTGGCAACGAAGAACATATCTTTGGATCGGGTGGTGCTGAAAAAATGTGTCAGGATTATGGTGTATCTCTTTTAGGAAGCCTACCTTTAGACATTAAGATTAGAGAGCAAGCTGATGATGGTAATCCAACAGTGGTAGCTGAACCTGAAAGTAGCGCTGCAAAAACTTACAAGAAAATTGCTCGTTTAACAGCCGTTAAGGTATCTAAACTCGCCCAAGATTACAGCAATAAATTCCCAAATATTGTGATTCAAAAAACCTAACTTACGTTAAAACAAAATACATCTACCCCGTTGTTACAAGTAACTGTGCTTGCAGGTATTAAATCCCCTGCTTTCCATTGATTTATCGCTGTTTGTTTCTCTTTTCCACTAACCAAGAAAAGTACAGATTTAGATCGACTTAAGCGTGCTGGCGACATAGATATTCTTAATGGTGGCGGCTTGGGCGCATCAAAAACCGCTAAAGCATCTAAATTATTATCCCAACTATGTCCTGGGAATAAACTTGCCGTATGAGCGTCTTCACCAAGCCCTAAAAGGACTAGATCAAAATCACCTACCTGGCTTAGTGTTTGGTTATACAAATGCGCACCTTCTAATGGACCAAGTTCAGCTGGAATTGCATGAATGTTTTGGACTGGTATATCGATATGATTGAGCCATGCTTCAAATGCCATAGTGCTATTTCGATCTTGGTGACCGGAATCAAGACATCTCTCATCTCCAAAATAGACCTGCCATTTATGCCAATCTGTTTTGACGTTTTTAAGAAGTGTATAGACGTTTTTGGGTGTCGATCCCCCCGCTAATACAAGATGAAACTGGCCTCGCGTTTTAATTGAAGACTCAGCTAAAGCTACAACCCTCTCCATAGCGGCTTGATCAAGAGAAACTTGGCTTTCAAATGAATGCCATTTAATTTGTTTCAAATTCATGTAAATCTTTCAAAATAATATGGATTTTATATCGAAATCAATTCCTTGAAGAGGCTTGCGTTTGATATAATTTAACTTGTATCGCACTTTAAACTAATTTGCTTTATTCCAAAAGATTAAGCAACGACAAATCTTCCATAAAAAGGTAAAAAAAATGAAATTAGCAATGATTGGTCTCGGAAAAATGGGTGGCAATATGGCTACTCGTCTTGTTCAAAAAGGTATTTCTGTTGTAGGCTTTGACCGAAGCGCAGAAGTTGTAAAAACACTCGAAGAAAAAGCAAAAATTATTGGTGCAAACTCAGTTGCAGATGCTGTAGCAAAATTAGATGGTCAAAAAATCGTGTGGCTTATGGTGCCAGCAGGAAATCCAACCGAAGAACAAATCAAAGAACTCATTCCAATGCTCAATAAAGGCGACATTATTATTGACGGTGGCAATTCAAATTACAAAGACTCTCAGCGCATCGGTAAATTCCTTGAAGAAAAAGGTATTGGTTTTATGGATTGCGGTACATCAGGTGGTGTATGGGGTTTAGCAAACGGCTACTGCTTAATGGTAGGCGCAAAACAAGAAGTTGCAGACACAATGAAACCTATTCTTCAGGCACTAGCTCACGCAGATCGTGGCTGGGCTCATGTAGGCCCTGTAGGTTCAGGTCACTTTACTAAAATGATTCACAATGGTATCGAATACGGCATGATGGAATCATTTGCTGAAGGCCTTGAGCTTCTTAAAGGCAAAAGTGAATTTAAACTTGATTTAGCGCAAATTACAGAATTATGGAAACATGGCTCCGTGGTCAGAAGTTGGTTATTGGATTTAACTGCTGATGCTCTTAAAGAAGATCAAGCACTCGATGAAATTGCCCCTTATGTAGCTGACTCAGGCGAAGGCAGATGGACTGTTGTTGAATCAATCGAACAAGGTATTCCAACACCAGTGCTTACACTTGCATTGCAAGTGAGATTCAGAAGCCAAGAAAAACAAGGTTATGGCTATAGATTACTATCAGTAATGCGTAATGCATTTGGTGGTCATGCAGTAAAAAAATCTAAATAACTTTTTTACATTCTTAAATATCTATGACAAAAATTGATGACTGCACCTTAGTCCTCTTCGGTGCAAGTGGAAACCTTTCTAGAATAAAACTTATTCCAGGTCTTTTTAGACTTGATTCTCTCGGCAGATTGCCAGAGAAAATGAAAATTCTTTCAGTGGGAAGATCTGAAGTTGAAGAATCAGCATGGCGAGATGACATCAAGTCCATGCTTGATATTAAATTCAAAAAAAATTACGACGCAAAAGTATTTGATCGTTTTATTGCTAGAAATTTTTATCACGCGAATCCGCCTGATGATAGTAATGCTTTTAAACGACTCAGCGAAAGACTTTCCGACGCATCGACCTTCCCACAAAATTTAGCTTTCTTTTTATCTGTTAGACCGTCAGACTTCGCTTCGATTGTTGATTTGCTTGCGAGCGTCGGCTTAACTGATGAAAGCAAGGCTTGGCGTCGTGTCGTCATTGAAAAACCGTTTGGTACCAATTTAGAAACAGCTCAAGCACTTCAAAAATCAATCACTAAACATTTAAAAGAAACACAGATTTATCGCATTGATCATTACCTTGGTAAATCAGCATTACAAAATATTCTGCTCACGCGTTTTGCAAATCATATATTTGATCCTCTTTGGACGCATGAACATATCGACCATATTCAAATTACAAATAATGAAACGCTCGGCGTAGGAGAAAGAACTCAGTTTTATGATGCGACTGGCGCTTTAAGGGATATGATTCAAAGTCATCTCATGCAAATGCTTGCATTAACAACGATGGAGATGCCACAAACATTAAGCCCTGAAAACATTCGTGCTGAAAAAATTAAAGTACTCGAATCCATTACACCTATTCCCCTTAATGAACTCAAGAAGCATGCTTTTAAAGCACAATATGGCCGAGGCAAAATCAATGGTGAAGAAGTTAAAGGTTATTTGGAAGAATTAGATGACCCGAAGAGTGTAGTTGAAACCTATGCAGCACTTAAGTTTTACATTAATACGCCACGATGGAAAGGTGTACCTATTTATGTGAGAACAGCAAAACGCCTTCAAACATCCGATACAGCGATAGCCATTAAGTTTAAAAAGGCACCACTTTCACTTCCTGAGCAAGCTGATAACTGGCTCGTCATTAGTATTCAACCTAAAGAATTTACCCGCTTTGAAATCCAAACGAAAATTCCAGGGCTTGATACCAAAGTAAGAACGGTAGCTATGGACGCCCCAAATAGAATTACAGGGGATGAAAGTGTAGATGCTTATGAATCACTCCTTCTTAATTTGATGCAAGGCGACCAATCTTTATACCTCCATATCAATGAGGTAGAAGCATCATGGAGACTACTTGATCCTGTAATTAAAGCCTGGAATGAAGATAAGAGTCCAGTCTTTACCTACCCTGCTGGTAGTGCCGACCCTGCTGAATCCAAAATTATCTTTGACAAGCCTGAACAATTTTGGCGTCAGAGTATTGAAATCGGTGAAAATAAGCTCTAAAGTAATGAAAATTTAAATCATTAGAAATCCCGTAGCGTCAAGATTGTGCAAACGGGATTTTTCTTTTTTGAGACAAGAAAATTATGACGATAAAATCAGATAAATGGATAAGAAAGATGGCCGAAGAACATGGCATGATTGAGCCCTTCGAGCCTAAACTTATTCGCGAGAAAGACAATCAAAAGATTGTATCTTATGGCACATCGAGTTATGGATATGACATTCGATGCGCTAATGAATTTAAAGTATTTACCAATATTAATAGCACGATCGTCGATCCCAAAAATTTCGACCCAAATTCTTTCGTAGAATTTAACGCTGACTATTGCATCATTCCGCCTAATTCATTCGCGCTTGCAAGGACAGTTGAATATTTCAGAATTCCAAGAAGTGTGCTCACAGTATGTTTAGGTAAATCGACTTATGCGCGATGCGGCATCATTGTTAACGTCACACCTTTTGAACCAGAATGGGAAGGTTATGTGACCCTAGAATTTAGTAATACCACACCTCTTCCAGCAAAAATTTATGCAGGCGAAGGTTGCGCTCAAGTGCTATTCTTTGAGTCCGATGAAGTATGTGAAACATCCTACAAAGATCGTGGTGGAAAATACCAAGGCCAAGTAGGTGTAACATTACCTAAAATATAAAGGGTTAATATGAAATTTAACTTCCCCGTAGTCATCATTGACGAAGACTTCAAATCTGAAAATTCATCTGGTCTTGGTATCAGAGTTTTAGCAAAAGCGATCGAGGAAGAAAATTTCGAAGTGCTTGGTGTTACAAGCTATGGTGATCTATCTTCATTTGCTCAACAACAAAGTCGAGCTTCTGCATTTATTCTTTCTATTGACGACGAAGAATTTGTTGAAGAAAATCAAACCGCCCTTGAACAATTAAAAAATTTCGTAGATGAAATTAGATTTCGCAATGAAGAAATTCCAATATTTCTCCATGGCGAAACAAGAACAAGTCGTCACATTCCAAATGAAATCTTAAGAGAGCTTAATGGTTTTATTCATATGCATGAGGATACGCCTGAGTTTGTTGCGCGTTATATTGTGCGTGAAGCAAGAACTTATTTAGATAGCTTGCCTCCACCGTTCTTCAAAGCCCTTACTCACTATGCAGGTGACGGTTCTTACTCTTGGCATTGCCCTGGCCACTCAGGTGGTGTTGCTTTTCTAAAGTCCCCTGTCGGTCAAATGTTTCACCAATTCTTTGGAGAAAATATGCTTCGAGCTGACGTATGTAATGCAGTGGATGAATTAGGGCAATTGCTCGACCACACAGGCCCTGTAGGCGCTTCAGAAAGAAATGCAGCGCGTATATATAACTCTGATCATCTTTATTTTGTTACAAACGGTACATCGACGTCTAATAAGATGGTTTGGCATTCAACAGTAGCGCCAGGTGATATTGTAATCGTAGATCGAAATTGCCATAAATCGGTATTGCACTCCATTATTATGACTGGCGCTATTCCAATTTTCTTGATGCCAACAAGAAATCACTTTGGCATTATTGGACCTATCCCTAAAAAAGAATTTGAATGGAAAAATATTCAAGACAAAATTCAAAAGAATCCATTCATCACCAATAAAAAAGATAAACCTCGTGTATTAACAATTACACAATCAACTTATGACGGTATTCTTTATAACGTTGAAGAAATTAAAGAAATGTTAGATGGAAAAATTGATTCGCTTCATTTCGATGAAGCTTGGTTGCCACATGCAACATTCCATGACTTTTACGGTGACTATCATGCCATTGGTGCTGATCGTCCGCGTTGTAAAGATAGCCTTATTTTCTCAACGCAATCTACGCATAAACTTTTAGCAGGCTTGAGCCAAGCATCTCAAATTCTTGTTCAAGATGCAGAAAAAAATAAACTTGATCGTGAAGTCTTTAATGAGTCTTTCTTGATGCATAGCTCTACCAGTCCACAATATTCAATCATTGCGAGTTGCGATGTCGCTGCTGCAATGATGGAAGAGCCTGGTGGTAAAGCGCTTGTAGAAGAGTCACTCATGGAAGCATTAGACTTTAGACGTGCTATGCGAAAAGTAGATATTGAATGGGGATCTGACTGGTGGTTTAAAGTTTGGGGCCCTAATGATTTATCAGATGAAGGTCTTGAAGATCGAGATGCCTGGATGTTAAATGCCAATGATCATTGGCATGGATTTGGTAATCTTGCTGATGGTTTTAATATGCTCGACCCAATTAAAGCAACAATCATTACTCCGGGACTCAATGTTGATGGTGAGTTTTCTGACGAGTTTGGCATACCCGCTTCTATTGTTACCAAATACTTAGCAGAACACGGCGTTATTGTAGAAAAAACAGGGCTCTACTCATTCTTTATTATGTTTACGATCGGCATTACCAAAGGTCGATGGAATACGCTGGTTGCAGCACTTCAACAATTTAAAGATGATTATGATAAGAATCAACCCTTATGGAAAGTATTACCTGAATTTATTCAGAAGCAACCAAGCTATGAGCGTATTGGGTTAAAAGATTTATGCACACAGATTCATGAAATCTATAAAAAACATGACATTGCGAGACTGACAACTGAAATGTATCTCTCTGATATGGTCCCTGCGATGAAGCCAACAGAAGCTTTTTCAAAAATGGCTCATAAAGAAATTGAACGTGTTGCGATTGATGATCTAGAAGGCAGAATTACAGCGGTACTTCTCACGCCATATCCACCAGGCATTCCACTTCTCATCCCTGGCGAGCGTTTTAACAAAATTATTGTGGATTATTTAAAATTTGCACGAGATTTCAATGAGAAATTCCCAGGATTTGAAACAGATAATCACGGATTAGTAAAACAAAAGATTGATGGTAAAGCGCACTACTTTGTAGACTGTGTATCTATTTAATATTTTTTTGGTAATTTACAAAAGAAAATTCAAGCCCATCATTTGCAATATGATCTTCTCTTGAAGACTCAGTCCATATTGATTTATTGATCTCAGGAAAAAAAGCATCTCCCGAAAAGCTTTTCTTAATTTCTGTAATATATAAGTGATCGACTAAATTTAACGCTTGTTCGTATATATTTGACCCCCCTATCACAAATACTTCATCATCATGTTTAGAAATTGAAAAAGCATCTTCAATGCTATGCACAACTTCTGTCCCTTCATATGAAGTTTCTGTGTTTCGGCTAATTACAATATTTCTTCTATTGGGAAGCGCTCGACCGATAGACTCATAAGTTTTTCGACCCATAATAATGGTATGTCCTGTCGTTAAAGATTTAAAATGCTTTAGATCTTCGCTTAGATGCCATGGCAGCGTATTGTTCACACCAATGACTCGGTTAGAACTCATAGCAACAATAATAGATAGTTTAGGCACTAGACTGCAACAGGCGCTTTAATAGCAGGGTCTGGATCGTAATTTTCTAAAACAAAATCTTCGAATTTAAAATCAAAAATACTTCTAACTTCAGGATTTATTTTCATGCGAGGTAAAGTTTTAGGTGTTCTTGATAGTTGCTCGTTGACCTGCTCCATATGATTAGAATAAATATGCGCATCACCTAATGTATGAACAAAATCACCAGGCTCTAATGAACATACCTGGGCTACCATCATTGTAAGAAGCGCATAAGATGCAATATTAAATGGCACGCCCAAAAAAATATCTGCACTTCTTTGATAAAGCTGACAAGATAATTTTCCATTCGAGACATAAAATTGGAAAAATGCATGACAAGGTGGAAGTTTCATCTTTGAAATTTCTGAAACATTCCAAGCTGAAACAATTAATCTTCTTGAGTCTGGATTTTTTTTAATTGACTCTATCAAATCAGTAATCTGATCTATATGTTTTCCATCAGCAGTAGGCCAACTTCTCCATTGATAACCATATACCGGGCCTAGGTTGCCATTTTCATCAGCCCATTCATCCCAGATACTCACACCATTATCTTTTAAGTACTTAATATTTGTACTGCCACTTAAAAACCACAAAAGCTCATGAATAATAGATTTTAAATGTACTTTTTTAGTGGTTAATAAAGGAAAGCCTTGGGATAAATCATAGCGCATTTGATAGCCGAACACGGAAATAGTCCCTGTACCTGTTCGATCATGCTTAATATCGCCATGGTTTTTAACGTGATTAAGTAAATCCAAATATTGCTTCATGGTCTTAGACGTTTTGCCTTATAAATGTTTTAACTTTTTCAACCTGATTATCTAAAACTTCAAATCTTTGTGGAAGATTTTCTAAATGCTTTAATGATTCAGGTCTTTCAGGTTTTTGATTGATTGCTTCTACAATAGAGTCTTCAAATTTAGTAGGTAATGCTGTCTCAAGAACAATCATTGGCACATTCTCATCCATATGCTCATAGGCTGCTTTAAATCCATCCGCTGTATGCGTATCAATGATGATCTTATATTGATTGTAAATTTCTTTAATGTAATGAATACGTTCTTTGTGTGTACTCGAGGAGGAGGTAAATCCAAAATCTTTAATTTTTTCAAAGACACCTTCTTGGTTTAAATTAAAATTACCACCCTGATCGATTGATTTCCATAATACATTTAATTTTTCGCTATCCCGCCCAATTAAGTCAAAAATGAATCGTTCAAAATTAGATGCTTTAGATATATCCATTGAAGGACTTGAGGTATGAAAAGTATTTTCAGAGTCACGCGGCTTATACATGCCTGTCTTAAAAAACTCATCTAATACATTATTTTCATTTGTAGCAACTACAAGTCTCTTAATTGGAAGGCCCATCATACGTGCTATATGACCTGCACAAATATTACCAAAGTTACCTGTGGGAACAGTAAAGCTCACTTCCTCATTATTTTTGGCAACAGCGAGATAGCCTTTAAAGTAATAAACGATCTGCGCTAAAATCCTACCCCAATTAATTGAGTTTACTGCGCCAATTTTCATATCTCTTTTGAAATCTAAATCATTAGATACTGCCTTAACAATATCTTGGCAATCATCGAAGACGCCTTTGATACTTAAATTAAAAATATTAGGGTCTTGGATACTAAACATCTGAGCTGATTGAAAACGACTCATCTTTTGATAGGGCGACAACATAAAAACATTAATACCTTTTTTTCCTCGCATGGCATATTCAGCAGCAGAGCCGGTATCGCCTGAAGTTGCGCCTAGAATATTAATTTCTGCATTTTCTTTTGCAAGCACATACTCAAAGAGATTGCCAAGCAATTGCATAGCAATATCTTTAAATGCAAGTGTCGGCCCATTTGAAAGCGAGAGAATATAGAGATTATCTTTAACTTTTAAAATAGGGGTAATGTCTTCTGCTTTTTGTTGTGCTCTTGAAAATGCATACACCTCTTTAGTGTATGTTTTATTGATAATCGCTTTTAAATCATCTTTTGGTATGTCATCTACGAATTTAGAAATAATATGAAATGCAAGTTCTGCATAACTCATACCTCGCATACTGTTTAAGTCTTTATCTGAAAATTGAGGATAGGACTCTGGAAGATACAAACCGCCGTCAGGTGCAAGTCCGCCTAATAAAATCTCAGAAAAAGAAAGTGGCTTTGATTGACCACGTGTTGAAATGTATTTCATAAAGCCTTTATTTACTAAGTTCTTCTAATCTAATTTTAATAACTTTTCCAATGGTGGCTGACAACGACTCAATAGACTGAATCACAGCATTGATATCTTTCTCAACTGCTAAATGACTTAATATAACAATGTCTGCTTCAGATTCATCTTCTTGAGGTTCTTTTTGAAGCATCGCATCAATAGAAATTTTCTTATCGCCAAATAATTTTGTGATCTCAGCTAAAACACCTGGCTTATCTGAAACTCGAATTCTTAAATAATAACCACTAATCGCGTCATCAATTTTATAAATAGGAATTGAATCAATTTTGCTTTCATCAAAACCATGTAACGGAACCTGAGATGATCTAGATATATCAATAAGATCAGCAACAACAGCACTAGCAGTTGGCAATGCTCCTGCACCAGCACCATAGTAGAGTGTTGGTCCAACCATATTGCCTTTAACCACAACAGCGTTCATGGCACCATTCACATTTGCAATTAAACGTTTTTCAGGAATTAAAGTTGGGTGAACCCGTAACTCAATACCTTGATCTCTTTTTTTAGCGATGCCCAATAATTTAATGCGATAACCTAACTCTTCCGCATACCGAATATCTTTTTGCTCAAGCGCTTTAATACCTTCCACATATACATCTTTAAAGCTCATGGGGATGCCAAAAGATAAACCAGCAAGAATTGTTAATTTATGCGCAGCATCAATACCTTCAATATCAAATGTAGGGTCTGCTTCTGCGTAACCTAATGATTGTGCCTCGGATAGAGCTTTTGCGAATGAGATACCTTTTTCACGCATCTCAGTCAAAATAAAATTAGTAGTGCCATTAATAATGCCTGCTACCCACTCAATCTTATTACCAGCTAAACCTTCTCTAATTGATTTTAAAATAGGTATACCGCCAGCGACTGAAGCTTCAAAAGCTAAAGTGACGTTATTTTTTTTGGCTAATTGAAATAATTCATTTCCGAAATTTGCGAGTAATGCTTTATTGGCTGTCACAACATGTTTCTTATTTTCAATCGCCTTCACAACCAAATCTTTTGCGATAGTGGTGCCACCTATAAGCTCAACAATGACATCAATCTCTTTATCAGCAACTAGCTTGAATGCATCATCAGTAACTTCAATAGAGCTTCCAACAATTTCTTTTGCGCGCGCAATATTTTTATCTGCCACCGCGACAATTTTCATATCAGCAGATGTCTTACGTTGTATTTCTTTAATGTTTGATTTTAAAAGTTCAAATACACCGCCACCCACTGTGCCGATACCTAACAAACCTATATTCATTCTTTTCATCAGCTCTAACTTTCTAGTTCGCAGTATTTTTCTTAAAGTTTTCGAGGTAATTGGCAATACGCTTAATTGATTCTTTTAGATCGTCTTCATTTGGTAAGAATACTATTCTTATATGATCAGGATCTTTCCAATTAAATCCTGTGCCTTGAACTAACAATACTTTCTTATCGATCAATAATTTTAAAATAAATTCTTGATCATCTTTAATTGGATACATCTTAGGATCTAATTTAGGAAATAGATACATCGCAGCTTCTGGCTTAACACAAGTGACACCAGGTATAGAAACGAGCATGTCGTAAGCAAGTTCTCTTTGCTTAAATAATCGTCCTGTTGGAGCTACAAGATCATCAATACTTTGATATCCCCCTAAAGCGGTTTGAATAGCAAGTTGCCCTGGAACGTTTGCACATAAACGCATGGAAGCTAACATGTTAAGACCTTCAATGTAGTCCGTAGATTCTTTCTTGTTTCCAGATACCACTAACCATCCTGCGCGATAACCACATGCGCGATAGTTTTTTGACAGGCCATTAAATGTGACAAAAAGAATATCATCTGCAAGAGACGCAATTGAAATATGTTTCTTTTTATCATAAACAACTTTGTCATAAATCTCGTCTGCAAAAACAACGAGTTTATGTTTTCTCGCGATTTGAATAATACCTTCTAGAATATCTTTTGGATAAAGTGCGCCTGTCGGATTATTTGGATTGATCACTACAATCGCTTTTGTTTTGCTGGTGATTTTACTTTCGATATCTTTAAGATCTGGATACCAGCTTGCAGCTTCATCACATAAATAATGTCTAGGCTTTCCACCTGCCAACGTGACAGCTGCGGTCCATAGCGGATAATCCGGCATAGGAATTAAGACTTCATCATCGTTATCTAGCAATGCCTGCATTGCCATCACAATAAGCTCTGAAACACCATTACCAATAATCACATCATCTACATCGACATTTGGAATATTTTTTTCCTGCGTGTAATGCATAATGGATTTTCTTGGCTCAAAAAGGCCTTTGCTATCCGTATAACCAGATGCTTTACCCATATTGCGAATCACGTCTTGAACAATCTCTTCAGGCGCTTCAAATCCAAAGGCTGCTGGATTGCCAATATTAAGCTTGATAATGCGATGACCTTCTTCTTCCATTTTTTTAGCGTGTGCTAAAACAGGTCCGCGAATGTCATAACAGACGTTATTTAATTTCGATGATTTTTTAAGCTGAGCCAATTTAATTACCTAAATTTGAATATATGATATCTTACCTTGTGAACGCCCATTCCGCCAACAAATGAGAGGGTTTTGATTCAATTTATTTCTTTAAAAACACGATGTTATGAAATTTCACTTAATTCAATCTGATAATAAAAATCTCATCACAGGATATGATTTAAACTGGGTGGAAGTCAATCAAGAGCGCCATCAAACAAGTCTTATCATAACGCCTAATCAACTCCTTCTTGAATGGCCAGTCAAAACCATTAAAGATATTAAAGAAAATAGTTTTGATGCTATTGAATCTTTCAATATTGAAATTATTTTATTGGGCACTGGAAATATACAAGAACATCTTGAGCCAAAAATTTTAGAATATTTTTCAAAGAAAAATATGGCGATTGAATGTATGAATAATCAATCCGCATGCAGAACATACAACATTCTCGCAAACGAAGAACGGAAAGTATTGCTCGCGCTTATGCTTTAAAGATTTTTTGTTGAGAATACAAGGCAGGCATTTGTGCCGCCAAAACCGAAGCTATTTGAAATCGCCGTTTTCACTTCAATATTATCAATACGTTTCGTCACGATAGGAAGATCTTTAGCTAAAGGATCTAGCTCTTCAATATTCACTGATGGCGCAATAAATTTATTTTCCATCATGATAAGACTGTAGATCGCTTCATTGACGCCAGCTGCACCTAACGCGTGGCCAGATAAAGATTTCGTCGAGGCAATATGTGGCATAGGGCCATATTTATTACCCCCAAATACAGCACGAATTGCTTCAAGTTCTTTGACATCACCTACAGGGGTACTTGTGCCATGCGTATTCATATAATCGACATGATCGATACCTTGGAGTGCAAGCGCCATACATCGTTCAGCGCCTTCACCACTTGGAGCCACCATATCATAACCATCAGATGTGGCGCCGTAACCTACGACTTCTGCATAAATTTTTGCATTGCGTGCTTTTGCATGCTCATATTCTTCTAAAACCAAAATACCGCCGCCGCCTGAGATCACAAAACCATCTCGATTCACATCATAAGTGCGCGAGGCTTTTTCTGGAGTCTCATTGTATTTACTTGAGAGAGCTCCCATACCATCGAACATGAAAGAAAGTGTCCAATGCTCTTCTTCAGCGCCACCTGCAAAAATAATATCTTGTTTACCTAGTTGAATTTGTTCAACGCCTGCACCAATACAATGAGCGCTGGTTGAACATGCAGAAGTAATCGCATAGTTCACACCTTTAATTTTGGCACCCGTTGCAAGACACGCTGAAACGCCACTCGCCATAGCTTTAGTGACCATGTATGGGCCTACACGTCGAATTCCTTTTTCTCGAATAGTATCTATGCCGTCTAAAATACTTTCATGTGAAGCGCCGCCTGCGCCCACAATCAAACCGGTGCGTATATTTGAGACCATGGCTTCGGATAAGGCTGAATCTGCGATCGCTTCTTGCATAGCAAGCCAAGCGTAAGCATGGCCTTTCGCCATAAAACGGAATAATTTGCGATCGATTAATTCTTCAAGATTAAGATTTTTGATGGAGCCTGCAACATGTGAGCGTAATCCCATGGCAGCATAATCTGGCTGAAATGTAATGCCAGAACGAGCATGATATAAGCTATCTTGAACTTCTTTTTTATTATTACCTAGGCTAGATACAATCCCTAATCCAGTAACAACAACACGACGGGTCATGCGTCGCCTCCCATTAAATAACGATCAAAAATTATCAGTACGCGTAAATAAACCGACACGCAAATCTTTAGCATGGTAAATCTCTCGGCCATCGACTGACATTTTAGCATCAGCAATACCCATAATGAGTTTACGCATAATTACTCTTTTTAAATCAATAACATAGGTAATTTTTTTAGCTGTAGGTAATACTTGGCCTGTGAACTTAATTTCGCCGCCGCCCAACGCACGGCCCCGACCTAAGCCACCTTTCCAGCCCAAATAGAAACCGACTAATTGCCACATCGCATCAAGCCCCAAACAGCCCGGCATGACAGGATCCCCCTCAAAATGACAGCCAAAGAACCAAAGGTCTTTATTAACATCTAATTCCGCAATAATCTGTCCATTGCCGTATTCGCCGCCCTCGTCTGTAATGGAGACGATGCGATCGAACATAAGCATGGGGGGTAATGGAAGCTGTGCGTTGCCTGGGCCAAACATCTCTCCTCGACCGCAAGACAAAAGCTCTTCTTTTGTATAGCTATTTTTTTTAGGCATTGAGTTTATAGGCTGCTGATAAAAAGATTGTGAAAAAATATTTGTCTGATAACACAAGTATTTTATCGTGTTTTTATCTATTTACCCTTATAAATTATTAGGCTACTATGAAAATCATAGTAAAACAGTCAACTAACAATTTCATCTATTAGGGATTCGATATGAGCGACCAAAATCTGGCCGACTGGAGAAAGCTTGCAGTCAAACTTGAAGCAGAAATTAACAAAGTTATCGTAGGGCAAGAAAGTCCTATCAGGCTTATTACCACTTCAATTTTTGCACGTGGGCACGTTCTTCTTGAAGGTGATGTGGGGGTTGGAAAAACAACATTACTTAAAGCTTTTACGCGTGCTATTGGCGGCGGTTACCAACGTATCGAAGGTACGATTGACCTTATGCCAAATGATCTTATCTATCACACGTATCTCGGTGAAGATGGGAAGCCACATGTAAGCCCAGGCCCTATTTTGATGTCAGGTAGTGATTTATCTATTTTCTTTTTCAATGAAATCAACCGTGCAAGACCACAGGTACATTCATTGCTCTTAAGAATCATGGCAGAAAAAACATTATCAGCATTTAATAAAGAATATCACTTTCCTCATATGGTGGTATTCGCTGATCGAAACCAAGTAGAACGTGAAGAAACATTTGAAATTCCTTCGGCAGCGCGTGATCGTTTTATGATGGAAATACCTATTCTTATTCCAAAAGCGGATCAGATGATGAAAGACTTAGTCTTTGAAACTAAATTCCATAACGCAGATAAACTTATTGAAGAAGTGAAACCTGATCTTATTAAATTTAATAAGCTCAATGAACTTTCAGAAACGATTCAAGAAAATATTAAAGCCACAGAAGCATTAAAAAATTATGCATTACGTTTATGGAAAGCTACAAAAAATCCTGGCGATTACGGTATTAAATTATCTGATATTGATATGAATCGATTAATCGTATCAGGTGCTAGTCCGCGCGGCATGAGTATGATGATGAAATCAGCGCGTGTGAATGCATGGCTTAATGATCGAACATCAGTGACCCCTGCAGATATTCATGCAGTATTCCATGAAACTATTGCGCATCGACTCGTATTTAACCCTGTCTATGAAATGAGAAGAACAATCATTGCGCGTGATTTAACCAATGGCATTTTAAATGCCATCAACGCACCTTAAATCAGATGGTTCAATCCACCCCATTATTTGATTACCACATCGGTTGGAAATCTAAAGGCAAGCATCCTGGTCGCCATAAAAGCAACCAGAGAGGGATGGGTATTGAATTTGCAGGACACACAACACTCCTTTCATATCCTGATCCAAGACGAATTGATATTCGCCAATCGATTCGAGATCCTTTAGGTGAGATTCACGTCAAAATATTTAATCAACGTAGTGCAACACCTGTCATGATTGTCTGTGATTTATCTGCCAGTATGAATTTTGGTGGAAAAAATAAAAAAATTAATTTAGCTGCTGAAGTCGCCCAATCCATAGCTCATTCAGTCATCGATCGTCATGACGCTTTAGGTCTCATTGGTTTTGATGACGAGATTAGAGAAGATTGGCTAGCGCCCCTATCATTTAGATCACAACATGCATTAACACTTATTCACGAACTTAAAAACTTTACATCTACAAATAAATCGAATCGCGCAATCAAAGACCTCTATCAATACATGCCTCGTGAACGCTCACTTATTTTCTTTATTTCAGACTTTCACATGCCGGAAGTTGAATTGGAAAATTGTTTATCTAATCTCATGAGGCACCATGTAGTGCCTGTGGTTCTATGGGACAAAAAAGAATACATCAATCTTCCTAATTTTGGCATTGTCACCATTACTGATCCTGAAAGCGGTAAAAAAAATACGCTTTTTTTAAGAAAAGAACTGAAAGAAAAAATTGTAGATTCATTTGAAAAAAGACGTGCTGTCATTACAAAAGCATTTATGAATTTTGACATTCCGCCTTTTTTTGTAGATGACCATTTTGATGCAACTAAAATGACCGAATACTTTAATCAATTTGTAGGCGCTTAATGATTATGAAATATCTTATTTCTTTATGGATGCTTCTATTATCAGTTTCTAGTTTTGCACTAGATGTACAAGAGTGGCCTGATATTCAAGAAGGTATTATATCCATCAAAATAAAAGAGCCACTTCATCGAGTGGGATATACCGTCGGGGATAAATCAGAAAGACATGTAGAAGTTACGATCAAAAAACCCTATGTACTCATTAAAGAGTCTTTACCTATTCCGGGGTACGAAAGAAAATATAAAGGGCAAGATTTAGGCATTGTATTGGATGCAATGAAACATGTATTAAAAGAGAATAAATCATCCTCTACATTAATCATGGATCTTACGTATCAAATTTTTACAAACAATGTAGTCGCAAAACCCGGATTCTTACCGGCTGAATATATCCGAGTCTTGAATCCAAATGACCCTCAAAAGAAAGTTTTTAAATACAGAATTCCTGAATATCAAATTGCGATATCTCCTTTATCTATTTTCGGTGCTATAAAAATTGAACAGGATATGAGCCCATTAAGAGGCATTATTTTTATGGATGAGACAAGCCCTATGAAAACACTAAAAATTTCGGGCATCATCGCACTCCTTTCTTTATTCGGCCTTATCTATATTTATAGTCAATATGCATGGCTACCAAACGCTCGAGGTGTATTTGCAAGAACCCATCGCTCAATCAATAAAATGAAGGCAACCCCTACTTCTATTCAAAAAGCAATCACAGACATGCATCGTGCTTTTGATCTTGTTATTGGAAAAACACTCTTTACAGATAATCTTCATGATCTTTATGCTAAGAATCCTTCATTTAAAAATATCGATACTGAACTACGTGAGTTTTTTAAGCTTTCCACACTCGTATTTTTTAATACTTCAAATAAAAAATATGATCATGATGAAATACTTAAATGGCTTAAAGATTTCTCACGGCATTGTCGAGATTGCGAAAGAAAACTTATTGTTGATAAAAAATCTCTTGTGGCAGGTTTAGCTAAATGACATTTTCATTTCCATGGGTCTTATGGTTTATTCCTTTAGCTTTTATTCCACTTCTTTTTAAAGAAGCATCTTTACAGTATTACTCATGGAATGAAATGATTCCAAAAGATCGACTCTCGAGAATTGTGGCATTTATCTTAAAATTTATCGCAACCATGATTTTATTAGCAATCATTATTGGATTAAGTGGCCCACATTCTCGTCAAAAAGAAATTGAAAAAACAGGTATAGGCGCTCAAATTGGTTTGGTATTGGATCGAAGTGCGAGTATGGACGATCCTTTTGCAGGCAACGACCAGTCCAAAGTGGGTGAAATGAAATCAGCTGCTGCGGCTCGGCTAATTACTGACTTTGTAAAATCAAGAAAAAACGACATGATTGGTATGGTTTCATTTAGTAATTCTGGCATGTATGTTTTGCCGCTTACTGATAATAAAAATGCCATTATTTCAGCCGTAAGAGCAACGGCGGGTAACGCATTATTTCAAACTAATATTGGTAGTGGTCTTACGACGGGTGCTGAATTATTTAATAAAGTACCAGACTCCGGCTCAAGAGCGATGATTTTACTTTCAGATGGAGCGGGTCGTATCGATGCTGCTACTCAAGAAAAAATTAAGGATTGGTTAGGCCGATTTAAAATTAGTCTTTATTGGATCGTATTAAGACAACCCGGTGGTATCAGTATTTTTAATACTTCATTTAAAGCCCGAGATGATGAGGCACTGCCACCTCAAATCGAGCTTAATGAATTTTTTAAAACACTTCATTCGCCCTTTCAAGCTTATGAAGCAGAAGATCCAAAAACACTACAAAAAGCCATCGAGGATATCAATCAAAAAGAAAAGAAACCCATTAAATATTTTGAGAAAATTCCAGGTCAAGATTATTCAACTCATTGTTTTGTCGTTGCGGCTCTTATGATGATAGGTTTGCTGATGCTTAAATTAATTGAGGTGAGATCATGGCTTTAATCACAAAAAATCTTTTTAGCACTAAAAAACTCACTTGGATTTTTGCACTGCTTCTCGTAATTTCACTTGGTATCTTTATAAAGCAATGGATTGAATTAAAAAATATTCAAGTATTTAATCGAGATATTGCTGAAGGTAAATCACCTAGTATGTTTATCAATAGTTTTGAAGCTCGTTACGCAACAGCTTATTGGCTCACAACTAAAGAAAGATATAAAGAAGCTAATATTCTTTTTACAAATCTTTTACCGATCGCTTCACCCTCTCAAAAAGCAGCTATTCAATACAATATTGGTAATATTTTCTTTAAACGCGCATTGGCGATCAACGGTACTGATATGACGGTCAAAAATGAAACAGAATATTTATTTAGGCAAGCAAAAGCAGCATATATGCTATCTATTAAGATTGATAATCATGCGTGGGATGTAAAACATAATCTTGATCGCGTGCTTATGATTTTACCTGCGAATCCGACGCCTGGCGTTGGCGATTCAGATTCACCTGGACTCATTCTAGGTAATGTTCCTGTAGGCCTCCCTTAAATTTATGAAAGCGTTGCTTAAGAACATAAAATCGAGGTCCAATCTCGATTTTAATACCCTATCACTTATAGTATCGATTGGGTTTATGCTGCTCGCCATTATCAATCCATCAATACCGCTCAAACACAATATCTATAACTATATCTTTGTGACTGACATCTCTCAAAGCATGAACACGGTTGATATGTCTGTTATGAATAAACCCATCTCAAGACTTGAATATATGAAGCATAGTCTTCATGAAATTATGTCTGAACTTCCCTGCGGCACAAAAGTGAGTATTGGTATGTTTGTAGGTGTGAGTGTAGCAGCCTCATATACACCCATTGAAGTCTGTGAAAATTTTGATGCTATTGAAGACACAATCGACCACTTGGATTGGCGTTCGGGTTGGTCTGGTAATTCGCGTATTCGAGAATCTTTTTTTAACTTAGCACGTTTAATTAGAAGCTTTCCTGAAAATTCTCAAGTCGTTTATTTTACTGACGGTGAAGAAGCTCCAAAGCTCCACGCATTTAATACAAAAGATCTTTCTCAATTCCAAGGCGGAAATGATTGGGTAATTGTTGGAATTGGAAGTTTAAAAGGCGCGCCTATTCCAAAGTTAGATGGCAAAAATCAACTCATTGGCTATTGGGCTAATGATAGCTTTGCATTACAACCAGGTATTGCGCAAATCTCAGAGGCTAATATTGGTACTCGAGATGACAATGTGGCAGGTGGCGAGAGTGATCGCTATATGTCTAAGCTAGACGAAGCCTACTTAAAAGACATTACAAAACAAATTAATGGGATTTATGTAAGAGGTGATTCTATTTTAAATATCTTAAGTGCGATGAAAAAACAAAAGCCTGCTTGGCAAGATACAGCTGATTTTCATCTTAAATGGTTTTTTGCCTCACTCGCAGGTATTATTTTTAGCCTTCGATTTTTTTCGATAAAACAAATAAAGCAATATGTCATTAAGCGTAGAAAATAAATTCATTATTCTTGATAAAACCTCTACGATAAAAGTTGAAGGTGATGATCGAGTTCAGTTCTTGCAAGGCCAATTGACTCAAGATATTAATCTCGTCTCGCAAAATAAAGCTCTATACGCTGGCTTTTGCAACCCCAAGGGTAGAATGCTGGCTTTTATGTTGTGTTATTTAGATCATGAATCAATCCACATACAAATTGATAGCTCCATTCAGGATTTTATACTTCAAAAACTTAAGATGTATATTCTTCGCTCAAAAGTATCGCTAAAGTTAGCCAATGAAACATTCACATGTGTCGGTTTTGTGGGCTCCAAAGTACTTCTTACAAAAAATATTCAACCTCCAAAAAATTATTTAGATATCATTCAATCAGATGACATCATGATTATGCGTTTAGGAAAAGATGATGATAGATACCAACTCATGGGAGAAACTTCTAAAGTGAATGAATTTATGAAGCTTAACTTTTCTGAATATTCATCCATGAGTTTTGATGATTGGAATAATTTAAATATCCTAGATGGGATTCCTGATATTTACCCAACCACGCAAGAAGCATTTATTCCACAATCTTTAAATATGGACTTAATCGAAGGTATTAATTTTAAAAAAGGTTGTTATACAGGACAAGAAATTGTGGCTCGAACACACTACTTAGGTAAAGTTAAAAGACGGATGTATCGTGCTTTTATTAAATCGCGAGCGGATCTTAATCCTGGTGATCTGATCTTAAATAACAATGGTGAAGAAATTGGTCAGCTAGTGAGATCAGCCAATGAAAATGATGAGAAAACAAACATGCTGATTGAATTAAGAGTTGATCAAGCGCATGAAGCGCTTTTCATTAAGAGTGAATTAATTCAAATCTTTTTAGAAGACCAAAAAAGATTTGATTAGTGCTTAGCTTGCGAATTACTTGAAGCTTCAGTTTCTTTTTTATCTTTTTCGTGATTTGTCACTTGGAAAAAGATTTCATCCTGCTTAATCATACCAAGCTCATTACGAGCTCTCTCTTCAATCGCTGAGAAGCCTTGTTTAAGATCTCCTACCTCAGCATTGAGAACATTGTTTCTTACTTGATTATCCGCATTTGTTTTTTTCTGAGTCTCAATTTGATGATTTAAACTCCATACACGTAACCAGCTGCCTTTACCAAACCATAATGGGTATTGCATTAACACTACCAATACTACAAAAATAGCAGTTAATGATTTCATGTTATTTATTCAATTGATAAAAACAAGAAAGGCCTGCATAAGATGAAGCTTTTCCAAGCTCCTCTTCGATACGAAGCAGTTGATTATATTTGGCAATACGTTCAGATCTTGAAAGTGAGCCAGTTTTAATTTGCAATGCATTTGTCGCCACTGCTAAATCAGCAATTGTTGTGTCTTCAGTTTCTCCTGAGCGATGAGAAATGACAGCGGTATATCCTGCTTTTTTAGCCATCGCAATAGTTTCAAATGTTTCAGTAAGTGTACCAATTTGATTTACTTTAATTAAAACAGAATTAGCAACTTTGCGTTTAATGCCTTCATCTAAAATTTTTGGATTTGTTACAAAAAGATCATCGCCTACAAGTTGAATATGTTTACCTAATCTTTGTGTTAAAACATGCCAACCATCCCAATCAAATTCACCCATACCATCTTCAATACTAATGATTGGATATTTATCACACCATGTCGCTAGATAATCTGTAAATTGTTCACTTGATAAAGATAAATTTTCAGAGGCGAGATGATATTTACCATCTTTATAAAATTCAGTACTTGCACAATCAAGACCAAGGTAAACATCACGGCCGGGCTCGTATCCAGCTTGAGAGATAGCTTCCATAATCATTTGTATGGCTGACTCATTAGATGGAAGGTTAGGTGCGAAACCACCTTCATCACCAACGGTCGTTGAAAAACCTTTTTTGCTTAATGTTTTTTTGAGTGCTTGAAAAACTTCCGCACCACATCGTATTGCTTCTCTAAATGTAGGTCTTCCAGCAGGAATAATCATAAACTCTTGCATATCGACACTATTGTCTGCGTGTGCTCCACCGTTAATGACATTCATCATTGGTGTAGGTAATTGCATAGCACCTGAGCCACCAAGATAACGATAGAGAGGTAAATTAGAATTTTTTGCTGCTGCTATAGCTGAAGCCATTGAAACTGCGAGAATTGCATTAGCCCCTAAGCGACCTTTATTATCTGTGCCGTCTAATTCAATCATAGTTTGATCAATCAACGTTTGATCATCTACATCAAGACCCACTATTGCTTTAGCAATTTCGGTATTGACATGCTTCACTGCATTTAAAACACCTTTTCCAAAATAACGTTTTGCATCGCCATCACGAAGCTCAATCGCTTCTTTACTTCCTGTAGAAGCACCTGATGGCACCATTGCTCTTCCCATCACACCAGAATCTAATAAAACATCAGCTTCTATAGTTGGGTTACCTCTTGAATCAATAACTTCTCGAGCAACAATTTGTTTCACAAAACTCATTCTTTTTCCTTCGTTTACAGTTAATTGTTTAGGACATCTCGATGAAGCCTGCTTTTTTAACTGATCGATCAATTTCAGCTAATAACTCAAGCAATGCTTTCATTTTTTTAAGTGGCCATGCATTCGGTCCATCAGATAAAGCTTCTTTTGGATTAGGGTGTGTTTCCATAAAAATACCTGCGATACCACTCGCAACTGCTGCTCTTGCAAGAACAGGGACGAATTCACTTTGTCCGCCACTTTTGTCACCTTGGCCGCCCGGTTGTTGCACTGAATGCGTTGCATCAAACACAACAGGACAATTCGTTTCTCGCATAATAGATAAACTTCTCATATCTGATACAAGTGTGTTGTAACCAAAAGATGCGCCTCGTTCACAGACCATAATGTTATCGAGACCGCCGTTAGCTTCTTTAGCTTTTGTGACGACTTGTTTCATATCGCCTGGCGCTAAAAATTGACCCTTCTTAATATTTACAGGTTTACCTGAAGTTGCAACAGCAGTAATGAAATCAGTTTGTCGGCACAAGAAAGCCGGTGTTTGGAGCACGTCTACAACACTTGCAACTTGCTCAACTTGAAATTGATCATGCACATCTGTTAGAACTGGGACACCAATTTGCTTTTTCACTTCAGACAAAATTCTTAATCCTTCATCAATGCCAAAACCTCTGAAGGTTTTATTTGAGCTTCGATTAGCTTTGTCATAAGAGGATTTAAAAATAAATGGAATATTGAGTGCTGCAGTCATTTCTTTTAACTGACCCGCCACATCTAAAGTCATGGCTTCAGATTCAATTACACAAGGACCTGCAATTAAAAATAATGGGTGATTTAATCCAACATCAAAGTTACATAGTTTCATGATGCACTTCCTTTAGATTGTTTGTATTTAAGTGCAGCTTGGATATAGGCTTTAAATAATGGATGGCCTGTTCTTGGATTGGAAGTAAATTCTGGATGGAATTGACAGCCTACAAACCAAGGGTGTTGATCTTGCGGTAATTCAATGATTTCACAGAGCTGTTCAAAAGGCGTTCTAGCTGAAACTGTGAGCCCCGCCTTAATTAACTGATCCACGTAATGATTATTGACTTCGTAACGATGACGATGACGCTCATTGACTTCAGCTCCATAAATTTTATGTGCGAGAGTGCCGGATTCGATTGGACACTTTTGCGCACCCAATCTCATTGTGCCACCTAGATCTGAGGAATCATCTCTTTTTTCAATTGTACCCTCGGATGATTTCCATTCAGTGATTAACCCAATCACTTGATGCTGAGCATCTTGATCAAATTCAGAACTGTTTGCATTTTTAAGCATGGCTTTATGTCTTGCAAATTCAACAACAGCTAATTGCATACCTAAACAAATACCTAGGTATGGAATTTTATTTTCACGTGCAAATTGAATCGCTTTAATTTTACCTTCCGTACCTCGCTTACCAAAACCACCAGGCACCAAAATGGCATCCATATCTGCTAATGCTTTAGTACCAATTTTTTCAATCTCTTCTGAATCAAGATAATGAATTTTTATTTTTGATGATGTGTGTATTCCAGCGTGAATTAATGCTTCTGTGAGTGATTTATAAGACTCAGTCAAATCTACATACTTACCAACAAAAGCGATATCAATATGATGTTTTGTATGTTTCAACGCATCGGTAATTTTGTCCCAGCTTGAAAGATCTGCAGGTTTCGCGAGAATATTTAATTTGTGGCAAACAATTTCATCAATCATTTGTTGATGAAGTAAGCTTGGTATTTTATAAATGGAATCTGAATCAACGGCTGAAATAACTGCTTCAGGTGCAACGTTTGTAAATAGCGCTATTTTTTTTCTTTCATCATCTGGAATAGCACGATCAGCTCTACAAATTAAAATGTCTGGCTGAATACCAATCTCTCTTAACTCTTTAACCGAGTGTTGTGTTGGTTTTGTTTTCAATTCACCCGCTGTTGAAATAAAAGGAAGTAAAGTGAGGTGAATGTAACAAGCATTTTCACGACCTTCTTCAAATCCAATTTGACGGATAGCTTCTAGAAAAGGAAGTGACTCAATGTCACCAACTGTGCCGCCCACTTCAACGATTGCAACATCAGCGCCATTTGCGCCATTCTTTATGTGTAACTTAATTTCATCTGTAATATGGGGGATGACCTGAACTGTCTTACCTAGATATTCACCGCGACGCTCTTTGCGAATAACGCTGTCGTAAATCTGGCCTGTCGTAAAATTATTTTTCTTACCCATACGTGCTGAAATAAAACGTTCGTAATGGCCAAGATCAAGGTCGGTTTCTGCACCATCATCGGTTACAAAAACTTCGCCGTGCTGAAAAGGACTCATCGTGCCTGGATCGACATTAATATAAGGATCGAGTTTTAGCATCGTCACTTTAATACCACGTGACTCTAAGATGGCCCCGAGACTAGCGGCTGCGATACCTTTCCCCAAGGAAGAAACGACACCGCCAGTAACAAACACGTATTTGGTCATGGAAAGGCTTTTAAATAATTGCTGACGGGAGTCTATTTTACTTTAAAGCTATGTGTCTCACAATTGAAGTTTGAGGTTTCTCATAGAGGGAAAGGGATTTCAAAGGTTTTTATCTCAATTAATCAGAAAATGGCATTTCTTTTAATGGATAAAATAATCCACTGTCAACCCGTTTTGATAAAAAAACATCTCCACAAAATCTGTGGATAACTTTGTGGATAAAGATGACATAAATTTATAACTCTTGAATTTATAAGCGTTTTTTTAAATCGCTTATTTTTTAAGCTAAATAAAAGTTATTTAAAATCAATGACTTAACTTATGTCCCTAATTCTATTAGGATTTTTGGTTTAAGTTAATGTAAGTTCTTAGAAGATGTGCATAACTGCACTATTTTGGGGAGTGCATCGAGCGTATTTTGATGTGATATCTCAACCACTGAATCTAAATTCACGCCACGCAATTCAGCAAAAAAAGTTGCGATCTGATGTAATTCTTGAGGTGCATTTCGACTTCCATGACCTAACCATGATGGGGGAATATCAGGCGCATCTGTTTCCAACACAATAGACTCTATAGGTAATGTTTTTGCTAACATTTGAATATGTGTGGCTCTCGAATAAGTCATGGCCCCACCAAAGCCCAATTTAAATCCTAATTCAATAAAAGCCTTGGCTTGTTGCATGCTACCATTGAAGGCGTGCGCAATACCACCCTTCACTGGATAACGTCTTAAATTTTTAAGTACATCATCTATTGCCTGCCTTACATGCATGATGACAGGCAAATCAAATGCGCTCGCTAATTTTAATTGTGCTACAAAGATTTCTTCTTGAATTAATTTGTTATCTTTTGTGACAAAAAAATCTAAACCAATCTCACCCACTGCGATAGGCTCATATGTTTTTAAATAAGATTGCAACGTTTCTAAATCATCGTCTTTCATATCATTGATATACATCGGATGAAAACCTAATGCATAAAAACAATTGGGAAATTTTTTTCGAAGATTGATAACGTCGTCGAAACTTCTTCGATTGACTGCGGGGATAATAATTTTTTCGACGCCATGATTAAACGCCTCTTTAACAATAGCATCTTGCTCTTGATTAAACTCTAATGCATCTAGGTGACAGTGGCTATCAATAAGCATTACGAATAATTACTTTAATTTGAATCGCATTCTTAAGTCTTGACCGACCCAGCGATGATCTATAAGTGTTGTAGTAATTTTGTTTTCTAGGTCTTCATAAGCAGGCAATGTAAACATACCCTTAGCTTCTGAACCTAAAATCACAGGCGCGTAATAAATTATAAGCTCATCAATTAAATGCGCTTTTAAGAATGCGCCATTTAAACCTTCACCTGCTTCAATCCATACTTCATTCATTTCTCGCTCAGCAAGCATTTTAATGAGCGCTACTAAATCAACTTTGCCGCTATCATCTAATTGAGTGCATTCAATACCTAAAGCTTGTAATTGCGGTAATTTTTTTTGTTTGTCATTGGCATAAACTATAAGCAATGGTTTTTCATGAAGGATGTGAGCATCTAATGGAATTTTTAATTCTGAATCCACTACTACGCGTAAAGGTTGGCGTGCATTTTCATACAGCCTAACAGAAAGTTTTGGATTGTCAGATAATACAGTACCGATACCAGTCACAATAGCGCAAGAAGAAGCGCGCCAGTATTGAGCATCGGCCCTTGCGGCGTCACCTGTAATCCATTGACTCTTTCCATTATGAAGCGCAGTTTTTCCATCTATCGATACCGCAAGTTTCGCTCTGACATAAGGTAATTTTTTTGTCATGCGAGAAATAAAACCTAAATTTAATTGTTGCGCTTGCGCTTCCATCACACCAACTTCAACTTCAATAGAAGCTTCTTTTAGTTTTTGAATGCCCTGACCTGACACTAAAGGATTAGGATCTTGCATAGCAATAAATACTTTTTTAACTTTAGCTTTGATTAAAG
Source organism: Pseudomonadota bacterium (assembly GCA_041180025.1). Lineage (GTDB taxonomy): Bacteria > Pseudomonadota > Gammaproteobacteria > Burkholderiales > Methylophilaceae > Methylopumilus. Next base: position 3,304 of record JBEGSH010000073.1, on the reverse strand, counting down.
CATTGACACATGGGGGCGTTCTTCCAGTATGAGAACAAGGCTCTAATGTGACATACACATCGCTACCTTCTGACTTACTACCCGCTTCTTCTAATGCCATCACTTCGGCGTGAGATTCACCCGCTTTTACATGATAGCCACGGCCTACAATCTCATTATTTTGAACGATGACACAACCAACTCTTGGATTTGGGGATGTTGTGAATAAAGCTTTTTCTGCAAGCCTCAAAGCTTCACTCATGAAAAATTGAGGTGAATGTGAATTCATTTAATCAAGGTCGCGAATAACATCATGGAAATCTTCAACATCTGAAAAACTTCTATAAACAGATGCGAAACGAATATAAGCCACCTTATCCATTTTTTTTAATTCGTGCATGACATTTTCGCCTAATTCACGCGCAGTAATTTCTTTCTCACCATATGCTAAAACTTTTTGAATAATACGTTCAATCGCTTGATCTATATATTCAACAGGCACAGGACGCTTATGAAGGGCACGGCTAAATGATTGGTGAAGTTTATTTCGACTAAAGTCTTCTCGTTTGCCGTTTTGCTTTACGACTTGAGGGAATGTGAGCTCGACTGATTCGTATGTAGTAAAACGTTTATCGCATTCTGAACAACGGCGGCGGCGGCGAATTGAATTACCTTCGTCGTTCACTCTTGAGTCAACAACTTGGGTATCATCGGTTCCGCAGAATGGGCATTTCACTTGATATATTTAAATCTAAATTAAGATCCGTAAACAGGAAATTGAGCGGTTAAAGCAACAACCTTAGCTTTAGTTTCGTTAATCACTTTTTCATCATGAGGATGATCAAGAATATCAGCAATCATGTGCGCTACCATGTCTGCTTCTTTTTCCTTAAAGCCTCGTGTCGTAATTGCAGGAGATCCGATACGAATCCCTGATGTTACAAAAGGACTTTCTGGGTCATTAGGAATTGAATTTTTATTAACTGTAATATGTGCTTGGCCTAAAAGAACATCCGCTACTTTTCCAGTTAATGCCTTAGGTCTTAAATCAACTAAAAATACATGAGATTCCGTACGACCCGAAATAATGCGCACACCCCTTTTGCTTAATGACTCAGCCATGGTTTGTGCATTTTTAATGACTTGTGTTTGGTATGCTTTAAATTCAGGTTTGGAGGCTTCTAAGAAAGCAACAGCTTTTGCTGCGATTACATGCATTAAAGGTCCGCCTTGAATACCAGGGAATACGAAACTATTAATACTTTTTTCGAATTCAGCTTTAGCCAAAATGATACCGCCACGAGGGCCTCTTAAAGTTTTATGTGTGGTTGATGTTACAAAATCTGCGAAAGGCACTGGGCTAGGATAAACACCGGCAGCAATTAATCCTGAATAGTGCGCCATATCCACCATGAAATAAGCACCTACTTTTTTTGCAATCTGCGACATACGTTCCCAATCGAAACGCAAAGCGTAGGCTGAAGCACCGCCAATAATGAGTTTAGGTTTTGATTCGATCGCGAGCTTTTCCATTTCATCGTAATCAATCTCTTCATTTGCATTTAGTCCATAAGGCACAATCTTAAAGAGTTTGCCTGATAGATTTGCAGGGGAACCATGGGTTAAATGACCGCCATGTCCTAAATTCATACCCATGATCGTATCGCCAGGTTTAAGTATTGAAAAATAGACAGCTTGATTCGCTTGACTACCTGAGTGTGGCTGCACATTCACATATTCAGCACCATATAATTTCTTTAGGCGATCAATTGCAATTTGTTCAACGTTATCTACAAATTCGCAACCACCATAAAACCGTTTGCCAATATAACCTTCTGCATATTTATTTGTAAGTTGAGAGCCTTGAGCTTCCATCACCGCTGGGCTTGTGTAGTTTTCAGATGCAATAAGCTCGATATGGTCTTCTTGTCGCTTCACTTCTTGAGTAACTTGAAGTGCAATTTCTGGATCCACAATACTTAATTTTTGAGCTTTGCTAAACATGTCTTTATTTCCGCTATGTATTTAAAATGATTAGAGATTTTTGTCTCAGAAAGTCGATATTTTATCATGGGTCTGACCTATCTTTCTTAATGAAGTTCTATCTTAGATAAAATCTAAAAGTTATAATCCTCGTGACTATATTGAAGAGAAAGGTTTATATGCATTGGACTGATAGCCAAAGGATTGCCGAGGCTTTGTATGACAAATATCCTGATATAGACCCTAAGACGATTCGTTTTACTGACTTATACCAGTGGATTTTAGACCTTGAAGGCTTTGAAGATGACCCTAATAAATGCGGGGAAAAAATTCTAGAAGCCGTTCAGCTCGCATGGATTGAAGAGTCCGAATAAATCATGGCATTACTTCCTAAAGAGATTTTTAAAGCCTATGACATCCGCGGCATTGTGGGCAAAACTCTCACGCCTGCATTTGTAGAAATTATAGGTCGCGCCATTGGAAGTGAAGCAATTGATCGAGGACAAAAAGAGATCTCTATTGGCTTTGATGGAAGGCTTTCAGGCCCAGAATTATCTCAATCACTCATCAAAGGTATACTTAAAACAGGTATTAACGTGATTAATCTAGGCATGGTCACAACGCCGATGGTTTATTTTTCTACGTTCTTTCTTAAAACCCAATCAGGTGTCATGGTCACTGGGAGCCATAATCCGCCCGACTACAATGGTTTAAAGATGGTTTTAGGTGGCGATACCTTATCAACAGAGGCAATACAGAAACTTTATACCCGCATAGAAGAAGAAAACTTTCATGAAGGCCAAGGATCTGAAAAAAAATACGATATTGCAAATGACTATATTGAAGCGATCAAAAATCATATTCATTTGAAACGTCCCATGAAAATTGTCATTGATTGTGGCAATGGTGTCGCAGGGGCTTATGCTCGAAAAATTTACGAAAGTATTGGTTGCTCTGTCGAAGAATTATTCTGCGATGTGGATGGCACATTTCCAAATCATCATCCTGACCCTTCTGAGCCTCATAACTTAAATGATGTCATAACGCATCTTAAAAAAAGTGAAGCTGAATTAGGTTTTGCATTTGATGGCGATGCAGATCGTTTAGGTGTAGTGACAAAAGATGGTCAAATCATTTATCCGGATCGACAACTTTTATTATTTGCAGAAGATGTATTAAGTCGTAATCCAAACGCCACAATTATTTTTGATGTGAAATCAACACGTAATTTATTTCAATGGATTAAAGATAAAGGTGGCAAGCCTTTAATGTGGAAAACAGGGCACTCTCTTATCAAAGCTAAAATGAAAGAAGAAAATGCAGCACTTGCTGGCGAAATGAG
>JBEGSH010000072.1:0-2708 GCA_041180025.1 Pseudomonadota bacterium | reverse complement strand
AAATGATTGAGCTTTGTGCTGAGCATATTAAAAATAAACAGCCTAAATCTATGACCGTTGCCAATCGCTCGCTTGATCGAGGTTTGGCTTTAGCTAAAAAAATGAAGGGTGATGCCTGTCTAATCTCAGAGCTTTATGATCGCCTTCATGAATTCGATATTATTGTGAGCTCGACCGCAAGCCAATTACCCATTGTAGGCTTAGGGATGGTTGAACGCGCTCTCAAAACAAGACGAAATCGGCCTATGTTTATGGTCGACCTTGCTGTCCCGCGAGACATTGAACCTGAAGTAGGGGATCTCAATGATGTTTATCTTTATACGGTGGACGACTTATCTCACCTCATCGAAGAAGGTTTAACAAATCGTCAATCAGCTGCGATCGAAGCTGAGAAGTTGATTGATCATCACGTCAAAGATTTCACACAATGGTTTAAAACGCGTACCATCGTGCCTACGATTAAAGCGCTTCGTGATCATGCTGAAAATTACCGCATGACTGAACTTAAAAAAGCACAAAAACTTCTTAATCAAGGCATGAAGCCTGAAGAGGTTTTAGAAGTATTAAGTAAAGCATTAGCGAATAAATTTTTGCATCATCCAAGCCAAGCGCTCAATAAAGCGCATGGCGAAGAACACGAACTTTTAACTAAAACATTAAAGAAAATTTACCCACTTAAAGATTAAATGCCATGAAACCTTCCATGCAAAAAAAATTAGCGGCATTAAGTGAGCGTATACAAGAACTCAACACTTTATTAAGTTCTGAATCCATCACGAATGATATGGATCAATATCGCAAGATTACTAAAGAGCATTCTGATATCACGCCTATTGTGGATGAATATTTAGCTTATAAAAAAAATGAAGATAATTTAAATGAAGCGCAAGCCATGCTTTCCGATCCAGAGATGAAAGAATTTGCGCAAGAAGAAATTGAGCAATGCAAATTAAAACTGGTCACCATTGAAGATAATTTACAAAAATTATTGCTGCCCAAAGATCCAAATGATGAAAAAAATATTTTCTTAGAAATTCGTGCAGGCACGGGTGGAGATGAATCGGCTTTATTCGCAGGCGATTTATTTAGAATGTATTCAAGATATACGGAACGTCAGGGTTGGAAAATGGAAATTGTGTCATCAAGTGAATCTGAAGTCGGCGGCTACAAAGAAATTATTATGAAAATTATTGGGCATGGTGCTTATTCAAAATTAAAATTTGAATCAGGTGGCCATCGTGTGCAACGTGTGCCTGATACAGAAACGCAAGGTCGCATTCATACCTCTGCTTGTACAGTCGCAGTATTGCCTGAAGCAGATGAGATTAGTGATGTGATTATTAACCCCGCTGAAATTAGATTAGACACCTACCGCGCATCCGGTGCAGGCGGTCAACATATTAATAAAACAGATTCTGCTGTCCGCATTACACATTTGCCCACAGGGATTGTGGTGGAATGTCAGGATGATAGATCACAACATCGCAATAAAGCACAAGCAATGAGTGTTTTAGCAGCCCGTATTCGCGATGCACAAATTCGTGAACAACAATCTAAATTAGCATCTGATCGAAGATCTCTCATTGGCAGTGGAGATCGCAGTGAACGTATTCGCACCTATAACTATCCTCAAGGTCGTATTACGGATCATCGAATTAATTTAACCCTTTATAAAATAGAAGCCATTACTGATGGCGATATGGAAGAACTCATTAATGCACTATCGAATGAGCATCAGGCTGATCTTCTTGCAGGTTTTGCAGAGGATTAAAATGTGGCAACTCTTCGCAACGCATTAAAAGATACTGAAAGTAAGCTTCATCAACACATGGCTTATTCGCTTGAGGAAGCAAAACTTGAAGCGCGCTTTATTCTGGAATATGTCTTAAAGATTAGTCAAAAAGAAATCATTCAAGAAAATGATCGACTGCTTAACGAAGAAGATCAATTACAAATAGAAAGTATCACAGAAAAAAGAATTGCCGGCACGCCACTTCCATACATTTTAGGTGAATGGTCTTTTTATGGAAGAACATTTAAAGTTAATCAGAATGTCCTTATTCCAAGAGCTGATACTGAAATACTCATTGAAAAAGTAATCTCAAAAATAAACGCACGCGATACATTTCATATCCTCGATCTAGGATGTGGCACAGGGATTATTGGCATCACATTAGCGCTTGAAAGACCATGTTCAAAAATCACGCTCATTGACCAATCGGAAGATGCTCTAAAAAATACAAAAGATAATCAAGCGTTTCATGAAGTATCTAATGTCACCATTCAAAAAAGCGATTGGTTTAGTGTTTTAGCCAAAACAAAATTTGATCTTATCGTAAGTAATCCGCCTTATTTGGAAGAAAATGATCCGCATTTATTAAAAGGCTTAGAACATGAGCCTACTGAAGCTCTTATCTCAGGACCCACGGGTATGAATGCGATACAGCATATTATTGAAAACAGTAAAAATCACTTCAATCCAGAAGCCTGGCTTTTTATCGAGCATGGTTACAATCAAGCTGAAATAGTAAAAGATTTATTTCAAAAAAATGGCTATCAGCATATTGAAAATGCTAAAGATATTCATGGTATTCATCGTGTCACTTTCGGGCAATATTCAATAGTATAATCGTCAGCATGAGTGAAAAAAATTCAGTCGGTCTTGTCAAAGCAAAGCTTGCCCAATTTACAAAACCACTTAAATTAAC
>JBEGSH010000071.1:0-2738 GCA_041180025.1 Pseudomonadota bacterium | reverse complement strand
GATATACGTGATATGGATATTACTGAATCATTTTTCTGATTTTTTTAGGGCCACCCTTAGCCAAAAAGTCCCACAGGGATGCGGGAAGAAATTTCATGATGCTAGCTATAATATTCATCTGCCAAGGAATAATGACAAAACGTTTTTTATTGTGAATGGCTTTGATGAAACGAGACACTGCAACATCCACATCTAAAATAAAAGGCATGGCGTAACGATTATGTTTAGTCATAGGCGTATGAATATAGCCTGGGGCAATAGTTGTGACATCAATCCCAAAAGGCTTCATTTCAATACGAAGACTCTCTAGATAATTAATAAGTGCTGCCTTCGAAGTGCTATAAGCGCCTGAGCCAGGCAAACCTCGAATACCAGCCACACTTGAAATACCTACTAATTGACCTTTCTTTTGTTTTTTTAAAACTTCAATAAACGGCAGAAAAGTATGAATTACCCCATATAAATTAATTTCGATCACACGTTTAAATGTATGAAGGTCTTCACTTTTGCCAGCAAGTGTTCCCGTGCTGACCCCCGCATTAGCAATCACAATATCAGGTGCGCCATATTTTTTTATAAAATGATTGGCAGCTTTTTGAAGGTCTTTTTGATTTGTGACATCTATACCATAAATCTCACAAGGCGTATCAATCCTTGATTTTAATCTGTGAAGAAGTTTAAGACGTCGCCCTACTAGACCTAAAGTAGCCCCTTGATTTGCATACTGACGGGCTAATGATTCACCGATACCGCTTGTGGCACCAGTGATAAAGACTTTTAAAGCTTTATTTTTTATTGCGATCTTTTCTGACATTGTTGATGATGAAGTCAGCAATTTGAAGTGCTTCATTATTGCCTCCCGCCATTGTGCTTGAAGTAATGTACTTACCGTCAATCATGAGTGTAGGCACACCTGTTGCACCTGATGCTTTAAAAACTTGTGCGGCTTTATTTAAAGATGCATTCATTGAAAACGAATTAAAAGCATCTTCTACTTTTTTACGATCAAGGCCTGATTTTAATGTCACCCATTGCAGAATTGCTTTTTCATCAGCAGGGTTAAGGGAGCGTTCTTTATGAACCGCATCAAATATAGCGGTATGAAGTTTCTCAGCCACACCTAAAGTTTCCATCGCATAAAAAGCTCTAGCCATCGGTGCCCAATCCGGTCGCGGAATGGCTGGCATACGTTTAAAGTAAACATCCTTAGGTAATTTTTTTACCCAATCACTCAACATTGGATCCATTTGGTAGCAGTGAATACAGCCATACCAAAAGAGCTCTGTGACTTCGATTTTATCTTTGTTGTCCGTGGGAACAGTTTGTATTGTTTTATCAAAATTAACACCGGCCTCAGGGGCTACTGCAAAAGAAAGTGATGTAAAAAGCATTAAAAAAATGAATAAGATTTTTTTCATTGAAGATATCCTTAATTATTCGAGTTTGTATTGTTAAGTGTTGCTTTCACTAAGATCGGTTTAAAACCATTCTTAATAAGATCATTTTTTATTTTCATAATTTGTGCGTCATCAGTTATAGGACCTACTCTTACTTTATGCACTATTTCATTATTTTGAGAAGCTACTGTCAGTACGACCGCTTCAAATCCTAAAAGTGCCAATTTTGCTTTAGTATTATCCGCATCTTTATCAATCGTAAATGAGCCTACTTGATAAAAGTACACCTCTTTTTGTGGAATACTCGCTGGATTTTTTAGACTCTGTGTTGTTTCACGATCTGAGATGTCTTTATCACCATTAGGTAAAATATTATAGAAATCAAATTTAGTCGGCTGATCTTGAATGGCGTCGTTTGTCCCTTCACCCTCGGGCTTTGCTCCTTGTATTTCTATACAAGCACCATTCGTGTCTTTACTTACAAAAGGACTTTTACCATTAGTAATAAAAACAGTAATAGCGATCGATAAGCCGATACCCACTAAAATGCCCATAAAAAGTCCATTTACGAAAGAACTACCTGATTTACCCTTTTCCATATTCACCTTATAACTACATTTTTTCCGGAGCGTTGACGCCGAGAAGATTGAGACCATTTTTTAATACAATTTGCGTAGCACGAATTAAACTTAAGCGCGCTAGTTTTTCATCTTCATTTTCAACCAAAAACTTAGTGTCATTATAATAGCTATGAAGATCTGCCGCACAGTCTTTTAAATAGTTTGCAATAGTATGCGGCGCTAATTCAACGCCTGCATGTAAAACCATTTCTGGAAATTCGCTTAAGCGTTTAATGAGAATTAATTCCTGCAAAGATTTAAGTTGGTCTACATTCACTTTACTTAATTGATTGATTTCTCCGCCCCATTGTTTTAAAACGCCGGCAATACGGGCATGTGCGTATTGAATGTAATATACAGGGTTATCCGAATTTTGAGTTTTGGCTAAATCGATATCAAATACGAGTTGTGAATCAGGTTTACGAGCTACCAAGAAATACCGTGTTGCATCACAACCCACTTCATCAATTAAATCACGAAGGGTTACATAACTACCGGCACGTTTCGAGAGTTTCACTTCCTCTCCCCCCTTCATCACGGTAATCATTTGATGAAGCACATATTCAGGATAGGTTTCAGGAATGCCAAGTTTTAATGATTGAAGGCCGGCTCTCACACGGGTAATCGTGCTGTGATGGTCCGATCCTTGTTCGTTAATCACACGTTTAAAACCGCGCTCCCATTTATTGAGATGATAAGCCACATCAGGAATGAAGTAGGT
>JBEGSH010000070.1:0-8827 GCA_041180025.1 Pseudomonadota bacterium | reverse complement strand
TTATCTATGCATGATATTCATTCAAGGCTCAATCAATCATGTATAAATTATTAACCTTTCTTTTTATTTTATTTCCCCAGATTGTTTTTGCAACACCTTCGGATGAGGTGACTTTTGCAGTCTCACCTTCTGTCGTGAAGGTTCATGTCATCGATTCAAAAGGTAATCATGGCGTGGGCTCTGGTATTGTCGGCGCTGATAATCAAGTGGCGACCAATTGCCATGTCGTGGCAAACGCACAGGGTGTGCAAATTGGTAAATTAGGTGAGGCATTTTCACCAATCAGTATGAAAGCAGACTGGCGACATGACTTATGTATTCTTCAATTTAAATTTTTAGATGTGAAGCCTATTGCTTTGGGAGATACAAAAAAACTCAACTATGAACAATCGGTCTTTTCTAAAAGTTTTGGAGGTAATGCTGTTAAACCTATCATTTCTTTTGGTCAGATTAAAGCATTGTATGCATTGGATAATGAAAATATTATTCAGTCTTCTGCAGGGTTTGCGATGGGGGCATCGGGGGGCGGACTTTTTGATGATGAGGGTCGCCTTATCGGGCTCACTACTTTTAAAAGTCCCGGTCGTCATGCTTATTTTTACAGTATTCCTGTCGAGTGGATCAAACATTTATTGAGCCAAGGAAAAGAGATACAGTTGACTGCGCAAACGGAATTGCCATTTTGGGATGCACCTTTTGAAAAACGACCATATTTTATGCAAGCCTATGATGCAGCGCGCGAAGCTCAGTGGGATCGTTTAAAAGAGATCGCAGCACTTTGGCTCAAAAATGAGCCGCAATCGAGTGAAGCGCTTTTTACTGATGCAATTGCGCGTTTTGAGCTAAAAGATTATGAGTCAGCTAAAAAAACACTGAGCGAAGTTGTTAAAAAAAATCCACGTCACGCACAAGCACAGCTTTATTTGTTAAAGTTAGCAAAACTGAATCATGATGCAAATCAAGCTCAGGCTATTGAAACCTTATTAAGTCAATTAGACGAATCCTTATTGAAAGAAGCGCAATGAAACAAAGTGTTAAACAATGGATATTGTTAAGTGTGCCATTTTTTATTTCGAGTTGTGGCAGCATGAAAATCCCTGACGTGAGTATACCGATGTTGAATGGCGAGTATCGCGAACTATCCACTGTGCCTAAAGACGCTTTTTTATATCAATGTGAAAAAAATAAAAAGTTTTACGTGAAGTCGCTTGAAGGTGGCAAAGAGATGTGGCTTATTTTGCCAAATCGTGAATTTGGTTTGAAACAAGTAGAGACTTTAAAAAATAGTTATAACAATGAAACCACAACATTAGAAATCAATGACCCGGAAACTTATATTAAAGAAGGTGACGTACTAACCTATCAAAAATGTAGTATACAAAAATTAAAATAGAGACTTGCGCTTCATAAAAACGAGGCGTACATTAAAGCTTCAACCCATTTGATTTTTTAAGGGAGAGTCTTATGGATAATAAGTATGGTTTAGGTAGCACCAAAGTATCTTCAGAAATTCATGATCGCCATCACAAAGATATGGCTTGCTTTAAATGTCACGCAACTCATTTGCAATATTGTCCCACCATGGAAGATCACCAATGTGTTGATTGTGGTGAATGGCAAAATGATGCGCCTTTAAATTACTCCACAGGCCGTAGTTCAGAATACTAAATTTCACTTTAAACTCGCTTCGAATCAAGTAAAATAAGGGTTTCCGTCTTTATATAACCCCTTATTAACTAGGAAGAAGCATGTTAATTCAGTCAGAATATGTTGATTTAAATACCCCTACAGGCGTTATGCGTACTTATGTGCATAAGCCCGTGACATCTAAAAAAACACCTGCCATTCTTTTTTACTCAGAAATTTTTCAGCAAACAGGCCCCATTGAGCGCGCAGCTAAAATTATCGCCGGTCATGGATTCACTGTTTTGGTGCCTGAAGTATTTCATGAGTTAAATCCGATCGGCACCGTATTAGCTTATGACGATGCAGGGCGTGATAAAGGCAATGCAGATAAGTCAGCAAAAGATGTCGAAGGTTATGACACAGACAATCAAGCGATGATTGCATGGATCAAAAAGCAACCATGGTTTTCAGGACACATAGGCGCGATGGGATTTTGTATTGGTGGGCACTTAGCTTTTAGAGCGGCACTTCAGCCTGAAATTGAAGCGACAGCTTGCTTCTATGCGACAGACTTACATACGAATGTGATTCCTAATCAACCTCAGCAACATTCAATGGATCGCTTAAAAGACATCAAGGGTGAGCTACTTATGATTTGGGGTAAGCAAGACAACCATATTCCAGATGCAGGTCGTAAAACTGTTTATGAAAAAATGCTTGATGCTAAATTAGCATTCACCTGGCATGAATTTAATGGCCAACATGCTTTTATGCGTGACGAAGGTGAGCGTTATGATCCTGAGTTAGCACTTTTAGGTTATGAACTCGCGTTAAAACTTTTCCAACGCAAACTCGCTTAAACGCAATCTGAGATCGATTCGAGCCAGCGTCTGCGATGAAGTTTTTCATCCTGCGATAATTCAACAGGCGGCTTTTTTTCATTCGATGGCGTTAAATGCTCGGCCTTGTCTTGGTTCTTAGGCAATGTATTCAATGAATCTGTATTATAATTTTGCATATAGCTTTTCCTTTTGGGATGGTATTGAGTTCTTATGGAATTGTGTTCCATGCGTAGTTAAGACTCTAAAATTTTTTAAAAATTCAATGTTTGATGAATAAAGCCACATCCATGAATCTAAAAATTAACGGTAATATAAAATCTTTTGATGACAGTTCGATGACAGTCGAAGCTTTAGTGAGACAACTTAATCTTTTAGGTAAACGTATTGCGATAGAAAAAAACGGCATGATTATTTCAAAATCTGAATTTCAAAACATCACACTTCAAGACGGCGACCAACTAGAAATTGTGGGCGCGGTAGGTGGTGGTTAAGATGGCACAAAAAAAAGATCAACTTATGATCGCAGGAAAACCTTACCAATCAAGACTATTGGTAGGCACCGGTAAATATAAAGACTTTGAGCAAACAAGACTCGCGATTGACGCAAGTGGTGCCGAAATTATTACGGTGGCGATTCGTCGCACTAACATTGGTCAAAATGAAGGTGAGCCATCGTTACTTGATTTTGTGCCGCCAAGTCATTTTACTTATTTGCCAAATACAGCAGGATGTTATTCTGCTGATGATGCGGTGCGCACACTTCGTTTAGCGCGTGAATTATTAGATGGACATAAGCTCGTGAAATTAGAAGTCTTAGGTGATCCTAAAACGCTTTATCCTAATGTGATAGAAACTTTAAAGGCTGCAGACGTTTTAATTAAAGAAGGATTTGATGTCATGGTTTACACATCAGATGATCCGATTGTGGCGAAAGAACTCGAGAATATTGGCTGCTGTGCCATCATGCCCTTAGCCTCTCTTATTGGTTCAGGTATGGGAATTTTAAATCCATGGAATTTACAAATCATTATTGAACATGCGAAAGTCCCTGTATTAGTAGATGCAGGTGTAGGCACCGCATCCGATGCTGCGATCGCGATGGAATTAGGTTGCGAAGGTGTGCTTATGAATACAGCGATTGCAAATGCCAATGATCCCGTCATGATGGCGAGCGCTATGAAAAAAGCCATTGAAGCTGGACGCGAAGCATTTTTAGCTGGGCGTATGGCTAAAAAATTATATTCAGCATCGCCTAGCTCCCCCACACAAGGCATGATTTCTTAAAATTATGGGATCCACAAAATTACATGCGATTCGTATCAGTGTGGAAACAAGTTTCATAGAAGAAAAATCAAGCGTTGAACATAACCGTTATTTTTTTAATTACACTATCACCATTAGCAATGATGGATTAGTTCCAGCACAGCTTGTGAGTCGTCATTGGATTATTACGGATGCGAATGAAGAGTCTTTCGAAGTAAAAGGTTTAGGTGTGGTCGGTGAGCAGCCGCTTATTCAGCCTCATGAATCTTATACCTACACAAGCGGTACTGAAATCAATACTCCTGTCGGTTCCATGCATGGGAGCTATCAAATGGTATCGGAAGATGGCACATCATTTGATGCAGAAATTCCTATGTTTATTTTATCGATGCCAAGGACGCTCCATTAAATGAGACGCTTCATTCTATTACTGCTCACTTTATTTCTGATCTCTTGTGCCGAGGTCGGACAAAAGGCAGATAGAGCATCCAATACAAAATCAAATTGTGATTGTCCAAAAATTAAAACTGAAAAAGAGGATCTCGCAAAAATTCCTGATTATGGTCTTTTAAAAAGATCAGATTGGAGTGCGATTGAATCTTCATTTGAAACTGATAATGTGATACCTGCTTGGACGGCATGGCTTAGAAGTTGCTCTACTTTAAAACAAAAAGACGCTTGGAAAAAAGTCTGTGATCTTGCAGATGATATTAAAGAGCCTAGTGATGAAAACATTAAAAATTATTTTAAAAAATATTTTAATGTTTATACCGCTACGAATATTGATGGCTCAGATACCGGCATGATTACTGGCTACTATCAACCCATCTTAAAGGGGAGCAAAGTTAAAACATCGCATTACAAAGTTCCACTTTACACAACGCCTAAAGATTTGATCACGGTTGATTTAAGCGAAGTTTATCCAGAGTTAAAATCAAAACGCTTAAGAGGAAAATTAATAGGTAATAAATTAGTACCTTATTTATCAAGGGCCGAGATTGATGGGCAAGGCTCACCTTTGGCAGGCAATGAAATTGTATGGGTCGAAGATCCGGTCGAAGCTTTCTTTTTAGAGATTCAAGGATCTGGCATTATTCATTTTGATAATGGAGACGTCATGCAAATTGGTTATGCTGATCAAAATGGTTATCCATTTAAAGCGATTGGTTCCACATTGATTCAGAAAAAAGAGATCACCATGGCTGAAGCCTCGATGGAAGGCATTAAAAGCTGGGCTCGAAAAAATATCTCTAAGTTACGAGAGTTTTTAAATATCAATGCGAGCTATGTTTTCTTTAGAAAACTGCCTAATGATTTACCAGGCCCGATTGGTGCTTTAGGTGTCTCGATTGAAGCGGAAAGAAGTGTCGCGATTGATCCAAAATTTATTCCTTTAGGTGCGCCTATTTTCTTATCGACGACACAACCCAATGCGAGCGAGCCGCTCGAGCGACTCATGGTAGCTCAAGATACAGGGGGCGCTATTCGAGGCGGTGTGCGCGCTGACTTCTATTGGGGAAGTGGTGATGAGGCAGGACGTAAAGCAGGATCCATGAAGCAACAAGGTAAAATTTGGACCCTTCTTCCTAAGGATTATGTATTCCCAATAGCCACGCAAGAATTTGTAATGAAACGAAATCGCATTGAGGAAGCTTCCAAATAAAAAAAGGAAGCTTTCAAAGCTTCCTTTTTAAGTAACGTTAAATAACGAACAATTACTTGTTCATTACGTACATAGTTACTTCAAAGCCAAAACGCATTTCTGTAGCTGCTGGAGTTGTCCACATAGTATTTCTCCTTAAAAGGGTTAATCAACTGCATTCCAAGATGCATTGAGAGAACTATAGTCCGGCCTTAAGCTAAACACACGGAACAAGTGATGAATTGGACCTCATGATTTTCATGATAGGGCCATGATATTAGTGACATTAAGATCTAAGGCCTTGGGTGCATCAATAAAGATAATGGGATCCGTGGATCGCCAGACAAGGTAGATAGGGGTATCTGTAATTTTGAATTGCGTGCGATCAATGATATCGCCATGACTGTCATAGATTTTAGCGGCATAGATATCTTCAATATGGTAAAAACTTTCTGGATTTAATGTTTTATCGTCTCTTGCCCATATGGCATGCATTTGTTCTTTATCATTTTTAAAGTGATGGATTTCAAAGGGCATATCGTTAAATAAAGAACCCAAATAAGTCATACCCTCCATACGATCCACAAGAAACAAAACGCCTTCAGCATTTTGATAAGGTAGATAAAGTTTAGTCAAGCGTCCGGAAGCAATGAGCAAGGTAATTGCGCGAAGTGTATATGACGTAATCTCATGACGTTTTAATTCAATCGCGCCATAAATGGTTTTAATGTTAAAGCTTTCAGCGATTCTTTGGATAAGGGCTAATTTTTTAATAAGGTTAAATTTAAAAAATTTACCTAATTTAGGAATTAAAAAATTTGAATAAATAAGTTCCGGCTCTTTATCCATTTCATTGGTTAAATTGATCGTATGAATGTCAGGGAGCTGATATTTGTCTTTTAAAAGCTTGAACACCATGTCGTTAAAGAAGGGGCTAAATGAGGGAATAGATGGCCCTGCCACTTTAATTTTTTTAAGTCTTGCAATGTTAAAAGTCATCGCCCAGATATTTAAAAATGCATGAAGCGCTTTCTGGCTAAAACTTGTCATTTCAATTTCAATGGATGCAATATGTTTTTGATAGCCTAACAATGTGAGATCTAAAAGTTCTCGCCATTGAAGGTAAATATCTTCTTGATCGGCCAACACTAATTTGAGATTAAATTTAATATCGTGCCCGATTAAATCATCCATAAAAGTCGGGCTAAATTCACTTATACGATTTGATGGAATAAGAAGTGTGATATCTCGAATCTTATGTTGGCGACACATTTCAACGACACCTATCGGATCCTCGATTAAATCTTCTATGGTGAGACTTAATCCGAAAAAGTGATTTGGAATTTTATGATTTTTCGGAGGAATGTGTCCGTCATTGAAAAAAAGCTTGGGGCTTAAGATAAGTGATAAAGCATTTTTAAGAAATGCGCGATTGAAAAAAGAAAAATTTTTAAACATGAGCCCTATTATAACTTTAAGCGTATTTATTTTATGCATAAAAAAAGGGCGCTTTTTAAGCGCCCTTGAGAAGTCACCACTTTCAGGATATTTTATTTGTGATATGCCTGTTCACCGTGTTCAGCGATATCTAAGCCTTCACGCTCAGCATCTGGTTTCACACGTAAACCAATCGTCATATCGATAAGTTTTAATGCAACATAAGAAACAGTTGCTGATACAACAATCGCTGTACCCACTGCCCAAAGTTGAGACATCACTTGCGTATGCATATCAAACTCACCTACTTTATTTGCCACGTAATCATAAACCCCTGTACCACCTAAAGCTGGGCTCACAAATATACCGGTCATAATTGCACCGAAGATACCACCTACGCCGTGTACACCAAACACATCAAGTGTATCGTCGTAACCAAAAGCTTTTTTAACTTTAGATACAAAGAATAAGCAGATAGGAGATACACCTAAGCCGATCACGAGTGCACCTATTGGGCCTACGAATCCGCATGCAGGGGTAATTGCCACAAGGCCTGCGACCGCACCTGAAGCTGCACCTAACATAGATGGTTTTGATTTTAAAATCCATTCAAATGCGATCCAAGAAAGCGTTGCAGCAGCCGTTGCAAGCATCGTATTAACAAATGCTAATGCTGCTAAGCCTGTGGCCTCAAGATTTGAACCTGCATTGAAACCAAACCAACCCACCCATAGTAATGATGCGCCTACCATGGTTAATGTAAGGCTATGAGGAGGCATAGCTTCTTTGCCATATCCAATTCTTTTACCCACCATGAGAGCGGCTACAAGAGCTGCGATACCCGCATTAATATGAACCACTGTGCCGCCAGCAAAATCGAGCGCACCTTTAGCCCATAACCAGCCCGCATTACCAATCACCGTTTCTAATGACTTAGCATCAGTGATAGCGTCTGGACCGTCCCAATACCACACCATGTGTGCCATGGGTAAGTAAGCAAATGTAAACCAGATGACTAAGAATAAAAGTACTGCTGAAAATTTCATACGTTCAGCAAATGCACCAATAATTAAAGCCGGTGTAATCGCTGCAAAAGTTAATTGGAAAGCTACAAAAATAAATTCAGGGATCACAACACCTTTACTGAATGTTGCGCCTACTGAATCAGGTGTAATGCCACTTAAAAATAACTTACTGAAGCCGCCATAAAATGGACTGCCGCCTGTAAATGCAACGCTGTATCCGTAGATCGCCCATAAAACCCCCATGAGTGAAAATACGACGAAAGTTTGCATGAGTACCGATAACATATTTTTTGATCTGACTAATCCACCATAGAAGAGTGCTAAACCTGGAATCACCATTAAGGTCACCAGAATCGTCGCAACGATCATCCATGCCGTGTCCCCTTTATTAGGAACGGGTGTAGGAGGCTCATCTTTTTTTGCTTCAGCAGGTTTTTCAGCGGGTGTTGCATCTGCTACTAAAGTTACAGCGTCAGCAGCTTTCACTGAAGTTGCCTCATCAGCAAAACTTACGCTTGTCATCCCTAAAAAGTTTAGGCATAAAAAGCTAATTAATGCGAAAGTTGATAATAATTTTTTCATAATTGTTTCCTCTGATTAAAGAGCGTCCTCCCCAGTTTCACCAGTTCGTATGCGATAAACTTCTTCGAGTTCCATCACAAAAATTTTGCCATCACCGATTTTGCCAGTGAGCGCTGATTTTTGAATCGCTTCAACCGCGCGTTTGAGTAATTTATTTGGGATAGCTGCTTCAATTTTTACCTTAGGTAAAAAGTCGATGACGTATTCGGCGCCGCGATAAAGTTCTGTATGGCCTTTTTGACGACCAAATCCTTTGACTTCGGTCACTGTGATTCCCTGAACTCCAATGGAGGAGAGAGCTTCACGAACTTCATCTAGCTTAAACGGCTTGATGATTGCTGTTACAAATTTCATGTTAATTCCCCTTGAGGTTTAAAAAAATCAAGAAAGGGCCTTGGCCTTAGGCCCTT
>JBEGSH010000069.1:0-11953 GCA_041180025.1 Pseudomonadota bacterium | reverse complement strand
CAATCGATTTCATAATAAAAAACTATATTAATCGCCAGGGAATTTTTCTTCCAGCATATAGCGGAATAATTGCTTCATCACCTACGGTAATTTTTTCAGGCACAATCCAATCTTCTTTGATTAAATTGATTGATGATTTATTTCTTTCTAATCCGTAAAAATCAGCACCGTAAAAACTTGCAAAGCCTTCTAATTTATCTAGCGCATTGAGCTCATCAAACACTGTGGCATAAAGCTCAACAGCACTTGCTGCAGAAAAAATACCCGCACAACCACAGGCATTTTCTTTTGTCGATTGTAAGTGAGGCGCACTATCGGTACCTAAAAAGAATTTTGCATTGCCTGATGAAGCTGCACTTAAAAGTGCTTGTCGATGCACTTCTCTTTTTAAAACAGGTAGGCAGTAATGATGTGGATTGATACCCCCTACAAACATATGATTTCTATTCAATAAGAGATGTTGTGGTGTAATCGTAGCCGCTACTTTTTTTGAGCTACTTAAAATAAAATCAGCGGCATCTTTTGTAGTGATGTGTTCCAACACAATTCGCAAATTGGGAAATGTTTTATGTATTTTTAATAAATGTTGATCAATGAATACTTTTTCTCGATCAAAAATATCAATTCCTGGATCTACCACTTCACCATGTAACAAAAGGGCTACATCTAATTTTTCCATGAGCTCAAAAACATTGTAACGATCATCAATATTTCTGACACCCGCATCTGAATTTGTTGTGGCACCTGCTGGATAATATTTAATGCCTACAATTTGTTTATGCTCAGGAATTTTTTTAATTTCATCAAGCGAAGTTTTGTCTGTGAGATATAAAGTCATCAGGGGTTGAAAATGATTATCACCTTTTAAAGCTTTTTTAATTCTAGATTCATATTGAATCGCTTGGTCTACTGTCGTGATAGGCGGCTTTAAATTCGGCATCACAAGCGCCCTTTTAAATTGCTTTGCCGTATAAGGAGCCACTGATGACATGAGCGCGTCATCTCTTAAATGCACATGAAAATCATCAGGGCTTGTAATCGTTAAAGTTTTAGTCATCTTTTTTTATTTTCAAGGCTTCGTCATATAGATAATTTTTGTTGATGTTTAATATTTCCACACCTAACTTCACTGCCGCATTGGTGGGCATATGATTGAGTAATATTTTTAATATTCTATGCTGATCTTCGGTCAGTAATTCTTTTTTTTCATGATGAATGGGAGAAACCAGAATCACAAACTCACCCTTTTGAAAATTGCTATCGCTTTCGATCGTTTCTCTAATCTTTGAAATTTCACCTCGATAAATACTTTCAAATGTTTTAGTTAGCTCACGCGCCACAACAATTTCATGTTGATTTCCAAAAAAATCAGCCATATCGTTTAAAGTTTTAATGATGCGGTGAGGTGCCTCATAAAAAATCATGGGGCATGATTGCGCCTTAAGACTTTCAAATACTTTAATTCTTTGACTGCTAGTGGTCGGTAAAAATCCATAAAAATGAAAGCTTGTATGCTCCATCCCTGAAACAGAATAAGCCGTTGTGACCGCAGAAACGCCTGGAATCGGAATAATTTCGAAACCGGCTGTCGCAACCTCTTTCACAATGAGACCGCCAGGATCGCTGATATTAGGAGTCCCCGCATCTGAGACTAATGCAATATGTTTTCCGTCTTTTAAGTATTCAATAATTTTTTGTGCGGACGCTTTTTCATTATGTTGATGCACTGCAAATTGTTTTTTTTCGATGGAGAAATGGGACAAAAGACCTTGGGTATGTCTTGTATCTTCAGAGGCAATGAGATCTACTGATTTGAAAGTTTCCAGCGCTCTATAGGTGATGTCATTTAAATTGCCTATAGGGGTCGCTACTACATACAATTTTCCACTCATCATTAACGGCCCAATTATTGTTAAAGCGCTCAAAAAAGCTCTTTTAAGTCGCTCACTCAAGACCTCTTTAAAAGAGATATAATCATTTTGTCATATATCAACGCTATGTTAATAAAAGTTTAGAGGAAAAACATGCTGAAACATATCAAATTACTTTTTATCTCATTCATCTTATTACAACTCTTCGGATGTCCAGCTGCCATCATTGGCGGCGGTGCTGTAGGGATTGATACCGCTGCAGATCGAAGGACTCCGGGAATTATTACTGAAGATACAACCATTGAATTAAAAGCATTTGGTGCTATCCAGAACTTCAAAGAAGAAGTCAGTTCAAGTGTAGTGAGTTATAACGGCCATGTGCTTATTGTGGGCCAAGTGCAAAATCAAGAAGTCAAAGCAAAGATCGAAAATAAAGTGAAAGAAATTACTAATGTAAAATCTGTTACTAATGAATTAACCGTAGGTCCTATCGCTTCTATTTCGGCTCGCGCAGAAGATACTTTAATTACTTCCAATGTTAAAGCACGTTTCTTTAAAGAAAATAAAGTATCGCCGTTCCATGTCAAAGTGATCACCGAAAATAAAATCGTCTATCTCATGGGAATCTTGACTGAGAAAGAGGCTAAAGAAGCTGAAGATATTGCTAAAAATACAAGCAAAGTCACTAAAGTCGTTAAATTATTTGAATATATCAATAAATAAACGATTTAGCATTTAACTTAACTTATTGAAAATAAAGAACTATTAAATAGCCTAAGACCCTAGTAATAAGGGTCTTAGGTGTTATTTGATTTAATTGAAGATGTTGCTATAATGATTTTCATAGTTTTTTCAAAACATTCAAGTTAGTTCTAAATCCCAAAATAAATTGCCCGTAACACTAGCTAGCTTAATTACAGATTTAATCCATTAGAGGTCATCATGAGTAAAAATATTATCCATTTATCAGACGCAACTTTCGAAACTGAAGTGCTTCAATCTACCGTACCTGTGCTTGTCGACTATTGGGCAGAATGGTGTGGGCCTTGCAAAATGATTGCGCCAATCCTTGATGAAATATGTAAAGACTATGACGGCAAATTAAAGATTGCTAAACTGAATATTGATGAGAATGCTCAAACGCCAGCTAAGTTTGGCATCAGAGGCATTCCTACTTTAATGATTTTTAAAAATGGTAATGTCGAAGCGACTAAAGTTGGTGCCTTATCAAAATCCCAATTAACCACATTTATCGATAGCAACATCTAAAGCTAATACCCCTCCTTAAAAACCCCTCAACGTAACACTAATCGGAAAACCCCAAACATGCATTTATCTGAATTAAAACACCTCCCCATTGCACAACTCGTAGAAATGGCGATCACGGACGAAATAGAAAATGCGAGCCGTATGAGAAAGCAAGATTTGATCTTCGCAATCTTAAAAAATAAAGCAAAAAAAGGGGACAGTATTTTTGGAGATGGGACTTTAGAGGTACTTCAAGATGGCTTTGGATTCTTAAGATCACCAGATACTTCATACCTAGCAGGTCCTGATGATATTTATGTATCACCTTCACAAATTCGCCGCTTCAATCTTCATACAGGCGACACAATTCAAGGTGAAATTAGAACACCTAAAGATGGTGAACGTTATTTTGCACTAGTCAAAGTTGATCAAGTAAATAACGAAGCGCCAGAAAATACAAAACACAAAATTCTTTTTGAAAACTTAACGCCTCTTTTCCCAACCATACCTCTTACACTAGAAAGAGATATCAACGGCGAAGAAAATATTACAAGCCGTGTGATTGATATGATCGCACCCATTGGTAAAGGCCAACGCGGTTTGATTGTAGCGAGCCCTAAGAGCGGTAAGACTGTCATGATGCAAAATATTGCACATGCGATTACTGCGAATCATCCTGATGTTTCTTTGATTGTGCTTCTGATTGACGAAAGACCAGAAGAAGTGACTGAAATGACAAGGTCTGTGAAAGGTGAAGTGGTTGCATCCACATTTGATGAACCAGCAACACGTCACGTTCAAGTCGCTGAAATGGTGCTTGAAAAAGCGAAGCGTCTTGTTGAGCATAAAAAAGATGTAGTGATTCTTTTAGATTCTATTACAAGGCTAGCGAGAGCTTACAACACAGTTATTCCTTCATCTGGCAAGGTGCTCACCGGTGGTGTCGATGCTAATGCACTGCAAAAACCAAAACGTTTCTTTGGTGCAGCACGTAATATTGAAGAAGGCGGCTCACTCACCATCTTAGCCACTGCCCTCATTGATACCGGCTCTCGCATGGATGATGTGATTTACGAAGAATTTAAGGGTACGGGTAATATGGAAATTCACTTAGATCGTAAAATGGCTGAAAAACGACTCTACCCTGCAATTAATGTGAATAAATCAGGCACCCGTAAGGAAGAGCTCCTTATTCCTAAAGATAATTTACAGAAAATCTGGGTACTTAGAAAACTTCTACATCCAATGGATGACTTGGAAGCGATGGAATTCTTATTGGATAAGATTAAAGCCACTAAAAATAACAATGACTTCTTTGACAGTATGCGAAGAGGTTAAGGCGTAAAATTGATTGATTTTTGGTCCTAAATCATTGATAATGCGCATCTATTGAACGAAAGTTGGAAAAATTATGAAAGCTGATACACACCCAAATTATCCTGAAATTAATATCACATGTAGCTGTGGTAATAAATTCAAGACACATTCAACTGTTGGAAAAGATATGAACATTGAAGTTTGCTCACAATGTCATCCTTTCTACACAGGCAAACAAAAGATTTTAGATACTGCAGGCCGTGTTGAGAAATTCAAACAAAAATATGGCATGTAAGGATTCATTCCTATATCAAAAGGCAGCATAGGCTGCCTTTTTTTTTATAAATTATGCGATTTCAACTCGAACACGACTGGCAAGATAATATGGCTACCCCCCGAAGCCGATTGGGCGAGCGGGCCAAAATTCATTCGTTTGTGGTGTTATGTCTGATCTGGGTATTTGCAGGTCTTTTTGGTCATGCGCCTTGGAAAGGCTATGAAACTCAAAGTATAAGTGCGATTCATGCTGTATTGAATGGTCATATATTAGCACCTCTCGCAGCAAGTGAAGATTCACTTACCCATCCTCCTCTCTACTATTGGACTGGGGCCATCCTTGGCAAACTTTTCACACCCTTAATATCTCTCCATGATGCCAGTCGCCTCATTAATGCTTTATGGATGGGGCTTACTATTTTAATGGTCGGCATGGTGAATCGAGAATTATGGGGTATCGGTTTTGGAAGACAAGCAGCGCTTATTTTTATAGGTTCGGTCGGTCTCATCTTGAATGTGCATACATTAATGCCTGGCATTGCAACATTAACAGGTCTCACCATGGGATTTTATGGCTTGGCTCTTTCCAAAAGACGCCCTTTTAGATCGGCCATACTTTTAGGAGTGGGTTTAGGATTAAGCTTTTTATCAGGAGGTGTCATACCACTTCTTATCCTCATTTTTTCAGCGCTTCTTCTACCAGTATGTTTTGAAATGTGGCGAACACGACGTTATGGTCTTGTTTTGAGCTTAAGTCTGCTCGTGAGCTTACCTTTTTTAGTTATATGGCCAACGCTTCTCTGGTGGTACCAACACGACATATTTATGAAATGGATAAATAGCTTCCATTTATTTCAAACACAAAATTATATTTTTTATATCAAGAACCTTTCCTGGTTTGCTTGGCCAGCCCTTCCTTTAGCCATTTGGGGTTTGTGGAAATTCAAACATAAAATGTGGTCTCAAGCTAAATTTCAATTACCCATTATTTTTTTTATATCGACACTCATCATCACAGCTTCTTATGCGAAAACAAATCAAGCACTCTTGATGCCGTTTCTGATTCCGCTATCCACTATTGCGGCAGGAAGTATTGAGACTTTAAGAAGGGGTGCTGCGAGTGCATTGAACTGGTTTGGCATTATTTTATTTTCAACTCTCCTCTTTCTTATTTGGCTTGGATGGAATGCAATGCTTACAGGCTACCCACAAAAAACTTATGAGCGTATGCAATTTTTAGCACAAACGAATGAATCTCATTTCAATATTTTTATATTAATCATTGCAATACTGCTGACAGTAATTTGGATTTTTTCTATGATTAAAACAAGAATTACAAATCGCTCATGCACAACCAATTGGTCAATTGGCCTCACAGTAAGCTGGTCTCTTCTCATGGCTTTATGGCTTCCATGGATTAATCACAAAAAAGACTTTAGTCCGCTCTTTTTATCTGTGGAAAAAGTCATTCAAGATAAAAGTTGTCTTACCACACATAACATCAATGACGCACAAATTGATTTGATTGATTATTATTTAAATATCAAAGCCACCAGAGAAGGCGACCGAAGTAATTGTCATTACTTACTTGTGTATCAATTACACAAAAAAGATCTTCCACCGATGAGTGAAAATTGGAAATTAGTTTGGAGTGGAAAACAACCTGGCGATAAAAATAATTACAAACTATTCTATAAAGAATAAAAACTCAAAGATACTTTTTGATCGCATCGATCACAATTACCTCTAAACCTTTACCCGTATCTTTTGCAACGTGTTCTTTAATTTGATTACGCATAGGTGGCGCCCAGAATTTCTTCAAATGATTTGCAATCTCTTCTTTCGCTTTTTCTTGATCCGGATAGGATTTAAAAAAAGAGCCGATCTGATTAGCCATGGTAACAAGTTGATCAATATTCATAATTAATTTTTTGTAACTCTTTCAGCATAAGTATAAATTACATAATGAGGGGTTCTTGCGAAGCCAACCAAACATATACCATATTTTAACGCAGATCGTATGGCAAGTCCTGTGGGTGCCGATATAGCGATCAACATCGAAGCACCTAGCATCACTGTTTTTTGGACCATCTCATAACTTGCACGACTAGTTGTGATCACAAAACCTTGATCGGTGATATCTTTTGATTTAAGTGCGCCAATCAATTTATCTAAGGCATTATGTCGACCCACATCTTCCCGTACAATTTGAATCTCACCTTCTTGATTAGCCCATGCGCATGCATGTGTTGCACCTGTCTTCTTTTGCAACGTTTGTGAAGTATGAATTGTCTCGAGCGCTTTAATTATCGCACTCTCTTTAATCGTTAAAAGATGATCTATCTTTTTTTCTGGCAATCTTAATGCTTGTTCTAAATTTTCAGCGCCGCATAAACCACAACCTGTTCGACCAAGTAAATTTCTTCGCTTATCTTTGAGTGATTGAAAACGCGCTGACGCAATATCAATTTGAAGTTCGATGCCATTGGTTTGATGAATAATTTCAATCCCATAAACATCACTTTTATTTTCTACAATACCTTCTGAAATTGAAAAGCCTAAGGCAAAGTCTTCAAGGTCTGAGGGAGAAGCTAGCATGACAGCATGGGAGATGCCGTTATAGACAAATGCAATCGGCACTTCTTCTGCAATGTCATCTTTTTCGATCTTATTTGCTTGGCTTTTTAAAACTTCATAAGTCTTAAAGCTATGCTCTGTATCAATAAAAAGATTTTGTGCCACTGATTAAATCTAATGAATTTTTAATGCGTTAGATTTACCTGCAAATTCAATTTGCTCTTCACTGAAATGTTGATATTGTTTCTGCCAATCAGACAATTGTGTCACCTTGCTGACTTGCACCGCTGTCACTTTAAATTCAGGACAGTTTGTAGCCCAATCTGAATTGTCTGTCGTAATGACATTGGCGCCTGATTCAGGATGATGGAATGTCGTATAGATCACGCCAGGCTGAACACGCTCTGTAATATGAGCTCTTAATACAGTTTCTCCTGCTCGACTTACAATACCCACCCAATCGCCCGATTGAATACCTCTTTCTTCAGCATCATGCGGATGAATCTCAACCACATCTTCTTCATGCCACGCGACATTTTTTGTTCTTCTTGTTTGCGCGCCCACATTGTATTGAGACAGTATTCTGCCTGTCGTTAAAATAAGTGGGAATTTCTGTGTCACTTTTTCAGAAGTAGGCACATACTCGGTAATAATAAATTTACCTTTGCCACGAACAAATTCATCGATATGCATGGTAGGCGTTCCAAGAGGATGCTCTTCATTACAAGGCCATTGAATACTTCCTAATTCATCTAGCTTTTGATAACTCACACCTGTAAATGTGGGGGTAAGCTTTGCAATTTCATCCATGATATCTGAGGCATGCTTATATTCCATTTTGTAACCTAATGCATTGCTAAGCATCTGTGTGATTTCCCAGTCTTCATAACCATTCTTAGGCGACATCACTTTTCTTACTCTCGAAATACGTCGCTCTGCATTGGTAAATGTGCCATTCTTTTCTAGGAATGAAGAGCCTGGAAAGAACACATGCGCATACATCGCAGTTTCATTTAAAAATAAATCTTGTACGATCACGCACTCCATCGACTCTAATGCATGTGTCACGTGCTGCGTATTTGGATCTGATTGGGCAATGTCTTCACCTTCACAATAGAGCGCTTTAAATTGTCCATCGATTGCAACATCTAACATATTTGGAATTCTTAAACCGGGTTCATTTTGTAATTTCACATCCCATGCTTTTTCAAATAAAGCTAAGGTCGCTTTATCAGATACATGTCGATATCCTGGGAATTCATGTGGGAAGGATCCCATGTCACAAGAGCCTTGTACGTTATTTTGTCCTCGTAAAGGATTGACCCCAACACCTTCTCGACCAATATTTCCTGTGAGCATCGCAAGATTTGCAATCCCCATGACCATTGTTGAGCCTTGGCTATGCTCTGTCACACCCAATCCATAATAGATCGCAGCATTACCTCCTGTTGCATAAAGTCTTGCGGCAGCTCTCACCTCTTTCGCATCCACACCTGTAAATGCACTCATTGCTTCAGGGGAATTTTCGGATTTCACAATAAAATCTTTCCATACTTTAAAGGCTTCGTCTTCACATCGTGCTTTAACGAAAGATTCGTCCATAAGATTTTCTGTGACGATCGTATGTGCTAATGCATTCACCATAGCTACATTGGAACCAGGTTTAAGTTTTAAGTGATAATCAGCCCTGATATGAGGCGAGTTGTCGACAAGATCAATTGCGCGCGGATCTACAATAATGAGTTTCGCACCATCTCTTAAACGTCTTTTCATTTGAGATGCAAATACAGGATGCCCATCTGTAGGATTCGCACCGATAACGACAATCACATCTGCATGCATCACTGAATCAAAATTTTGTGTGCCTGCTGACTCACCTAATGTTTGTTTAAGTCCATATCCTGTCGGTGAATGACATACGCGCGCGCAAGTGTCCACATTATTGTTACCTAATGCTGCACGCACTAATTTTTGTACGACATACACTTCTTCATTCGTACAACGTGAAGATGAAATTGCACCCACTGAATCACGACCGTATTTTTTTTGAATGCGCTTAATCTCACTTGCGGCATAATTAATCGCGACATCCCATGTTACTTTTTCCCAAGGGTCATGAATGTTTTTACGAATCATAGGTGTCGTAATGCGATCTTTATGTGTAGCGTAGCCCCAAGCAAATCTTCCCTTCACACAAGAGTGCCCATGATTTGCACCGCCATCTTTATTAGGTGTCATGCGAACGACTTCTTCGCCTTTCATTTCCGCATGGAATGAACAACCAACACCACAATACGCACAAGTCGTTGTGACACTATGTTCGGGAACGCCTGCTTCAATAATCGTATTTTCAATCAAGGTAGCGGTAGGACAAGCCTGCACGCATGCGCCACATGACACACATTCTGAATCTTTAAAATCTTTATTACCTGCTGATACTTTAGAATCAAACCCACGACCTTGAATTGTCAGCGCAAAAGTACCTTGTACTTCTTCACAGGCTCTGACACATCTTGAACATACAATGCACTTTGAAGGGTCAAAAGTAAAATAAGGATTTGAAGTATCTTTTACACTCTTTAAATGATTTTCACCCTCATAACCATAACGCACATCTCGAAGACCTACAGCGCCTGCCATATCTTGTAATTCGCAGTCGCCATTCGTTGCACAGGTTAAACAATCGAGAGGATGATCAGAAATATAAAGCTCCATCACGCCCCGCCTAATATCAGCAAGTTTTGGTGTTTGTGTGTGTACTTTAATGCCTTCTGCTACAGGGGTTGTACATGAAGCTGGATACCCGCGACGACCTTCAATTTCAACGAGGCAAAGACGGCATGAACCAAAGGGCTCCAAACTATCTGTAGCACATAATTTAGGCACAGTAACGCCTGATACTGATGCGGCATGCATAATGGATGTACCTTCAGGCACAGAAACAGATACGCCATCAATTGTTAAATTGATTGTCTTGTCTGAAGTTCTTTTTGGTGTTCCAAAATCTTTTACATCATCCATATGTTTTCTCGAAATAAATCACTAAATCAACCTATCAGTCTATGCCTTGGGCTCTTTTGCATCAACCCCAAAGTCTCTAGGGAAATGATTTAAAGCGCTCAAAACGGGGAATGGCGTCATGCCACCTAAGGCACATAAAGAACCATTTAACATGGTATCTGAAAGATCTCTAATTAATGCCACATGTTTCTTAATATCATGACCCTGCATAATATGATCTATCACTTCAACACCTCGCGTCGAACCAATACGACAAGGTGTACATTTTCCGCAAGATTCAATCGCACAAAAATCAAATGCATAGCGCGCCATCTTTGCCATATTGACTGTCTCATCAAATGCCACAATACCACCGTGACCTAGGACCGCCCAGATTTCGGAAAATTTTTCATAATCGAGTGGGGTATCAAATTGTGACTCAGGTAAATAAGCGCCTAAAGGCCCACCTACTTGAACTGCCTTAATCGGTTTGCCTGATAAAGAGCCTCCGCCAAAATCGTAAAGAAGCTCTCTTAAAGTAATACCAAAGGCTTTCTCTACAAGACCCGTGCGCTTTAAATTTCCTGCCAGCTGAATAGGAAGAGTGCCTCGTGATTTCCCCATACCAAAGTCTTGATAATACTTAGCACCTTTAGCCAAAATAATAGGTACAGTTGCTAATGAAATCACATTGTTTACCACTGTAGGTTTACCAAATAAACCTTCGATCGCGGGAAGTGGTGGTTTAAATCGCACCAATCCTCTCTTGCCTTCTAGGCTCTCTAATAGCGAAGTTTCTTCACCGCAAATATAAGCTCCTGCTGCACGTCTTACTTCCAAATGAAAAACTTTGCCTGACTTCAAAATATCTTCGCCGAGATAACCAGCTTTTGTCGCTTGGTGAATGGCTTCATTTAAAGTTTTTAGTGCGTGGGGATATTCAGATCTTAAATAGACATATCCTTGTGTGGCGCCTACAGCAAGGCCGGCGATAATCATGCCCTCAATCAAAACAAAAGGGTCGCCTTCCATAATCATGCGATCTGAATAAGTACCTGAATCGCCTTCGTCTGCATTACATACAATATATTTTTGTGTGGCTTTGGTATCCAATACCGTTTTCCATTTAATCCCTGTAGGAAAAGCTGCACCACCTCGACCTCGCAGACCAGAAGCTGTAACGGTTTCCACAATCGCTTCAGGTTTTAAATTCAATGCATTTTTTAAGCCCTGGAATCCATCATGCGCCGTGTACTGATCAATATTGGTGGGCTCGGTAATACCCATACGTGCAAAAGTTAAGCGCTCTTGTTTTTTTAGCCAATCGATATCTGCAACAACGCCCAGTGCAAGAGGATGCTTACCCCCATTTATAAAATCTGCATCAAATAAAGACTTCACATCGCTTGGATTAATAGGGCCAAAACCTATACGGCCTTGAGGCGTTTCTACTTCCACTAAAGTTTCTAACCAAAATAATCCGCGCGAACTATTACGAATGATTTGAATATCTAGTTTTTTAGCCTGCGCTTCTTTTGAAATTGCATTTGCAACTTCATTAGCGCCAAGAGACAAAGCTGTTGAATCGATAGGAACAAAAATTTTAATACTCATGACGCACTCTTTAAATCTGAAATTAGTTGATCTATTTTTTTATTGTCTAC
>JBEGSH010000068.1:0-2759 GCA_041180025.1 Pseudomonadota bacterium | reverse complement strand
GTTATTTAGTGAACAAAAATAACTCTATCTTTAATGCTGAGCAGATTAAAGAATTCAAGCGCAAGGCTGCTGATGCGAATAAGAATCTTCGAGGCGATCAAATTTGTGTGGTTCTAAAATTTACTGATGAGTAGTAGTTCTCAATATTTTTTATTTTTTTTCGCCATAAAAGTTTTTTGAAAAAACTTTTTGGCATGATTTTTTTCATAAGTTCTAGTCTGAGGTTTAGTCGAATTTGAATCGCAGAGGTGAGCTTTTGAGTGGCATAAAAATTTATCGCTGACAAATTGCACTCTCTTTGATGAGGCAGTTTAGCTTGTGGGTGGCGCCCAAGAAAAATAGATTTGTTTTTGTGTATAAGAGCTTTCTGAGCTGGATTTGCCTTAAAACTTAAGCTGCCATGGTGATAGACAAAGCTATCTTCGCTAACGACGCATTGATAGCCGATTTCTTTGGCTCTCAAGCTAAAGTCAAAGTCTTCGTAATAACCTTTGCCATATTGACTATCGAGACCATTGAGCTTTTTCCATAATTCAGTCTTGATGGCTACGCAACAAAAATCAGCCCTATAAGCTGGCGTCATAACGCCACATGGATTATCGATAATTGCTGATGCATTTTGAATAATATTTTCTGTGGAAAATCCTGGAACATGAATACACTGTTCATTTCCTGCATTATTAGTTAATGGGGCAACAATTCCAAATTCGCTAGGACAGTTTCTCAAGGAGTTGATTAACCTTGAGAGAGATTGAGGGGGGAAAATGATGTCGCTGTTAATTAAAAGAACCCATTCACTATCCAAGTAACTAACAGCATGATTCATTCCCCCGCCGAAACCTAAATTATCTGAATTGATTTGTATCTGAAGGGATGGGTGATTAATTTGATAGTTTTTTAATTTAACGGCGCTGTCATCTGGTGAGCCATTGTCCACTGCTAATAAGGTCACATTATTTTCTCTAGCCTCATTTATTAGTGAGTCAAGGCACTTTTTGGAAGTTTCATCAAAATTGCCATAGCCTAAAATGACAGCACTTAAAAAGTTCTTGTTATTCATTTGATGAGATCTCTTATTTTGCAATGATGAACGATTTCTTTGACCGCCTGTTCAACGCCAATTGGATTGGTTTTGGCAAATAATTGATCTGCAGTCCATAGCTGATAAATCTTTTTAAGTTCCTTGATAATTGAATCTTGATTAGATGTGTGAGCTACAAAACCATTTCTTTGGCGAATCAAATCATCTAATTGAGTATTGTTATGTGTAATACCCATGATAGGGCGTTCTGCCCAAAAATATTCATAAACCTTTGAAGGAATATATTCTGAACATTCCGGAATTTCTCCATGCATTAATAGCAGGCAGTCTGATTCTTGCATTTTAAGAATTACTTGTTCTCTGCCTGAAAGATTTTTAATAGGGTCAAATTCCAATCTACTATGTTCAATAACAGAATGCTCTAGCTTTAGTTTATTGATGAGGACTTTGCTCAGTCGATCAATTTTGCCCCCATAAATATGAACTTTAACAATATTTTTTGGAATAGATCCAGATTGAATGCAAGAAGATAATCCCTTTAGAAATGGCGCCAGTGAGCGGGTTTCAGATAGGGATCCAAAATGCGAAATATTCAAGAATTTTGATCTCAGGTACTTGCCTTTGATATCAGGAGGTGTTGCGCCTGGAATAATGACTATG
The DNA here is from genome assembly GCA_041180025.1 of Pseudomonadota bacterium. Lineage (GTDB taxonomy): Bacteria > Pseudomonadota > Gammaproteobacteria > Burkholderiales > Methylophilaceae > Methylopumilus. The sequence goes on along the minus strand of JBEGSH010000068.1, from coordinate 1,057 downwards.
CCCTTGTCTTTCAGTTCAGGGCACCTCATTTGAGCGCTGAGTAGAGCCCCTTCTGTAAACCACCATATTAGGTCACCATGTTGACAGATATTTTTTTCTAATGAGGTTTGAAATTTCTGATCTCTGGTTTGTGGAATAGTTCCTGGTTGAATCATGGGATCATGAATCTCAGCAATCCAAGGTAAGTTTGTAATTTTTTTTAGCCAAAGAGCGGTTAGGTGTGCTGAATAAGCTCCGCCAGTGCTGTAAATTAAATTGATATCGTGTTTTTTAATTAACCACAAGCTTCTCATGAATGCTGTGATTGACCAAGATGCTTGACTTTGTAACCCAAAGAAAAGTTTTTCCAATCCAATAAATGGAAGAAGAATGAGACTAATCACCCCCATCAATATTTTATATATAACTTTATTCTTGATTCGATATTTGAGGTAGTGTCTTAGATCAAATCTGAGTCCCGCCCCAGCAAAGGGTAAGGTTTGATAGTGGGGAATTATTTTATCTTTTGAGCCCGTTACTGCACTGATGGCTACAGGATGAACGCCTTCATCAATTAGAAAAGGAATCTTGTCAGTGATGGTTTGGCTGGCAGCTCTACCATCCATATTAAAACCATGCGAAAGAATCAGCCAGTTTGATTGTTTAGGCATATGCTCTTTCCTAAAAGAAGCCCTTGATTGATTTCCAAATTCTAGACCCTAGAGATTTTCTGGCAAATTTTGGATCAAGATTTTTGTTCCAGTTTGATTGTTGAATGATGCCTAGATAATTGGCTTTTAAAATGTCAATGTCGATACCTTTTTTTTGATCATTCTTAAATTGCCACTCATAGTGATAGACCTTAAACAATGGCTTTACGGATTTACTGCGTAAAAGGTTGCATTCAAGAAAAGCTTCACCATACCATCTCATTTCCATGGGGTGTAATTGAATTGCATCCCAAATGGCCATATTTTTTGGGGTTAGAATTTTTTCATCCAAATATTTCCAAACTTGACTTGCCCAAATAAAGGGAGCCGGACCAAAGTCGTAATCTGCCCCTGCTCTTTGGAAGAAG
>JBEGSH010000067.1:0-3041 GCA_041180025.1 Pseudomonadota bacterium | reverse complement strand
TCACTCTCATGTGCTTTAACTTCTTGTACACAAATAAAATCAGCTTCTTGTGAATCAAGCCATGAAAAAACGCCCTTATTAGAAGCGGATCGAATTCCATTCATGTTTAGCGTTATAATTCTCATAATTCATCTCTATCGATTTATCTATGGATCACTCAAGTCAAGAGTTTATCGAATTTGCCCTAAAAAAACAGGTTTTACAGTTTGGTCAATTTAAAACGAAAGCCGGTCGCTTAAGTCCTTACTTCTTTAATACAGGTCTTTTTAATGACGGTGAGAGCTTAATGAAGCTCGGAATGTTTTACGCCAAATCCATTGAAGCTTCAGACATTCCCTTTGATATGCTCTACGGCCCTGCTTACAAGGGTATTCCTTTAGTCACGTCAATTGTGATTGCTTTTGCGAGTCGAGGACGTAACGTGCCTTTCGCATTCAATCGCAAAGAAAAAAAGGATCATGGTGAAGGTGGTGTCATTATTGGAACGCCGTTAAAAGGACAGGTGCTTATTGTGGATGATGTGATCTCTGCAGGCACTTCTGTGAATGAATCTGTGACTCTTATTTTAGAAGAAGGTGCCAAACCCTCAGGTATTGCGATTTCTATTGATCGAGAAGAGAAAGGGAGTGGAGCACTCTCGGCTGTTGAAGAAATTAAAGCCGCACATCATTTGCCTGTATGCCATCTCACTTCTTTAAAAGAAATTATGCGTTATATTGAATCGAATCCAACATATGCATCTCATATGGATGCGATGCGTGCCTATCAAAAAGAATACGGAATTAAAACTTAACTTAATTTTTTACGAAGCAGTTCGTTGACCTGACCTGGGTTAGCTTTGCCTTTAGAGGCTTTCATAATTTGACCTACAAGCGCATTAAATGCTTTTTCTTTTCCTGATCGATATTCATCTACCATCGCCTGGTTATTTTTTAAAACTTCATCAATCATCGTTTCAATAAGACCGCTGTCTGAGACTTGTTTTAATCCTTCAGACTCAATCAACGCATCAATTTCTAAATCTGAATTCGTCCATAACTTTTCAAAAAGTTGTTTAGCGCCATTATTTGAAATGGTGCCATCTTGAATACGTTTTAAAAGTAAACTCAGGACTTGAGGTTTTATAGGTGAATGTTCAATCGATAAATTATGCTCATTCAGTTTAGAAAATAATTGGCCTAAGATCCAATTTGCAATTTGTTTAGGCTCAGCGCCCTCTTTTAAGGTAGCAAAAAAATAATCAGCGACATGTTTGTCACTTGTAATGCCAGACGCGTCATAGGATGACAATTGATAATCACGTTCTAATCTCGCCTTCATAAGATGAGGTAATTCAGTCATGCTTTCTTTAATCTCTCTAATTTTTTCATCAGAAATTTCTAATGGTAAGAGATCGGGATCAGGGAAATAGCGATAGTCATTTGCCTCTTCTTTAGAGCGCATCGCTTTTGTTTCCCCTGTTTCAGGGTTGAAGAGGACAGTCGCCTGTTGAATGGTTTTACCTTCTTCTAACATCTCAATTTGCCATTGCGTTTCGAAATGTATAGCTTGCTCGATAAATTTAAATGAATTTAAATTTTTAATTTCGCGACGTGTGCCTAATTTATCTGTACCCGCACGCTTTACTGAAACATTAATATCACAACGAAAACTTCCTTCTTGCATATTGCCATCACAAATTCCAATCCACTGGACAAGCTCATGTAATTTTTTTGCATAAGCGACTGCTTCAGCCGCTGAAGTCATATCAGGTTCAGACACAATTTCTAAAAGTGGTGTACCTGCACGATTTAAATCGATGCCTGTGCCATTTTGAACCGCACCATGTGATGATTTTCCAGCGTCTTCTTCTAAGTGCGCACGCGTAATTCGCACTGTCTTTTTAATGTCGCCTACTTCAATTTCAAGCGATCCTTTGCCAACCACAGGTAATTCATATTGGCTAATTTGATAGCCTTTAGGTAAATCAGGATAAAAATAATTTTTTCTTGCAAAAATAGAGCGTGGGGCTATCTCGGCATTTGTGGCTAATCCAAATTTAATAGCACACTGGACAGCTTCATAATTTAAAACAGGGAGCGTCCCTGGAAGTGCAATAGATAGCACGCAAGCTTGAGTATTAGGTTCTGCACCAAACGCAGTCGATGCACCTGAAAAAATTTTAGTTTTAGTTTGAAGCTGCACATGTGTTTCAATCCCAATCACGACATCCCAGCTCATGAAAGCGCTCCTTCGGGAATAGCTTTATGCCAATCAGTCACTTTTTGAAATTGATGTGCGACATTCAACATGCGCGCTTCATCAAAATAATTGCCTATGATTTGTATGCCTACTGGAAGTTTATTCACAAAGCCTGCTGGAATGCTCATGCCTGGCAAACCGGCAAGATTAGTCGCAATCGTATAAATATCTTGTAAATACATCGTGACTGGATCATCAATTTTTTCATTGGCTTTAAAAGCGGTCGATGGTGCAGTAGGCCCCATGATCACATCGCATGATTGAAATGCTTTTTTAAAATCTTCGGAAATCAAATGGCGTATTTGTTGTGCTTTTAAATAATATGCATCGTAATAGCCTGCACTTAATACATAAGTGCCAATGAGGATACGTCGCTTCACTTCTTCGCCGAATCCTTCTTGACGCGTCTTGCAATACATATCCATCAGATCATCATATTGACTTGTGCGATGCCCATAACGCACACCATCGTATCGTGACAAATTGCTCGAGGCTTCAGCAGGGGCTAAAACATAATAGACAGGAATCGATAAATTGGTATTAGGCAAACTGACATCCACGATAGTGGCCCCCAATTTTTTATATTGATCAATCGCGGATTCAATCACTTTTGCAACATTGCTATCGAGGCCTTCTGCAAAGTATTCTTTAGGCAATCCAATTTTTAAACCTTCGATCGGTTGATCCATATTTTTTGTATAGTCTTCTTTTTTATGATCAATCGATGTGGAATCTTTGGGATCAAAGCCTGCCATCACATTCATCATCATGGCGCAATCTTCCGATGATTTTGCCATAGG
>JBEGSH010000066.1:0-5832 GCA_041180025.1 Pseudomonadota bacterium | reverse complement strand
AGTGAGCAATTAAAAACAAAAATTATCCAATCCATTCATTCTAATCAGGGATGGATAAGCTTCGATCGATTCATGGAGCTTGCACTTTATGATCCCGAATTAGGTTATTACACTGGAACTTTAAGAAAGTTTGGTGAAAAAGGCGATTTTGTTACAGCATCGGAAATATCGAATTTTTTTGCAAAAACATTATGTATTCAATTCAAAGAAATTTTTCAATCAATAGCAAGAAGTATCATTGAAATTGGAGCTGGATCGGGACAGTTTGCACTTCAAGTAATTCAATCATTGAGCAGTGATAATGAAAATATAAATCATTATCTTATTCTGGAAATAAGTCCTTCATTAAGAAAGCAACAATACGAGCTCTTAATAGAACATTTGCCTTCACATTTATTTAGCAAAATTCAATGGATTGATGAGATCCCTAAAGAATACGAAGGTATCATTTTTTGTAATGAACTTTTAGATGCGCTACCCGTAGACTTAATAAAGAAAGAATCAGACATGTATTATCAAAAAGGTATTGGTACAGAAAATGATGTATTAATTTGGAAAGATAAGCCAATAGAAGATATATCTAATTACGACGAAATCGATTTAAAAAATCTACCAAATAACTATCTTGCAGAATACCCTATTCATATTAAACATTGGCTTAATAAAATTAGCCAATCACTTAGCAAAGGCATTGTGTTCATTATTGATTATGGCTTTAACCATACAGAATACTTTCATGAGCAAAGATCTCAAGGAACATTGATGTGTCATTTTAAGCATTATGCCCATGACAATCCTCTTATCCAGCTAGGCATACAAGATATTACAACCCATGTTAATTTTAGCTATGTTGCAAAAGAGGCTTCAAAATTAGGTTTAAATATTACTGGCTTTATATCTCAAGCAAATTTTCTTATTAATTGCGGAATATTAAATTTGCTTGAAAAAATAAATTTAGAAGATAGGGCTTTATATATGAAATCAGTATCTGAAATTCAAAAATTATTATCTCCCTCAGAAATGGGGGATTTATTTAAAGTCATGACGCTAGAAAAAAATATAGATATAGATCTTTTAGGGCTTAAGCAAAACAATAAAGTCACAAAATTATGACTGAACAAAATAAAGAAGATATTAAGAAGCGACCTATTAGAAGCTATATTTTAAGGCAGGGTCGAATTACCGCCGCCCAGATAAAAGCTATTCAAGATAACTTTCAAAAACATGCTGTTAATTTTGAAAATAAAATAATAAATTTCGGCGATATTTTTAAAAATAAAAATAGTGATCTCATACTGGAAATTGGTTTTGGTATGGGAACTTCAACTGCAGAGATTGCAAAATCTAATTTAAATAAAAATTATGTTGCAATCGAAGTTCATTCGCCTGGTGTAGGCAACTTGCTTAAATTAATTCAGGAAGGCGACATTCGCAATTTAAAAATTATTCAACACGATGCGGTCGAGGTTCTTAATGTGATGATAAAGAATGATTCTTTGGATGGTATTCATATTTTCTTTCCCGATCCTTGGCCTAAAAAAAGACATCACAAAAGAAGACTCATACAATCAAATTTATTAAAGCTTATAGCGCAGAAAATTAAAAAATCAGGCTATCTTCATATTGCAACAGACTGGGAAGATTACGCTCTATGGATTATTGATCTTTTAGATAAAGAAGATTTATTAGAAAAGACATCGGATGATTTTTTCAAAAAACCTGATTATCGTCCGTTAACAAAATATGAAAATCGAGGAATTAAGTTAGGCTATAGAGTTTGGGACATGATCTACAGCCGTATTTAGCCATTTTCCAATGATAGTTTCAGCCTCATCGGCACCTTGTTTTTTTAAGCTAGAAAAAAGTTGAACTGTGCATTCAATACCCAGAGTTGATCCCCATTTCTCATCAATTTCTTTTTGAACAGCATGAAGTGTTTTATGAGAAGCCTCCCGAGAAAGTTTATCTGCTTTAGTTAATAAAATATGAATAGGTTTTTTATTTAACGAAAACCACTTTAACATTTGTTGATCAAGAGGCGTGAGTGGATGCCTAATATCCATAACTAAAACAAGGCCAAAAAGACAAGAGCGCTCAGATAGATAAGTGGCTAAAGTTTTTTGCCAATGATCTTTAATTGCTTGAGGCACTTTGGCATAGCCATAACCTGGCAAATCAACCAAAAAACGATTCTCACCAAGAGCAAAGAAATTAATAAGTTGTGTGCGACCAGGCTGCTTACTTACAAAAGCAAGGCGATTATGATTTGCAAGCGCATTAATAGCGCTAGATTTTCCTGCGTTTGATCTTCCGACAAACGCAATCTCAATACCAGTAGGGGGAGGCAAGTCACTTAAATGGTGAGCAGATATAAAATATGATGCGTTTTTAAAAATAGCCATGCGCTTTACCTAAACCTGTTCAATCTAATCAAAATGCTATCACGAGAATAGGATTTTAGATAAAATGAACATCTTGTACATACTTTATATATGGAGCTTTGCACAATGAGCGGTCGAAATGTTTTTTTTATTCTCATCTTGTCATTTTTAATTTCAAGTACAGCAATCTCCGCAACGATTGAGCATACAAATCCACCTCAAGCAGTTAGCACCGTATGTGCAGCCTGCCACGCAATTGATGGCAATAGCATTATTACTGCCAATCCGAAATTAGCAGGACAACACGCAGAATATCTTTACAAACAATTAATTAATTTTAAATCTGGTGATCGAGCAAACGCAGTAATGTCTGGAATGGCAGCAATGCTATCAGATGCGGATATGCATGCGGTAGCAGAATACTTTTCAAAGCAAAAATTAAATTTAGGACAAGCCAAAACAAATGGTAGCGGTTCTTTAGGAGAAAAAATTTATCGTGCAGGTATTCAGGCTAATAACGTGCCAGCCTGTGCTTCTTGTCATGGACCTTCAGGCGATGGCCTTCCTGTTAAATATCCACGTCTAGGTGGTCAACATACAGAGTATGTTTTAAATCAATTAAGACAATTTAGACTCGGTGCTCGAGCAAATGATGAAGCAAAAGTGATGCGAACCATTGCTGCTAAATTAACCGATCAAGAAATGGAAGCTGTAGCGGATTATATTCAAGGTTTAAGATAAGCTATTCTAATTTTCATATTACGTTTAATTGCTGCAACTTCCTTGTAGTTTTCGTAGTCAAAACTTTTCATTTTTAAAAATGAGTTATTTTGAAATCTACAACAATTAATTCCAAAAAAATAAATCAATTACTAAGCTCAATGAGTTTTGCGGTATCGATGCTTGTATTTTTGGGCATCGCATCAATTATAGGAACAATACTTAAGCAGAATGAGCCCTATGAGAATTACATTATTAAATTAGGTCAATTTTGGTTTGTATTTTTTGAAAAAATTGGTCTTTATGATGTATATCACAGTGTTTGGTTTTTAACGATTCTTCTTTTTTTGGTGTTATCGACAACACTTTGTATTATTAAAAATACACCAGCAATTCTTAAAGACTTTTCAGTATTTAAAGATTCTTTAGAGGAAAAGTCACTTTTATCATTCACACATCATTTTGTTATAAAAAATAAAAAGGATGTGAATACTTCAAAAATTCTTCATTACTTAAAACAAGCTAAATTTAAAATCAAGGGAAAATCGAAAGAAAACGGCGATTTTTTAATTGTTGCCAAGAAGGGCAACTATCAGCGCTTAGGTTATATTTTGACGCATATTGGAGTGGTAGTAATTTGCTTGGGTGGGTTATTGGATGGTAACTTGATTTTTAAAGCTCAAGAATTACTAGGCTATAAAAAAATAGAAACATTAGATATGCCGGCTTCAAAGGTTCCAGAAGTAAGTAGATTAAGTGTCAGCAATACCTCATTTAGAGCAAATATGACGCTTGCTGAAGGCTCTTCAGATAATGTTGCATTTGTCAGAATGAAAGATGGATACCTTGTACAAGATTTGCCTTTTAAAATCACTTTAAAAGATTTTAGAATTAATCATTATTCAACAGGCATGCCAAAATCCTTTGAAAGCGATTTGGTAATTTCTGATCCTGAACTTTCTCAAGATATAACAAAAACAATTAGCGTTAATCATCCTTTTACTTATAAAGGCATAGCAATATATCAATCAGATTTTCAAGATGGAGGCACAAAGCTAAACATTAAATTGCGAAGCTTATTCAATTCAAACACCGCTCAAAAAATAGATGGAAAAATTTTTGATAAAGTAAAATTAGATAAAGATCAAATCACTTACGAGTTTAATGACTTTAAAAAATTTAATGTATTGCATTTGAAAGAGGGCGAAAAAGAAAAGCCTAGGAATGTGGGTCCAAGTGTCACTTATAAAGTTAGAAATAGCTCAGGACAGGCCCGTGAATATCTTTCATATCAATATGCTATGCCAATTGATGGACGTTCATTTTTTATAAGTGGCATGAGAGAAACGCCGCAAGAGGAATTCAAATACTTAAAAATCCCTGCAGATGCAAAAGGCTCTATTGATGAGTTTATGTTATTTAAAGATGCCCTACAAAATAAAACACTGATTGAGTCTGTTGCAAAAAAAATGGCCAATCAATCGGCAAGTAGTGTAGATAAAAATAGTAATGTTAAAGAATCATTTGAAAAGAGTGTTAATAAATTAATGACTTTATTTGCTCAAGGGGGATTTTCAAATATTGCTGAAAATATAGATAAAAATATTCCAGCTAGCGAAAAAGAAAAAGCAGTACAAACTTACTTAAAAATTATTGATATTGCATCAAGTGAGTTATATAAACACCAATTTAATCTAGCAGATAAAGATCTCAATCAAGCTCGAATCACATTTATACAAGATGCATTAAATGCTTATAGCGATATATTTTTTTATGGAGTTCCTTATTATTTTGAATTAACAGGTTATGAACAAAAAGAAGCAAGCGGACTCCAATTGACCAAGTCGCCTGGCCAATTTTGGGTTTATCTTGGGTCCTTAAGTTTAGTGCTAGGTATTTTTTCAATGATTTATTTACATGAAAGAAAATTATGGTTGCTTATTAAAGCAAAAGGCGGCGTTATACTTGCATTAAGCTCTAATCGTAAGAACGTAGACTTTGAAAAAGACTTCAGGAAATTAATTCAAGAAATTAAGAAAATTATTCAATAATAGGTGAGATATGTTCAATAAATTATTTAAATCTTCTAAAGCGACATTTCAGACATTTAATGTTTTGTATATTGCTTTCTTATTAGGCGGTGCCTTATATGCTCTAAAAACATTTCATAGCTATATGGATGTTTATGAAAAGGTAATTTTATTTGGAAGTGTTGGATTTTTTACATGGCTTGGTTGGAAATGGAATCATTTTAAAAAAATTATGATTTTGGTTTTTGTGATCAGTCTTTTTGCGATTCATTTATATCAAGGTGTCCTAGCTAATAATGAGCACATCTTCTTATTGAAATATTTAATAGCAAGTCAATCAGCTATTATGTGGATGAATGTATTTTTCGTGCTTTCACTTTTTCTCTATTGGCTAGGCCTGCTTACAAAAAATAATCTAATAGACAATATTGCCTCCTCTTTTACATTTGTAGCGGTTTTATTTGGTTTCATTGGATTACTTGTCAGATGGTATGAATCTTATTTAATGGGCCTTGATATTGGCCATATTCCGATTAGTAACTTATATGAGGTATTTATTTTATTTTGTTTAATTACCTCCCTTTTATATTTATTTTATGAAGAAAGATTTAATACAAAAAAATTAGGTGCTTTTGTATTAATTGTCATTAATGCGGCTGTGGGATTTATTTTATGGTACACATTTGACCGTCATGCAGATG
>JBEGSH010000065.1:0-11121 GCA_041180025.1 Pseudomonadota bacterium | reverse complement strand
CAAAATGCATAAAAAACATAATATTACTGTTTTTTTAATTGAAGACGATTCTTCACAGCTTAAAAGTATTGAATCTTTATTGGAATTCAAGGGATTTATTGTTGAATCCTTTAAAAATGCTAACGATTTTTTAAGTTACCGAGACATTACAAGGCCGTCTGTACTGATTGCTGATATGCGCCTTCCTGATTTAAGTGGTGTAGATCTTTATAAGGCACTTACAGATCGAGGTGAAGATATTCCAATAATTTTTATTAGTGGCGAATCTTCTATTCAACAAAGTATCGACGCCATGAAACAAGGCGCCATTGATTTTCTAGTAAAGCCTTTTGATATAAATGATTTAACTAATGCGATTGATAAAGCTACTCGCATCGAACTTAAAAGGGTGAATTTAAAAATATTATTAAAAAGCTTATCTCCCCGAGAAAAACAAGTTTTTGATCTTTTGATCCAAGGCTTAAATAATAATGAGCTTATGGAAAAAATTAACATTTCACTACCTACAGTTAAGCAATATAAATCTGAAGTGATGAGAAAATTAGGGGCAAAATCACTCTCCGAACTGATGAATTTAAGCAATCAAACCGTCTAACCCCCCTAAATATCATCCTTTTGAAGGATATCCATGGACCGAATGTACATTTAATATTTGGCTGTGGAAAAATTTGAATATAACTTTAAGCTACTAAAACAAAAAAGAATTGAACGCGGCATATCTACTCTGGATATTGCTAACGAATTATGTTTAGCTGAAAGACAAATTCTATCTATCGAGGAAAATAGATCTCAGCACTTCCCTTCCGCCTCTTTAAAATTAGTATGTGTAAGAAAATATGCTAAAGCTCTTGGTTTACGCATCTCTGAGGTCATTCCTCATTTAGAAGAAATATCTCCCAATTAAATGGTTCACGCAACTCCTCATAAAGCAATTGAATTAGCTCAACAATATATTCGATTGCATCTTTCAGAAAAAATAACTATGAGTGATTTAAGAAACGCCTCCGGCTACTCGGAGCGATCTTTGCAGCTTTTATTTAAAAAGCATTTTGATAAAACGCCTTTTGAATATATTGAAGAAGAAAGGCTTGTTCTAGCTTTCGATTTAATTAAACGACACAAAAGCACTAAAAAAACGACTGAAATTGCTTTGAATGTTGGGTGTAAACACTTAGGAAGATTTTCTGTGAAATTCAAATCAAGATTTGGAATTCACCCTTCTGTTCTAGCTAAGACCGCATAAAAAACTATCTTTCGAGATCGTTTTTATCCCACGTATATATCGCGGTATGTGGGATTTTTTGTTTTAAGTCAGTAATAACTTCAATCCTGCAATCACCAAAACTAAGGCTAGTGATTTTTTAATAGTATTAGCTGTATAAAACTTTATCCCAAGTGTTGTCCCAATAAGTGCACCAATCAAAGCAGCCCCTATGAACAAAGGCAATTGTGTAGGTAAATTCTGAACTGAAGAGTAGTTTCCAAGCAAACCAAAGCTCGAATTAATAAGAATAAAAAGTGCGGTGATGCCTGAAGTTGTCTTGGTTGAGCTCCAGCCTAAAAATAATATCAGTGGTGATAAAAATATACCCCCGCCTGTTCCAGTTAAACCCGCCAAAAACCCTATACACGAACCAATCAAAACGGCTAAGAAAAATGGAGGTTTTTTAAGATTTTTATCGATCTTTTTAGAAAGATCGGTCACAAGAGAAATAGCAGATATTAGAAGAATAATACCAACAATAGATTTGTAGATATGACTCGGCGCATTGATATAACCACCTAAAAATGCGAAAGGTATAGCACCTAGTGCAATCGGAAATAAAACTTTTAAATCAAAAAAACCTTTTCGAATAAAACGCCAGCTCGTAAATGAAGCAATAAAAATATTTAAAACTAATGCGGTCGGTTTAATCACTGTACTTGGAATATTAAATAGCGTCATGATGGCAATATAAATTGAAGCGCCTGCATGCCCCACTGATGTATACAAGATTGCGCCTAATAATAAACATAAGCTGATTGCAAAATCGATCAATTCAAATTGCATGAACACTTCCTTATTCACTGATTAATGATATTAACTAATTAATTATAAAGTGTTTAATAGCTTTATCGGAGTAAAATGCTCAACTATGCAAACGACTGCTCAATCTTCAGTAAAAGCTATAAACAAATATCGTCCTTATTGGGCGAAACGTTTTGGCACAGCCCCGATGCTTCCCATGACCCGGAAAGAAATGGACGCATTAGGCTGGGACAGTTGCGACATTATTTTAGTGACAGGTGATGCTTATATTGATCACCCAAGTTTTGGTATGGCCTTGATAGGTCGATTACTTGAAGATCAAGGATTCCGAGTGGGCATCATATCTCAACCTGACTGGTCAAGTGCTGAACCTTTTAAGGCGCTAGGTAAACCCAACCTTTATTTCGGTATCACTGCTGGCAATATGGATAGCATGGTGAATCGATATACGGCTGACCGAAAAATTCGTTCAGATGATGCTTATACGCCAGGTGCCATTGCCGGTAAACGCCCTGACCGAGCAGTGCTTGTCTACTCTCAACGCTGTCGCGAAGCTTTTTCAGATGTGCCATTGGTTATTGGAAGTATTGAAGCCAGCCTCCGTCGCATTGCACATTATGACTATTGGTCTGACAAAGTGCGTCGTTCAATACTGGTTGATTCTAAGGCTGATATTTTGCTATATGGGAATGCTGAACGGGCACTTATTGAACTCACACACCGCATCGCTGATGGTGAAAAAGTAGAAGATATTCAAGATATAAGAGGCACTGCATTCTTACGTAAAAAAATACCTGAAGGCTGGGAAGAGATTGCATCCACACACCTTGATCGCCCAGGAAAAATTGAAGCCCACGTTGACCCATATGAAATGAAAATGGGGGTTGGAAGCGATTGTGAAACTAAAGAAAAATTGCCTGAAGATGTGAAAGTCATTCAGGTTGTTCGAAAAACAAAAACAGATCGAAGTAAACAAGTGGTTCGTTTACCAAACTTTGAAGAAGTGGTGGATAATCCGGTGCTCTATGCTCACGCATCACGCGTCCTTCATTTAGAAGCGAATCCAGGTAATGCGCGAGCGCTCATCCAAAGACACGGGGATCGTGAAGTATGGTTAAACCCGCCTCCTATTCCTCTCACGACAAAAGAGATGGACTATGTATATGGCATGCCTTACGCAAGAAAACCTCATCCTTCTTATGGCAACGCTAAAATTTCTGCATGGGAAATGATTCGTTTTTCAGTCAATATTATGCGCGGATGTTTTGGTGGATGCACTTTCTGTTCCATTACAGAACATGAAGGTCGGATCATTCAAAGTAGATCTGAAGAAAGTATCTTAAAAGAAGTTGAAGAAATTAGAGATAAAGTTGAGGGCTTTACAGGCGTCATTTCAGATTTAGGTGGGCCTACAGCAAATATGTATCGCATGGCTTGTAAATCTGAAACGATTGAAGCTTCTTGCCGAAAGCTTTCTTGTGTCTATCCTGGTATTTGTGAGAATTTAAACACTGATCACTCAGCCCTCATAGAGCTTTATCGAAAAGCCAGAAACACCAAAGGTATTAAAAAAGTACTGATTGGATCAGGACTGCGTTATGACCTAGCGGTCACCTCCCCCGAATATGTTAAAGAACTTGTTCAACATCATGTCGGTGGCTATCTGAAAATTGCACCTGAGCACTCCGAAGAAAATGTCTTATCTAAAATGATGAAACCGGGTATGGGTTCATATAATAAATTTAAAGAAATGTTTGATCGCTTTTCAAAAGAAGTCGGCAAAGAACAATATTTAATTCCTTATTTTATTGCAGCACATCCAGGTGCTACTGATGAGGATATGATGAATTTGGCGCTATGGCTCAAAGAACATGATTTTAAATTAGATCAGGTGCAAACTTTTACACCGACACCGATGGCCATGGCAACAGCCATGTATCACTCAGGTAAAAATCCTTTGCGCAAAGTGACAAATGACAGTGAAGAAGTTCCCATTCCGCGAGCAGGTGGCGTTCGTCGACTTCATAAAGCATTTATTCGCTATCATGACCCAAAAAATTGGCCTATGTTGCGAGAAGCATTACAACGTATGGGTCGCTCTGATTTAATTGGAGACAGCAAAAAACATCTGATCCCTGCAAGACAGCCTTTATCGGAAAATCACACCAAAAGAATGCATCAATTTGCTAGAAATAAACCCTCCTCGACAAAGCCTTTTAAACGGGCTCGCTAACCTTTAACTTCGATAAGAAGTTGAAAGAAAATAAAAATGAAAAATAAAAAAATCACTCAACTTCTTACACAGATGGAAGCGATCGAAAAAGAATTGAATGAAGTCATTCATCAGCAAGAAATTCAATTCAATTATAAATTTAAAGGCAAGAAAGTTGAATTTGAAAGTTCTATTAAAGAGGCACACAAGAAATTAAAAATAGGTTTAATGCATTGGTTTTCAACAAGACCTATTAATCTTATAACAGGGCCAATCATCTATAGCATGATCTTCCCTATGATAATCCTAGATGCGTGTATAAGCTTTTATCAATTCACGTGTTTTCCTATCTATAAAATTAAATTAGTTAAACGACGCGATTACATTTCTTTTGATCGACATCATCTTCATTATCTTAATTGGATCGAAAAATTTCATTGCACATACTGCGCTTATGGCGCTGGACTTTTAGGCTACATCACGGAAATTGTGGCGCGAACTGAGCAATACTTCTGTCCTATTAAACATGCAAGAAAAGTGATGGGAATACACTCAAGATATATAAAATTTTTAGAATATGGGAACGCTAAAAACTACCAAGCAAATCTTGAAAACTATAGAAAGCAACTCTTAAGAGATTAATGTCGTATTTTTTATGAACTTTTTGTTCAAATAAATGACAAAAGACCAGTTTAAATTATTGAGGTATTTATGCGAATTTTAGTTTTATTCTTAACGTTATTTACTAATGTTTCAGTAGCGTTAGCTAATCAGGATATCAATATTCAAAAGCTTGAAATCCAAAAGAAATTTATTGTCAATATAAACCAATGCAGCAATCCTGCTCAATTAGATCAATTCATTCAAAATGCACTTAATAACGTCTCTAATTTTGAAAAAAGAGCGCAACATGCAGCGCTCCTTGAAGAGCTGATCAAATATAATCCTTCATGTTTTGTAGCAAGTGTTAAAAAATTAGATCCGAAAAGCTGTGAAAAAATTGAAGACTCTTATCTTAACGAGCCTTTCTTTTATCCAAGAGAAGACTTAAGAGCCTCTCTTGCATCAGCAAAAAACTACAAGGCGAGTTGCTTAGCAAGTTAAATTTATGAAAATTATTCGACTTATAGCGATCATTCCCTTTCTATGTCTTTCTTCACTCTCTTACTCCAAAGACTTAGCTGATAAATTATTAACGGGAACACAAATTGAAAAATACCAAAATGGAAATACCAAATATGAAGTGCATTATGTCAACGGTAAAAAAGAAGGTTTAGAGACTTTTTGGTACAACAGCGGACTGAAATACATACAAACCAATTATAAAAACGATAAAGAAGATGGTGTGTGGAATCAATGGTATGAAAATGGCCAACTTAAATTAGAAGCGCATTACAAAGATGGCAAAGAACATGGTTTATTTACGCAATGGTATGACAATGGGGCAAAACGATCCGAAGCAACTTTCAAAGATGGTAAAAAAGAAGGGTATGAGATTTATTGGGAAAAGAATGGTGATATTAAATCTAAAACCTTATATGAGGATGGCAAACCTACAAAATAAAAATGCTACCTAATTAGCATTTTTATTTATCAAAAGAATTTTCTGATCTTAATTTTTCAATACGCTTATTTTCAAAAGTTCTTAAGCCTATAAATGTAAGTAATCCAATCGCAATCATGACTAGAATAAAACAGCCGTAAGCTAATTGCCAAGGGATGCTATTAGTCATCATACTAAATTCAGACATGCCTCCTATACCTGCAATGATATTCACTGGCATAAAGACGACGCTGATAATCGTCAATCTTTTCAAATCAATATTTTGATTTACATTTAGGAAACCGACTGTGGCGTCCATTTGAAAGTTGATCTTATTAAATAAGAATGATGTATGGCCATCCAACGAATCAATGTCTCGAAGAATTTCTTTTACATCTTCATGTTGACTCACTGATAAAAGCTTTGAACGCATCAAAAATGATAAAGCGTTTCTGGTATCCATCACATTACGTCTTATCTTGCCGTTCAAATCTTCCTCGATCGCAATATCAGAAAGAATAGTCGCAGCCTGGCTATTTGTCATATACGACTTCACAACCTGCTTGCCCACTTTTTCTAGTCTTGAATAAACGTCTTCAAGAGCATTAGCTGAATATTCAATATCTGCTGCATACAAGTCCAATAAGACATCTTTTGCTTGAGATACATAGCCTGCTTCTGCACGCGCTCTTAAGCGTTGAAGTCTAAATACAGGCAACTCTTCATTTCTGACCGTAAATAATATTTTGTCTTTGAGAACAAAGGCAACCGTGACGTTTTTAGATTCTTTCGTGGTATCAAGTAAGAAATTGGAATGTAGATGAATTTCACCATTATCTTCAATATAAAAACGCGCACTCGTTTCTAGGTCTGTCAGTTCATTGGGGTTAGGGATATGCGCACCAAAGATTTCTCTCGCCCATTCGAGCTGCTCAATCTCTGGCGTGACAAGATCTACCCAAATAGGCTTAGCCTTCTCAAGATCTTTTCGGCTATAAATAGGTATTTGACGTAAACGACCTTTAAATAAGTCGAACACTCGAATCACCGTAATTTGCTCTTTATTTGGGGTTTCGTCAGATACAAGATCCATACGAATGTCATCAGAAACCTCTAGAAGCACATCATCACGACGACTTGTTTCAATATGGTCCCATACAACAATTCGCTCTTGCTCTATTAATGCTTCCAGAATTCTGGCGATTTCATTAACTTCTAGCTTTTTAACAAGCTTTTCTAACTCAGTTGAATTTTGTTTTTGAATAAGAGATTCGACAATATCTTGACGAGACATCTCTTGTCTATGAATGAGGTTTTCAACCAGATTTTGCTTAGCGAGCAAGTTTTTGATACTGGATAATTTCTTATCAATGTTGTTTTTTTCTGACATGATAATTGCCTCGAATTCAGATTAAGCTTAAGGTTTCGGCAATTGTAAAGTAATCGCTATCAAATTGAAACCTTGATCACCAATAAAAATGAATTACTTTTATTTGCCTTGAATATAAGGCGACTTGGCTAGCATCTATGCTGCTAGATCAAACACCAAAACTTCCGCACCCCTACCCTTTTCAATTGTTATTAAAGGCTCATCTTCTAGCAATAATGCATCACCAGACTTTAAATGATGGCCGTTAATTTCCAACGCTCCTTCGATAAGATGAACATATGCTTTTCTGTTTTTATTTAACTTTAGAATCGCATTCTGATTTTCATTGAATATCCCTGCATATAAAGATGCATCTGCATGAATCAAAACTGACTGATCTCTCGAATCTGGAGATGCTATGAGGGCAAGCTTACCTTCCTTTTTAGACCTAGGAATCATTTTCTGTTCATAACTAGGCTCTATATTCTTCACATTGGGCTCAATCCAAATTTGTAATAAATGGGTCATGGCATTATTGGCGCTATTAAATTCGCTATGGACAACAAGGCTACCTGCACTCATTCTCTGAATCTCACCTGGATTGATAGTTTCAACATTGCCCATGCTATCTTTATGAGCCAACTGACCTGAAAGTACGTAAGTGATAATTTCCATATTTCTATGAGAATGATCTCCAAAGCCACCGCCTACCTCAATATAATCATCGTTAATGACGCGAAGATTACCCCAGCCCATATATTGAGGATCGAAATAATCTGCAAACGAAAACGAATGATAGCTTTTTAACCAGCCATGGTCGGCGTATCCACGATCTTCTGATTTTCTAAATTTAATCATTGAGTAAATTTCATCTAATTTTTCTTATAACGATAAAAGAGCAAAATAGAGAGCAATAAAATATTTGGATACCAAATATACCAATGTGTCCATGGAACTCCATCCATTTTGTAATCCGATAGCGGCCAAAAAATTGGTGTCGCAAAGAAAGCTTTCGAGTGAAAAGGAAAATCGAGAATGATATGAAATGGCCAAGCTAGCATGGTCATAGCAAATGCTCGGTTAAAACGATAAACAGCATAAATGATAGGTAAGCATACAATAAAACTATGGCCGATTGAATAAGCCGGAAAAATCCAAGAAGGAAGAGAATCTAATGCAGGTTTTCCAAAATGCCAATGCCCTGTCATAAGATTTATAAGCATCAATAAGCCAAATGAAATAAGGTCTGGCATAGCGCCAAAGAAAATAGCCGACCAAGGATATCGCTTGTATCCAAACAAACCATAACCCCATAAAGCATGACTTAAAGTATCCATAAAATAAGTATAGAGTCTTTAGTAAAAAAATTGAATTTTTAATGGGGACTGAAATCTATTCAATAAGCAATAAGCTGAAATATTGCTCGATGGGCTCCAAATTCACCCTGAATGATTTGGGGCCTTTCTTTTTAAATCGAAATTAAAAAATATGATAAAGATTTTATTTGATAATCAATGCAATATTTGCAAAAAAGAAATTCGATATTACAAATCGATTGCCCCTGCCGACATTTTTTTGTGGTGCAATCTCCATACCAATAAAGAACTGCTCAACAAATACCAAATAACACGCAAAGATGCACTTTTAAGCCTTCACGCTATCGATGAAAAAGAAATCCTTTATAAAGGCATCGATGCGTTTTGTCTTATTTGGAAGCACTTAAGAGGATGGAGCGTCTTAAGCATCATGATCAGACTACCTTTCATATACAGTGTAAGCAAGATAGCTTATCAATATTTTGCATTATGGCGTTTTAAAAAACTCAATTACTGTCGAGTGAATTAATTGGCGCTTATTATTGGAATTGATGGTTGTAAATCAGGTTGGTTTTCAGTTTGGGAGAATCAATATGAAAATATTGAATCATCTATTTTTACAAATCTTAATGAACTGAAAAATTTCTTTAAGCAGGAAAATCATTTAATTATTGGTATTGATATGCCAGTTGTATTGTCTGAATTAATACCTAGGCAAGCTGACCAATTAGCTAGAAAATTACTCAGCAAAAAAGCTTCTTCCATATTTACAGCACCTACCCCTGAAATGTTAGCGCAGCCAAACTATGAAAAAGCTTCTTTGGTATCAAAAAGACTTTTTGGCAAATCTATGTCGCTTCAATCCTGGTATTTATTTCCTAAAATTAAAGATGTGCAAACGATGATTCACCATGAGGACATGCAAATTTACGAAATACATCCGGAATTGAGTTTTAGGGCAATGAATAATGAACAAGTTATCTTAGAGAGCAAGAAGAGTCATGAAGGCTTTGCTATAAGAAATTCCTTATTAGCTCTACATTTTAAACATTTTATTTTTGAGGAAATAAGGTGTCAATATGCAAAAAAAGATGTGATGGATGATGATATTTTAGATGCACTTGCTGTCTTATGGAGCGCAAAAAGGATTCAATCGAATAAGGCTTCTTTTATACCGCAAGCCCCCGAAAAACCAAACATGCAGATTGTTTACTAATGGCTTACTTCATAAAAATTGTTATCGCAACTTTAGTCATTGTATTAGTGACTGAATTAAGTAAAAAAGATACTAAATTAGCAGCACTTCTTTTAGCGCTTCCAATTATTTCATTTACCGCTTACACCATGATTTGGTTTGAAAGTAAGGACACAGAAAGAATTGCTCAATTGGCCAATGAAAATTTTATCTATGTATTGCCAGTCATGCCTGCATTACCTATATTTAGTTGGTTACTTAGGCATGGGTATGGGTATTTCACTTCTATGGTTATGGTTATTATTCTAATGCTAATACTCTTTTATTTTTTACAAAAAATGCTTTGATTGTGAGAGTATTAAGAAACATTTAAATTAAATAGAGATGTTATGAGAAAAACTTTTGGTAAAGTAAGTTTTACATTATCCGTTATTGCATCTTTATGGCTCATTCTGGGCATGTTAAAAATTGTTCCATTTTTGTTAGAAATCCATGGTGAAACAGATGTAAGAGCGCATGCATCCCTTGCTGTTTTCTTTCTTGTTTGCTCAGCTTGGGGTTTTTGGAAGAATGATCATTAGTTTTTTTTAAAAGGAGTTAACAATGTTAAAAATGTCTGAAATTTGTATCTTAATGTCAGTTTTTATTGCTTTTGTAACAACTGGATACTTATGGTTTTCAGGTCAACAACAAGAAGCTTTATTCACAGCGACTTGGATCCCATCAATCTTAACTTTTGTGATCTATACCGAAATTATTAACAGAAGGGATTAAATCATGCCAAATATATTAATATTCTTTTTAGGATTAGCCTGTTTTTTGCTTGCTGGATTCGGAATTATTCTTAATAAAAATTCTGGAAAGAAAAAACGCTAAAAAAGTTATCCTGCCTTTAGGTGGATGCATAAAATTATAGATTGCATCTTTATTTTTTAATCTCTTCATATGAAAACCCTAAGGCTTATACTGGGCGATCAGCTCAACTCAAATCATTCCTGGTTTAAAAACGTAGATGATGAGATCATTTACGTTTTAATGGAAGTCAAACAAGAAACAAACTACGTACTTCATCATGCACAAAAAATCATAGCTATATTTGCTGCTATGAGAGATTTTCAATCAAACCTTACCAAGAATGGCCATCATGTTGTTTACTTAAAAATAAATGATCAGGTTAATCAACATTCCTTTAAAGCAAATTTAAATGCTTTATTTGATCAACATAATATTAAAAAATTTGAATACCAAGAACCAGACGAATATAGACTCGATCAAGATTTGGTGAAATTTTGTAGTGAAATTTCGATTCCTTTTCAATGTTATTCATCAGAGCATTTTTATACAGAACGATATGAAGTTAGCGAGCTCTTTAAAAATAAAAAAACCTGGCTGATGGAAACATTTTATCGCTACATGAGAAAAAAACATCATGTGCTAATGTCTGATCATAATGAACC
>JBEGSH010000064.1:0-18879 GCA_041180025.1 Pseudomonadota bacterium | reverse complement strand
TTAGTCATTAAACCCATATCGATCATTTCTGTATTTGTCCAAAAAGTACCATCCACCATAATGCAATCTGCTTTTTCAAATAAAGGTGGTAAATGTGGTTCAATTTCGCCTAAGCCTGGCGCGTAAAATAATCGCTTTTGTGTTTTTTTATCTTCGATCAGCATGCCAATCGTGTCACCTGGATGCGGATTATTTCGATGCGGGGAATAAGGTGGTGCTGCACTCTTTAATGCAACTGCAGTAAATGTAAGATTTTCTATCTTAGGTATTTCAAATGAAGTTTTTCCATCGGTTGGAATTTCATGATGATTGATACCACAGTAATGATCCAAAATATTTAAAAGCGGATTACCTGTAGTGAGGTCTTGATACACCATATCCGTACAATACAGCTCACGTTTTTGTGTGCCTTCACGAAGCATCAATAAACCTGTGGTGTGATCAATTTGAGCATCAATAAGCACAATGGCTGAAATACCGCTATCACGAATAGCTCGACCCGGTTGCAGAGGAGGAAAGTCTTGAATTTGTTGCAACACATCAGGCGATGTATTAAAAAGCACCCAATGGATGCCATCAGAACTTACACATATGGATGATTGTGTGCGTTTTGTGGCTTTGATGGTTCCCTTTCTGAGGCCATCACAATTTTGGCAATTACAATTCCACTGGGGAAAACCACCACCTGCACCTGCACCTAATACATGTATATGCATAAAATCCTGTCGATGAGACTAATGTTTAATATGGGATGATACTGAGGCAAAAACACCTAATCTCATAGTGGAAATTTGCTAAAGAGAACTCATGAAATCCATGAGTTCTTTAAAGAATTTCGCGACCAATCACCTTTGCAATACCTCTTAGCTCTCCCATGAGCGTAATAAGTTCTTGAGGATTGATCGCTTGATCTGCATCGCACCATGCTTCGCATGGGTTAGGATGCATCTCAACTAAAAGACCATCAGCCCCTGCGGCAATAGCTGCTCTAGATAAAGCTGCCACCATCCATGCTTTACCACCGGCATGAGACGGATCTACGATCACAGGAAGATGTGTTTCTTTTTTTAACACTGGAATCGCAGTGACATCCAATACATTTCTATAATAAGTCTCAAAAGTTCGAATACCACGCTCGCAGAAGATAATATTATGATTGCCGCCTGCTGCAATATATTCTGCAGCCATTAGCCATTCTGAAATCGTTGCTGACATCCCGCGCTTTAAAATCACTGGCACATTGACTTTACCTACTTCTTTTAGAAGTTCAAAATTTTGCATACTGCGAGTACCAATTTGAATCACGTCTACTTTATATTTCATAAAGGTATCAAGTTGTCTTGCATCCATAAGTTCAGTAACAATAGGCAAGCCTTCTTTGTCTGCAGCTTTTCTAAACATTTCTAGTCCTTCAACACCTGTACCTTGGAACGTATAAGGACTTGTGCGAGGCTTGAACGCACCGCCGCGCATAAGCCTTACACCCGCGGCTTTTACAGCCTTTGCAGATTTTTCCATTTGCTCTGGCGTCTCAACTGAACACGGGCCTGAAATAATTTGGATTTGTTTGCCGCCCATGAGATTACCTTTTATATCAATCACGGTATCTTCTTTGTGCCATTCACGTGCAACAATTTTATAAGGCTTTACAATATGAAGCGCCTGCTCAACGCCGGGAAGAGACTCTAAAAGCTCTGGATCTAGGCTACGCTCATCTCCAATTGCACCAATTACTGTTCTCTCAGTGCCTCGAGAAACATTGGCTTCTAGGCCTTTTTCTTCTATGCGCTTAATGACCGACTCAATTTGCTCTTCGGTCGCAGCGTTGCTCATTACAATAATCATGCTAAATCCTATTTAAATAATCGTTTCTAATGCCTGAATAAATCTTTCATTTTCTTCTTTAAGACCAATGCTGACACGCAAATAATCAGGCATCTCATAATTAGCCACTGGGCGGATAATGATACCCGCTTTTAATAAAGCCTCGTACACTTGAGAAGCTTTGTCTACTTTGAAACTTATAAAGTTTCCAAAAGTAGGAATAAAGCTTAAATGCAGTTTTTGAAAAGCTGATTCTAATTGTTTTTTTCCATTATTATTCAGTATTTTACTCTCAGTGACAAATGCATCGTCCAATAATGCTGCAACCGCAGCGTCTTGCGCCAAATTATTGACATTAAAAGGCTGTCTTACTCGATTCATAAATTGAATAATTTCAGGGTTGGATGCCCCGAAACCCACTCTCAATCCTGCCAAACCATAAGCTTTTGAAAAAGTTCTTGAGATAATTAAATTTGGAAATTCATTAAGCCATGTAAAGCTCACTGATTTATCATCACCGTCTAGATACTCATCGTAAGCTTCGTCTAAAACCACAATAATATGCTGAGGAATTTTACCTAAAAACGCTTTAAGTTCATTTTTAAGAATAAGTGTTCCTGTGGGATTATTAGGGTTCGCAATGAAAATCATCTTCGTTTTTGAAGTGATCGCATCGAACATTTTTGAAAGATCGTGCGAGAAATTATAAGCCGGGACCTTAACACCTATAGCCCCCATAGCTTGGGTTACAAGACTATAAACAGCAAAAGCATGTTGTGAAAAAATAACTTCATCGCCCACTTTTAAAAATGTGCGTGCAGTTAACTCTAAAATATCGTTTGATCCATTTCCAAAAATTAAACCATCGGGATTTAAATTAAACTTGTGACTAACAGCGTTTTTTAATTTAAATGCATTACCATCAGGATAGCGATAAATCTCATCAATAGATTTTAAAATCACTTCACGCGCTTTTGGGCTCATACCCAAAGGATTTTCATTGGAAGCTAACTTCACAATGAATGATTCTTCTAAGTTGTATTCCCGGGCAAGTTCAGAGATAGGTTTGCCACCTTGGTAAGGGGCAATATCACAAATATACTTTGGAATGAGAGATTGAATAGACATAATCAAATATTAAAAAAAGTCTTAAGTGGCATGCTAGCGCATAAATCCATTAAGTCAAATTAGATTGCGGATAGGATCCTAAGACTTTTAAGAATGAAGCTTTAGATTCGATTTCTTTGAGTGATAGCGCGACTTTTGTGTCCGTCATATGCCCTTCCACATCAATAAAAAAAACATATTCCCATAAGCCAGTTTTAGATGGGCGAGATTCAAGTTTAGTCATGCTTACTTTATTCTTTGCAAAAGGTTCAATCATCGATGCAATAGCACCAGGCTGATTTTTTGCGGCAACAATAATGGATGTTTTATCTAATCCAGAAGGCTTAACTTCGTGATTAGAAATTACTAGGAATCGCGTTGAGTTTTTTGGATCATCTTCGATATTTTCATTTAACACAGGAGTGTTGAATAAACCTGCAGCACGAATGCTAGCAATAGCAGCGGTACCCTTTTCTTTAGATGCTATCTTGCAAGCTTCAGCATTGCTAGAAACGGATTGTAATTCAATGCCCGGAGCATGATTAAGCAACCACTGATGACATTGCGATAATGATTGAGCATGAGAATATATTTTTTTAATGCTCGATAAATTTTTTTCATTGCTTATTAAATTATGATGCACAGGCAAAATAATCTCAGCACATATCAAAGCATTTGATGTGAGAAGTAAATCAAGCGTCCGATTAATCGCACCTTCTGTGGAGTTTTCTACAGGCACTACACCATAGTGCGCTTTATGTGATTCCACAAGATGAAATACTTCATCGATGCTCGATGTTTGCATAGAAACAATCGATTCACCGAACTGTTTCATAGAAGCTTCTTCGCTGAATGTTCCGAGCGGCCCTAAAAATGCAACGGAGATTTGTTTTTCAAGCGCCCTACAATTAGACATGATGCTCTTATAGATACTTTCAATACTTTCATTTGAAAGCGGTCCCTGGTTTTGTTCAACCAAACGACGTAAGACCTGAGCTTCTCGTTCAGGACGATAAATCACACCATCGGTTTTTAGACTTCCGATATTTGACGCTAATGAAGCTCTTTTAGAAATAAGATCTAAAAGTTCATTATCGATTTTGTCGATGGCGTCTCTTAATTTTTTTAATTCGTCTGTCATAAGATTAATGTGATTTTTCAAAATCCTTCATGTAATCAACTAAAGCTTGAATGCCTTCAATAGGCATAGCATTGTAAATTGAAGCCCTTATGCCGCCTACAAGGCGATGCCCCTTTAAGCCGATCATACCTAAATTTTCAGCGCCTGTTACAAAAGATGTATGTAAATCTTCATTTTGAATTCTAAAAGGCACATTCATACGAGAACGATTTTTGATATCAATCGGATTAGAGTAAAAGTCTGTTGAATCAATATAGCTATATAACAATTCAGCTTTTTTAATATTTTGTTTCTCAATAACTTTTAGACCACCAAGCTCACTAAGCCATTCAAATACGAGGCCTGCCATATATATACTATAAGTCGTCGGTGTATTAATCATAGACTGATTTTCGACTTGTGTTTTCCAATTAAATACCGAGGGAGTTAATGGTGAAGCAACATCTAAAAGATCATCTCTTACAATAACAATTGTTAAACCTGCAGGTCCAATATTTTTTTGTGCACCAGCATAAATCACCCCAAATTGACTTATATCGACCGGTCTTGAAAGAATGTGAGATGACATATCGGCAACAACTGGAATCGTTTTGATAGATGGCATATCAAAGTATTCGACACCGTGTATCGTTTCATTGGAACAAAAATGAACATAAGCTGCAGATGAGTCAATTTTCCAGTCTTTAGGATCAGGTGCTTTTGCATAACCAATAGCTTCAGAAGAAGCTGCAATCGTCATATCGCCAAAAGGTAAGGCGTCTTGATAAGAGCGCTTAGACCAATATCCACTCACTACATAATTCGCTTTTTTACCATGAAGAAGATTTAAAGGCACCATGGAGTTTTGAGCGATCGCACCACCCTGTAGAAAAAGTACTTTGTAATTTTTAGGAACATTAAAAAGAGATCGGAAATCACTTTCTACTTTTTCAATAATCGACATGTAATGTTTACCACGATGCGACATTTCCATGACAGACATACCTGAGCCATGCCAATCTAGCATTTCAGCTTGCGCTCGAAGCATGACTGATTTTGGAAGTACTGCCGGACCTGCTGAAAAGTTATAAGTACATTTCATGGTGAATTAAAAAGCTATTCCTCTAAATCATCATCAGCTTCTACGATCTTTTCGAGACCTGATAATTTTTCGTTTTCGCCTAAATTAATTAATGTGACACCTTGCGTTGCCCGACCAAGCTCTCGAATTTCGCTGACGCGTGTTCGAATAAGAACACCACCTGTTGTAATTAACATAATTTCATCTTCATCACTCACAAGTTTTGCAGCAACGACAAGACCATTACGTTCACTCACTTGTATAGCTTTAACGCCTTGTGTAGCTCGTCCTGAATGTCTAAAGTCAGAGAGAACAGTTCGTTTTCCATACCCATTTTCAGTAGCGACAAGCATAGATTGTTGATCATCACTTGCAATTAGGAGTGATAGCACTTGTTGGTCTTCTTGCAATTTCATTCCACGAACACCCCGTGTATTTCGACCCATACTTCTTACGTCTTCTTCATCAAACCAAACAGCCTTACCACCATTTGAAACCAAAACAATATCGTTGGAGCCATCCGTAATTTCAGCGCCAATTAAGAAGTCATTGTCATCAAGATTGATCGCGATAATGCCTGACTTGCGTGGGTTTGAGAAATCTGTAAGCGGGGTCTTTTTAACTGTACCTAAAGCCGTTGCCATGAAAATATAATGCTTATCATCAAATTCTTTAATGGGCAAAATCGCATTAATTTTTTCGCCTTCTTGCAGAGGGAATAAATTCACAATAGGTTTACCGCGGCTTGTGCGACTTCCTTGCGGCACTTCATATGCTTTTAGCCAATAGACTTGTCCGCGACTTGAGAAGCATAAAATGTTGTCGTGTGTATTTGCCACAAACATTTTGTCGATGAAATCATCATCTTTTGTAGTTGCTGCTTGCTTACCTCTTCCGCCACGTTTTTGCGCGCGATATTCAGCTAATGCTTGTGATTTGATATAACCTGTATGCGAGAGTGTCACCACTACATCTTCAGGAGTAATTAAATCTTCGGTTGATAAATCTAATGCATTCTCAACAATTTCACTTCGACGTTTATCGCCATATTGTTCTTTGATAGCTTTAAGTTCATCTGCAATAATTGCTGTGACTCTTGCAGGCGTTGCTAAAATATCAATAAGGTCTGTGATGACATTCATAATCTCTTTATATTCGTTAACAATTTTTTCTTGTTCTAAGCCTGTTAAACGTTGTAATCTTAATTGAAGAATTTCTTGAGCTTGAACATCAGATAACTTATAGCCTGATGCGCTCAACCCAAACTCTTTTGATAAGCCTTCAGGGCGAGAGAATTCCATTGCAGCGCCGTTAAGCATTCCTTCTACGACAGAAGATTTCCATGTGCGCGCCATCAATTCTTTTTTAGCATCTGGTGGTGTCGGCGCTGCTTTAATAATTTTAATCATCTCGTCGACGTTTGCTAATGCCACTGCTAAACCTTCCAAGATATGGCCACGCTCCCGTGCTTTTCTTAATTCAAATACTGTTCTTCTTGTAATAACTTCACGACGATGTCTTAAAAAAGCATCAAGAATTTGTTTTAAGTTAAGAAGTTTTGGTTGGCCATCAATGAGCGCTACCATGTTCATACCAAAACTATCTTGAAGTTGTGTTTGCTTATAAAGATTATTTAGAATGACATCCGGATTTTCGCCACGCTTTAACTCAATCACAACACGCATACCTGATTTATCTGACTCATCTCGTAAATCTGAGATACCTTCAATTTTTTTATCATTTACGAGCTCAGCAATCTTCTCGATAAATGTTTTTTTATTTACTTGATATGGAAGCTCATCAACAATGAGTGCTTCACGATTACCTTTATCTAGTTTTTCAACGTGTGTTCTGCCTCTCATGACAACGCGGCCGCGTCCGGTTCTATATCCTTCTTTAACACCTGAAGTGCCATGAATGATTCCAGCTGTTGGAAAGTCTGGTGCTGGTATTAACTTAATTAATGCATCAATTGATGACTCAGGTTTTTCGAGGAGCAGCAAACAAGCATCGACAACTTCATTTAAATTATGGGGTGGAATATTGGTCGCCATACCCACAGCAATACCGGAGCTTCCATTAATAAGAAGATTCGGAATGCGCGCTGGCATAATAAGCGGTTCTTGCTCAGAGCCGTCATAATTAGGACCGAAATCAACGGTTTCTTTATCAATATCCTCTAAAAGCTCATGCGCAATTTTAGACATACGAATTTCCGTATATCGCATAGCAGCAGCATTATCACCATCTACCGAACCGAAGTTACCTTGACCATCAACTAACATATATCGCAAGCTGAAATCTTGTGCCATACGAACGATTGTGTCATATACAGCTGTGTCGCCATGTGGATGGTATTTACCGATCACATCACCGACAATACGCGCTGATTTTTTATAAGGCTTATTAAAGTCGTTATTAAGTTCATGCATCGCAAAAAGAACACGGCGATGTACAGGCTTTAACCCATCCCTTACATCAGGAAGTGCTCTCCCGACAATCACGCTCATCGCGTAATCGAGGTAAGAACGTTTCATCTCATCTTCAAGGCTGATTGGGATGGTTTCTTTGGCAAATTGATTCATAGGATTTAGATCGATAATGTAAGTAGAAAACTACCCAAATTTTAGCATGTAGCAGGGCTGTATTCTTGCCCTGCTAAAGGTATTTTTTAGCGTGAAAGACTAGACAAATCGGCTTTTAGGTCTTCTATATCCTCAAGGCCTACAGCGATTCTAACGAGGTTATCCTTAATACCGGCTTTTTGACGTTCTTCAAGGCTTACTCTTGAATGAGTGGTTGTTGCAGGATGTGTAATTGTAGATTTAACATCCCCTAAATTAGCTGTAATAGAGATTAACCGAGTCGAATCAATTAAGCTCCAAGCCTCTTTTTGGTTGCCTTTTACCTCAAAAGATACAATGGCTCCTCCGGTTTTTTGCTGGGTTAAAGCTAGTTTATGCTGCGGATGGGAAGCCAATCCAGGATAGTAAACTCGATCTACCTGAGGCTGGGATTCAAGCCATGAAGCCAAATGAAGAGCGCTCTTGGAGTGCGCGTCCATACGAATAGATAATGTTTCTAAGCCTTTTAAAAATACCCAAGCATTGAAAGCACTCATCGAAGGGCCTGCGGTTCGTAAGAATTGATAAATTGGCTCTATCGTTTTTTTATCTGCCAAAACTGCGCCACCTAGACAACGTCCTTGGCCATCAATATATTTGGTGGCTGAATGAATAATAATATCGGCACCAAATAACAAAGGTCTTTGAAGTGCTGGCGAACAAAAACAATTATCGACCACCAATTTAATATCTTTATGATGTGCAATTTTTGAAAGCGCTTTAATATCCGTCACTTCAGTCAATGGATTAGACGGAGTCTCCACAAAGAAAAGTTTTGTGTTTTTTTGAATGGCTTCTTCCCATTCATTAAGATT
This sequence comes from Pseudomonadota bacterium, assembly GCA_041180025.1. GTDB lineage: Bacteria > Pseudomonadota > Gammaproteobacteria > Burkholderiales > Methylophilaceae > Methylopumilus. Next base: position 10,308 of record JBEGSH010000064.1, on the reverse strand, counting down.
AGTGAGTGACACAAAAGTCACTTCTAAACCCCAACGCTTTAAAATATTACTAAAGAGTTGAACAGTTGTACCAAAGATACTTCTTGACGCGACAATATGGTCGCCAGCAGAACATAGGCCCATGATCGTTGCTAAAATAGCTGACATACCGCTTGAAGTTGCCACACATGCTTCACTACCTTCGAGAGCTGCAAGGCGATCCTGGAACATTGTGACCGTAGGATTTGTAAAACGAGAATAGATATTGCCAGGCTCAGTACCCGCAAATCTTGCTGCAGCCTGGGATGATGAATCAAACACATAGCTTGAAGTTAAAAAGATAGCTTCAGAATTTTCACCAAACTCAGATTGTAATGAGCCTGCTCGAATAGCTTGTGTATCAAATTTCCATGGATCGTTATTCATAGTCTGTTACCTTTTTTTGGGCATAAAAAAACCCGTTTCACAAAAAGCTAAAACGGGACAGACCTCGCTTTAGCTGTATTTTTAACGCGCCCGCAAGCTGAGAAATAAATTATCACTCAAATCAGCGCAGTTCGAATTATGCACGATAAAAAAAATACGTCAAGAAACGCTTAATATTAAGCAGCTTCCTCTTCATTTTTAATTAAATTTAAATCCATTTGTGTACTTGCATTTGACGGCTTATCAGATTTATTAGAGTCAGCTCGAAGCGTTTCAATATTTTTTAAATAATATTCATCAATGTCGCCTGTGATGTATTTGCCATCAAAACAAGAAGCGTCGAATTTTTTAAGCTTTGGATTGATCGATGCAATATTCTCAATCAGTGCATCAAGATCTTGATAAATTAATTCATCCGCACCAATTTCTTCGCGGATTTCTTCGTCTGTTTTATTAGGCGCTAATAATTCTGTACGTGAAGGCATATCAATGCCATACACATTGGGAAATCTCACGGGAGGTGCCGCTGAAACTAGGTAAACTTTTTTAGCGCCCGCTTCTCTCGCCATTTGAACAATTTCTTTTGACGTTGTACCTCGCACAATAGAATCATCTACTAACAGTACATTCTTATCTTGAAATTCAATCTTAATGGGATTGAGTTTTTGTCGCACTGATTTTTTTCTCAATGCTTGGCCAGGCATAATAAAAGTACGACCAATATAACGATTTTTAATAAAGCCTTCGCGGTAATCAAGTCCCAGTTCAAGCGCAAGCTGTAATGCGCTAGGACGACTTGTATCGGGTATAGGGATCACTACATCGATATTTAAATGTGCCCATGCTTTTTTAATTTTTTGCGCTAAGGTCTTTCCCATATTAAGTCGTGTTTGATAGACAGAAATGCCATCAATGACAGAGTCAGGTCTTGCAAGATATACATACTCAAATATACAAGGATGATGATTAGGTTTGGCACATTGTTTAGAATAAAAATTACCATTCATATCAATAAAGATTGCTTCGCCTGGCTCAACATCCCTTACTAACTTAAATCCCAATACATCAAGCGCTACACTTTCAGAAGCCACCATATATTCAACACCTTCTGGACTGTCGTGTTTGCCAATAACAAGCGGGCGAATACCATGAGGATCTCTAAATGCAAGTAAGCCGAAATTAGCAATCATAGAAACTACAGCATATGCGCCTTTGCATCTCTTATGAAGTGAAGTAACAGCATCAAAAACAACGTCACTATTAAGGACAGTGCTTTTTGAAGACTCTTCAATTTCATGCGCTAACACATTAAGTAAAACTTCTGAATCTGATGTGGTATTGATATGACGAAGATCTTGCCTAAAAATATCTTCTTTAAGTTTTTCCGCGTTCGTTAAATTTCCGTTATGTCCTAAAACAATGCCAAAAGGTGAGTTCACATAAAAAGGTTGAGCTTCGGCAGCAGAAGATGAACCAGCAGTAGGATAACGCACATGCGCAATACCAGCATTACCAATAAGATTTCGCATATGGCGGGTATGAAAAACATCTTTCACGAGACCATTATTTTTATGCATAAAGAAAGTATTGCCGTCACAGGTGACAATACCAGCAGCATCTTGACCCCGATGCTGAAGAACTAATAAGCCATCATAAAGTAGCTGATTAACAGGATTTTTACCGACTATTCCAAGGATTCCACACATTTCAGCGCCTTAAAAATATGTTCGTTGAGGATATTTTACATGCTTAAGGATATCTAGTGGCAAATAAACGCCTGCCTTGGCTGTAAAAGATTCGAAATAAGGTTTAATAAAAGCATCTTGCCAAGCGGAATGATTTACAAACGATGTTGATTGAATAACAAAATGACAAATCAAGCCAATAAAGATTGCGCGAACAAAACCAAATAAGCCGCCCAATAAAATATTAGGAAATGAAAGGCCCGTATATTTAATAAATTTGTTAAGAACGGCAATCACACCCATTGAAAGAACAAGGGCAGCAATAAAAATCAAGACGTAAGCGACTAAATTTCGAATCGATTCCGTATCAATCCAATGAAGTTTTGAAGCAATAACAGGAGAAAAAGATTGTGCTAAATAAAACGAAAAAAACCAAGCAATGATAGAAAGAAGTTCTCGAACAAAACCACGGTAGCAGCCAAGAAGACAAGAAACAATGATGATGATAAAAAAACCATAATCAATAAATGTCATTAATTAATCTTCTTGATAATGCCTGTGATACCTGCATTTTTAATTTTAAGTAATGTGTCTTTTGCTAAAGCTTCAGTTTTAAATTCATCTGTAATTAATCTTACTTTATCGACACCATTAATCTTAACCACTTCACTTTTAGTTTGAATATTTATTAGATTTAATTTTTGTTGAAGCGGTTTTACTTTTTCCACGTCTGAAAAAACGCCTAATTGAATGTACAAGCCGCTATTTGATAATATGATTGTTTCCTGTTTTGCCTTTGCATCAGGTGATGATGGCGATAATTCTTTTTTGTTTTGAGGGCTAGGTAATTCTGGAATCTCTGGTTTTATATCTGCTGGCTTAATGCTTTCGGCATTCATGTCAGCAATGACAGGTGAACTTTCCATTGAAATCTTAATAGGTTCAGTAGGTCCTTCTTCGTTACGATTTTTTAAAACAAAAGGCGCTGAAATAAGAAGAATAAATAACAGGACACATGCGCCAAGAAGCCTCTTTTTGGCCTGGCTAATCAGTTTATCTTCTTGAGGCTGTATTGAATTGTCTTCGCTCATAACTTAGGGAATAAGTTTCATAATATCGGCTACGGTAAAGAAAGAACCGAATGCGATTATTCTATCATTCCTCGCGACTTCATTGGATGCAAATTGGTACGCTTCTTGTATATTTTTAAATGGCACTATATGCGCTGATGGATTAACTTTTTGTATGGCATTAGAAATGGTATCTATATTAGCGGCTCTCTCATTTTGAATTTCTGCAATATACCAAGCATCAATATCAAGACTTACTGCTTCAACAACACCCAAGATATCTTTATCTCTAAGAATTGAAAATATGGCGATCGTTTTGCCAGACGCGCTATGGGCTCTTAGATTATCGCTTAAAGATCTAGCTGCATGAGGGTTATGCGCAACATCTAAAATCAAAGAAGGATTTGTTTTCACCTCCTGAAATCTACCTGGCACTAATGCTGAAGCAATACCTTGCTGAATTGCAGCTTCAGTTAAAGGTAATTGATCTTCCATTATTTTGACAGCCATGAGTGCATTTGAAGCATTGGTAAGCTGAAAAAAGCCTTGCAAACTAGGTAATGGTAAATTCATCACAAAAGAGGATTCAATCGAAAAATCAAAGGAATCATGATGTGCTTCATAAGCAAAATCTTTACCTATTATTTTTAATTCAGCTTGAATAGATTCGCAATGATTTATTAAAGATTGAGGAGGATCGAAGTCGCCACATATTGCTATTTTATTAGCACGATAAATTCCAGCCTTTTCAAAACCGATCGCCTCTCTTGTATGTCCTAAATAATCCATATGATCAAGATCAATGGAAGTGACAATGGCACAATCAGAATCAAAAACATTTACAGCATCTAACCTGCCACCCAAACCTACTTCAAGAATAGCAATATCTAGATCAGCGTCGGCAAAAATAATCATGGCAGCGATCGTGCCGTATTCGAAATAAGTAAGTGAGATTTCCTTTCTAACTGATTCAATTTTTGTAAAGGCTTCACAAATAAGATCATCTGAAACAGGATTTGCTTGAATTTTAATTCGCTCATTAAAATGTAAAAAATGAGGTGAGGTATAGCAGCCTACTTTATAACCTGCCTCCTTATAAATCGACTCCAAAATAGCACAGGTAGAGCCTTTGCCATTAGTGCCACCAACAGTAATGATAGAGAAAGAAATATCTAGATTTAAACGCTCAACAACAACTTTAATACGCTCTAGAGTGAGATCAATTGTGGAGGGATGAATCGATTCAATATACCCTAGCCAATCTTTAAGGCTCATAGGGCGATTATGTGGGAACTGGAGTGGAGTTAAATTAATTTTTAGATAATTTAGATATTAAATTAACAAGTTTCTTTTTCATGTCACGGCGATCTACAATCATATCAATCGCGCCATGTGATAAAAGAAATTCAGACCGCTGAAATCCTTCAGGAAGTTTTTCTCTTACCGTTTGCTCAATCACACGAGGGCCAGCAAATCCGATCAATGCCTTAGGTTCTGCAATAATGACATCACCTAACATAGCAAAACTGGCAGATACACCACCCATAGTAGGATCGGTAAGAATTGAGAAGTATGGTAATTTAGCCTCGCTTAACTTAGTTAAAGCAGCGCTAGTTTTTGCCATTTGCATAAGCGATAACAGACCTTCTTGCATGCGAGCACCGCCACTTGCAGAGACGCATATAAATGTTGCTTTAGATTTAATTGCAGCTTGAATGCCACGCACAAATTTTTCACCAACGACAGACCCCATAGATCCGCCCATGAATTTAAATTCAAAAGCAGCAATCACCGCAGGCTTACCCTCTATCGAACCTTGCATCACAACCATCGCATCTTTTTCATTAAGATCTTTTTGTGATGATTTAATGCGATCAGCATAACTTTGCGTATCATTAAATTTTAAAGAATCTAGTGGTTGAATCTGCGCACCAATTTCTTTTCTTTTTTCTTTATCTAATATGGTATCGATGCGCGCGCGGGCTGAAATTCTGTTATGAAAAGAACACTTTGGACATACTTCCATGTTTTGCTCAAGATCTGTACGATAAAGAACCGCCTGGCATGATGGGCATTTACACCACAAACCCTCAGGAATATTTTTTTTAGATACGCTACCAACGATGCGTTTTATTTTGGGGGGTATGACGTTTTTTAACCAGCTCATATATTCACTCGACTCATTAATTAACAGCTTCTCTTAATTCTTTCATTAACTTTGAAATATTGTGAATTAAATTATCTTTATTTGAACTCTCAATTTCCTGAACCATGCGACTGCCTACTACAACGGCATCAGAAATTTTAGCAACTTCTTTTGCTGTTGCCGCATCCCTTACTCCAAAACCTACACCAATCGGAAGTTTTGTTAATTCACGAATAATGCCTACTTTGGATTTCACTTGTTCAATATCGATATTAGCAGCACCTGTTACGCCTTTAAGTGAGACGTAATATAAGAATCCAGAAGCTTGTTCGATAATTAATTTTACTCTATCCAATTCTGTCGTTGGTGATAATAAAAAAATACTATCTATGTTCTTTTCTTTAAGAAGTTTTGTAAATTGTTTACATTCTTCAGGCGGATAATCTACTGTGATAATTCCATCCACATCAGAAGCTTTCGCTCTTTCCACAAAACTCTCTGCACCAATTGCTTCAATAGGGTTCGCATAGCCCATCAAGATAATAGGTGTTTTATTATCTTTTTCTCTAAAAGCTTTTACCATTTTAAATACGTGGGACAAACCTACGTGATGCGCTAAAGCTCTTTCACTTGCCCTTTGAATGGTAGGTCCGTCTGCCATCGGATCTGAAAATGGGATACCCAATTCAATCATATCAGCCCCCGCATCAACCAAAGCGTGCAACATTGACACAGTTAAATCAGGATGCGGGTCACCTGCTGTAATGTACGGAATTAAAGCTTTTTTATTTTTTTCTTTAAGCGCTTGAAATGTATTTGTGATTCTCGACATATAAATTTTACAAGTTGATATTTGAAATTTTAGCTACGGTATTGATGTCTTTATCCCCACGGCCTGATAAATTCACAAGAATCACTTGATCGGGCTTCATTGTTTTCGCAAGCTTCTCTGCATATGCTAGAGCATGGCTAGTTTCAAGCGCTGGAATAATACCTTCGGTAAGACATAGACTATGAAAAGCATCCAAAGCCTCTGTATCTGTAACAGCAACATATTCAGCGCGCTTAATATCTTTTAACCAAGCATGCTCAGGGCCAACGCCTGGATAATCAAGACCGGCTGATATTGAGTGTGTTTCAATAATTTGACCTTCTTCATTCTGCATTAAGTAAGTTCGGTTGCCATGCAACACACCTATCGGACTATTGGCAGTTAAAGGTGCTGCGTGCTTGCCCGTTTCAATACCATGCCCTGCAGCTTCAACGCCAATTAATCGCACTTCGCGCAAATCTATATAGGGATAAAAAATACCCATCGCATTAGAACCACCTCCGACACATGCGACCACCGCATCTGGTTGCCGGCCAAGCATTTCATTCATTTGCGTTTTACATTCAACACCCACGACAGAATTAAAATCACGAACCATCATAGGATAAGGATGAGGCCCTGCCACAGTACCTATGATATAAAAGGTAGTAGAGATGTTAGTAACCCAATCTCTCATGGCTTCATTAAGCGCATCTTTTAGAGTTTTAGATCCACTTTCTACTGGTACAACCTTAGCGCCAAGAAGTTTCATGCGGTATACATTAGGCGCTTGTCTTTTAACATCTTCAGCTCCCATATAAACTACGCACTCAAGACCTAAACGTGCTGAAATAGTCGCTGTTGCAACCCCATGCTGCCCTGCTCCTGTCTCGGCTATGATGCGAGGCTTTCCCATACGTTTCGCAAGTAAAGCCTGGCCTACAGTATTATTGACTTTGTGAGCGCCTGTATGATTTAAGTCTTCCCGCTTCAAATAAATTTGAGCGCCACCCACTCGATCAGACCATCTTTTAGCATGATAGATTGGACTTGGTCGACCCACAAAATGCTTTAAGTCATAATGAAGTTCAGCAAGAAAATCAGGGTCATGGCGATACTTTTCATACATCACTCTTAATTCATCGAGCGCTTCAATCAAAGTTTCTGCGACAAATACACCGCCAAATTGACCAAAATGGCCTTTTTCATCTGGCATATCATACGGCTGCATCTTGAGTTTCCTTTATAAATTCTTGAATTTTAAGAGAATTTTTAATACCTTTTGATTCTTCAACGCCGCCACTCACATCAACTGCGTATGGCTTGACCTTTTTGATGGCCTCTTTCACATTGTCTGCTGTAAGACCACCTGCTAGAACAATAGGCTTAGAAAGCGAAAGTGGGATTAAATTCCAATCAAATGTTTGACCTGTGCCACCTTTGAGATACTCATGTGGTGCATCAAGCAATAAGGCTTCTGCATCATAAAAACTCTTTTCATATTGTAACAAATCTACTGATACCGAAACCGCAACGGCTTTAATATAAGGAAATTTGAATTGCCTGCAAAAGTCAGGGGTTTCATCGCCATGAAACTGTAAAACATTTACCAATCCTGATTGTATTGCCTCTTTAATATAGGCAGGATCCGCATTAACAAAAAGGCCTACTTTAGTCACAAATGGTGGCAGCTCTTTAGCAAAGTCTTTAAATGCAGCTAAAGCAATATAACGAGGACTTTCTTTATAAAAAACAAAGCCAAGCGCATCGCAGCCAGCATGAATAGCAGCTTTTGCATCTTCTAAGCGCGTAATGCCACAAATTTTAATACGTGTTCTCAATGTGAAATCAATTCAAGATGAAAGATGATCATTATAAGGATTAACGATCTTGGCTTAAATGATTATTGTCAAAAATATTGACGGTTCGATGCGTAAAAGGAAATGCATAGCACGGATCATAATCAACACCACACAAATAAAGGCCGTGAGGAGAAAAAGTAGGGGGTGATTTTTTTCTATCTTTTGATATCAATAGCTCGTTAATATATTCACTTGGGTAATTACCTTTACCAATATAGAGAATAGCCCCCATCATATTTCTTATTTGATGATGCAGAAAACCATTCGCAGAAAACATAAAAAGATAAAATGGGTGGTAATTTAAAATAGATGTGCGAGTGATCGTTCTTACAGGACTTTTAGCTTGACACTCTGAAGATCGAAACGCACTAAAATCATGTTCACCTTCAAAATATTGAATAGCGTTTTTCATCTTATTAAAGTCAAGGTCATCGTGAATCCATCCTGCTTTATTAGCCCATAGAGCAGACGGAAAAGAGGCGTTGTACACTAAATATTCATAATGGCGTTGTGTTGCTGAATAACGCGCATGAAAGGTATCATCAACTTCTTGCGCCCATAACACTCGAATAGAAGATGGCAAGAAAGCATTAACACCTCTTATCCAAGCCGTCACAGGTCTCTCAATTGAAGTTTCAAAATGAATGATCTGAATAAGCGCATGAACACCGGTATCAGTTCTGCCTGATGCATAGGTATCTATTTTTTCTAACGCAATGCTTTCAAGCGCTTTTTCAATTTCACCTTGAATAGAATCTACATCATTCTGTTTTTGCCATCCAGAATAATCAGAGCCATCATATTCAATACACAATGCGATTTTCATAAGGATTTAAATATAAGAAATCACAAAAAATGTAATAGATACCATTGCAGAAATCATAACCATAGACAATGTATTAACTCTTTCCTCTTTTATTTCAATATAAGTATGCTTTCTATGAGTTTTATTACTTGAATATAAGAGTAATGAAGACAAATCGTTAAAATTAAAACGCAGTTTGCGTTTCGATTGGAAAGTCTTAACATACTCCATAGTTAAGCAAAGACGAACAGCAAAAATTTTTGCATCAATACCTAACGGCCTTAATGGTTTAACAATTAAATAGAAAGTTTCAATTAAAGTCTGATAGCTCATGAATGAAATCATCATCGTAATAAGAGCGACTGAATTAATGAGACGCATAATTTGAGTTGTACCTAATAAAAGGCCTTCATAAGAAGGTGAAAAATAAGTCCAAAGAACTATATATTCGCCCGGCGTATTAAATACATAAAGCAGAAAGGTAATGATAAGAAAAAATTTTAATCTAAGTATAAGTTTAGGAATTGAGAACTTTAAAAAAAAAGAAATGACCAAAATAAAAAAGAGTAAATAAAAATTGAAGTTAAAGTTATATTTATTAATAAGCAATAAAGCACATAAAACAGCTACAAATTTAACTAATGCATGCACAATATTTTAATTGCTTAATCAAGATGAGTTGGCTTTTGATCTTTATCCGATAAATTAATTTCAATACCTGACAAATTAACCTCATCTACACTGCTCTCTTCTTTAATTGAAGACACTTCAGGCTTATCTTCATCCGTATTGATATAATCAATAAGCTCTTTTTGTTCCTGCTGTTTTTTTGTTTTAATAACAAAAAGCATAATTAAAATTGCAAGAAGAACGCCTAAGAAAATAAATAATCCGCTAGATGATGAGACGCTAGAAACTTCTTTATCTGAAGCTAATTGTGCACTTGCTTTTTCATCGATTGGGCCATCTGAGATAGACGATTTAAATGTAGTATCAGCAGGCGGTGTAACCTCATTTTTATTTGCATCTAAGTCGTTAGGTTTACTAATAAGTGAATTTAAATCTGGTTTTGATTCGACCACGGGGGCTTTGTTAGCCAAATCTTTAGTTTGATTGACTTGCTTCGACTTCTCTTGAAGTTCAAATAAAGCTTGATTAGAAACAGCTAATATTTTTTTAGCATCAGCAAGTTCTTTTTCTAAGAGTACAATTTTTTGCTCGGCATCCTTAATGTTTTTCTCTAATGCTGTTTTATCGTCATTAATTTGATTAATTTCTTTTTGAACAACTTCTTTACTGTTCTTATCAACACTTAATGTATCTCCGGTCAATTTAATACGGGGTGCTGGTGTAATTGATTCACTCTGAACAACAGTTGCAGGGGTGACTGCTGCATCAGACTTTGGAGAAATAATTTTTGGACTGGCCGCAACTGCTTCAGCTGTTTTTGAGCTAAATTTATTCCACTGTGCAGATTGAATTTTAATTTCAGCCATCGCCTTAGAATGACTTAAATTCATAAAA
>JBEGSH010000063.1:0-2544 GCA_041180025.1 Pseudomonadota bacterium | reverse complement strand
TGAGCTAAAGCTAAGACACGTCGATTGAATTCGAGCGCTCCTAATTCACGATTTAATAAATTAAGTTTAGATTTCACAACATTCATACTATCATTGTGATTACTGAATGTGACATTTACATGACATTTGTAAGATATGTCATCGATATGTCACAAATTTGATTTAAATTAGCGTCCTTTATGATGATACCCTCTCTCAAAACAACACAATCCCCCGAAAATCTTAATGGTTTATATGCCTCTATAGATCTTGGCTCCAACAGCTTTAGGATGATGATTGCGAAGATTAATTACCTCCCAACAGGCGTTCAATTTCAAACCATCGATACCTTAAGAGACACAGTAAGGCTTGCTGGAGGCCTCAATAAAGACAATGAATTAAGCGAAGAGTCGATGACTAAAGCTTTAGCTGCCATTTTAAGATTTGGCGACCGCTTAAGAAGCTTTAGCCCGAATCAAGTTGTAGCAGTTGCAACCAACACATTCAGAGTCGCTCGCAATGCCAAAAAATTTGTCGATGAAGCGGAGAAGCTTTTGGGCTTTCCGATTGATGTCATCTCAGGTAATGAAGAAGCTAGACTTATCTATATTGGAGCCTCATATATTGCACCTATGTGTGTCGGCAAGCGTCTTGTATTTGATATTGGTGGAGGCTCCACTGAAATCATTATCGGTGATGGTCATGAGCCGAAGCTTCTAGAGTCTCTTCCTATAGGATGCGTTTCTTTTAGCCAAAGATTTTTTTCAGAAGGTGTTGTCGATGAAGAAAATTTCAAGGCTGCGCAGAATGCAGCTTTAAAGGAAATTAAAGCTATCGCACCTTTCTATAGAAAAATGGGCTGGGAGCAAGCGATTGGCTCCTCAGGCACAGCCAGAGCTATTGCAGAACTTATTGCGCTCAATGGCTTGAGTGGTGAACCACACAATCTTCCTGTTGAAGAAACAGGCGGTGTTATCACACGTCATGGTTTAGAGTTACTTAAAAAAAACTTACTTGAAACAAAACATACTGATAGATTAAGCTTACTAGGATTAAAAGCAGATCGTAAACCTGTGCTTCCCGGAGGTCTTGCTATTATGATTTCAGCCTTCGAAGAATTAGGTATTGAGCACATGGAAATTACTGAAGCCGCTCTCCTCTTTGGATCACTCCACCATCTCTATGATCAATCTAAGAATGGCGCACATACTAAGAAAAAAGGCATTCTTAAAACACTCTTTAATTCAATTGGCAAATTAGAAAATTTAGATACGAGACATGGTCTTATTGAGCAATTGGGAAAACGTTTTAATATAGATGAAGCACAGTTTAAACGTGTAAGTGAAACAGCTGATTTTTTTCTAGATCAATTGCCTATCTTTAAAAAAGAAGACAGAAAAAATAATCGCAAGCTTTTAACTTGGGCATCATTCTTGCATGAGATTGGTTTGGCTGTATCACGAAGTGACTACCAAAAACATTCTGCTTATATTATTTCCAATGCTGATTTGCCAGGATTTTCAAGGCTTGATCAGGCTAGGCTTGCAGGGCTTGTCTTGGGGCATAACGGTAAACTCAATAGACTTCCTATGAGTCCTGGTTATATCGATTGGCACTTGTTATTCTGCTTAAGACTTGCGCATGTCGTTTCTAGAAAAAGAGAAAGTGGAGCATTGCCACTTATCAAAGTGCAACAAAGCGCAAAAGGATTTAAATTAAAAATTTCAAAGGCTTGGTTAGAAAAAAATCCATTCATTCAATTTGGGCTTAATAAAGAAGCATCCGACTGGAAAAAAATTGAATGGAAGTACGAGATAGAACTTTATTAGACAATCGTTTTTGCGTTATCAATTCTAGTATTCGTATATCTCGCGAGTGATGTTTTTTGTGCGATGATATTTTTATAGAACTTAGCCACTTTCTTAGCTAAGACATGCGCACCCCACTTGTCTTCTGCGTATTTTCTACCTTTGTCTCCAATACTTTCACGTTTAAATGGATCAGATAAAAGTATGCTCACTTTATCTGCAAAATCATGGGTATCATCTTTTGCGATTAACACCCCCTCACCATCGATGAGTATTGATTTAGTTCCAAGCTCTGCAAGGGCTACCACGGCAGTTCCTTGAGCCATCGCTTCTAAAAGCACTAAACCTTGTGTCTCGCTCTTTGATGCAAAAACGAACACATCAGCCGCTTGATAGCATGCGATCAACTCATGACTGCGATCTAAATAACCAATCATCTTTACTTTATTTAAAAGACCCAATCTGGCAATGGATGCTTTAATAGATTCTTCTGCTGGACCTTCACCTGTGATCACTAACAATGCATCAGGATGTTTTTGAATTAATTTCACATGCATTTCAAGTAAAAACTCAATATTTTTTTCGTGAGCCACACGACCTACGAATAAGAGCATCGGTATCGTTAATGGAATATCATGGCTGATTCGAAAGTATTCTCCGTCTACCTTAGCAAAACTTGAGTCATCTAAGCCTGTAGCCACCACTTCTGCGGACGTCTTAATACCGTATTCTTTTAATACATCTAACATCGGCTTTG
>JBEGSH010000062.1:0-4678 GCA_041180025.1 Pseudomonadota bacterium | reverse complement strand
TGCGCAATCAGAAGAGGAATAAAGCCTTTTGAGACTTTAAAATTAAAGTGTTTCAGCAGCATAATCAGCTAAGCGCGAACGTTCACCGCGAACAAGTGTGATGTGACCATTATGATCCCAGCCTTTGAAGCGATCGACGACATAAGTTAAACCTGAACTGCCTTCTGTTAAATAAGGTGTATCAATTTGCGCAATATTACCTAAGCAAACAACTTTAGTACCTGGACCCGCGCGCGTAATGAGTGTCTTCATTTGCTTTGGCGTTAGATTTTGCGCTTCATCAATAATGAGGTACTTGTGAAGAAACGTGCGACCGCGCATAAAGTTAAGTGATTTTACTTTGATACGTGAACGAATAAGATCCTGTGTAGCTGCTCTTCCCCATTCTCCGGCTTCTTCATCTGTTTTATTTAAAACATCTAAGTTGTCTTCTAATGCCCCCATCCATGGGGTCATTTTTTCTTCTTCTGTCCCTGGTAAGAAACCAATATCTTCACCTACAGGCACCGTGACGCGCGTCATGATTATTTCATTATAGATTTTTTTATCGAGTGTTTGTGCTAAGCCTGCTGCAAGTGTCAGAAGCGTTTTACCTGTACCGGCTTGCCCTAGAAGCGTTACAAAATCGATATCAGGATCCATTAAAAGATTGAGTGCAAAATTCTGTTCTCGATTTCTAGCATTGATACCCCAGATATTATGTTTACCATTAATAAAATCTTTAATGATTTCAAGTGTGGCTGTTTTACCAGAAATTTTTCTAACAATCGCGTGAAAGGGTTTGCCGAATTCATAAAAAATAAATTCATTAATCGAAAAGTTTGGACACATGGGTCCTGTCAGTCGATAAAACATTCTGCCATTCTCTTGCCATGATTCCATATCTTTACTGTGCTTCTCCCAGAAATCCTCAGGGAGCTCTGTGATGCCGGTATAGAGCATCTCAGTATCTTCAAGTACTTTATCATTAAAATAATCTTCAGCAGCAATCCCTAAGGCTCTCGCTTTAATACGAATATTGATATCTTTACTAACAAGAATAACTTGGCGTTCAGGATGTTGGTTTTTAAGATAGGCGACGATGCCTAAAATTTGATTATCAGCTTTGCTACCTGCAAGCATTGGTAAATCATGAGGAAGTGCCGTCGTTTGCAAGAAAAGCTTTCCTGTGACATGCGTATTGCCTTTAATACCAAGTGAGCGCCCTTTTTCTAAGCTCTCTTCATTCGTTCCTATAATCTCTTCTAAATTACGACTCGTTTGTCTGGCATTACGCGCAACCTCACTGACACCTTTTTTATTATTGTCTAACTCTTCCAAGGTCACCATAGGAAGGTATATATCATGTTCTTCAAATCGAAAAATACTTGAGGGATCGTGCATTAAAACATTTGTATCCAATACAAAAAGTTTGGTCGCACTATTTTTTTTGGCCATAGTTAAATAGAGTTGTGTTGTTTAATAAATTGTAAAACTTCTTTGACATGACCTTCGACTTTGACACCGCGCCAGGCCTGAATCAATTTTCCATCAGGATCAATCACAAAGGTGCTCCGTTCGATACCTCTTACCTGTTTACCATACATATTTTTCATTTTGATGACATTGAATAATTCACAGGCTTTTTCTTCTTCATCACTTAAAAGCTCGAAGGGAAAGGTAAATTTTGCTTTAAAGTTTTCGTGTGATTTTAAAGTATCACGAGAAATGCCGAATATCTCAGCATCAAGGCCCTGAAATTTTTTATAAGCATCTCTAAAGTCAACGCCTTGGGTTGTGCAGCCTGGGGTTGCGTCTTTGGGGTAAAAGTAAATAACAAGGTAACGACCTTTGTAATCCGATAGACTAAATTGAAGACCGCTCGTGCCAGGAAGTTTAAATGAAGGGACTTTTTTATTGATTTCCACGTCTCTATATTAAGCGATTTTTAATAAAAAAGTGATGAGATTTTATAAAAAAATTGAAGGGTTTAAGGAACTTTTTTTATAAAAAATTACCTTTTTTGAGCTTTAAAAAAAGCTATCAAATAACTGAATATCGACCCACATATCTTTTTCTAAATGGGCTGTGTCTTCATGAAGCACAATAAAACAATTGGCTTCACTCATAGATCTTAGAATGCCTGAGCCTTGATCTTTGAGAGGACTCACGCTAAAAGTGCCTTCATGGCCTTGTTCATAAATACCTCTTTGAAATTCTGTTCGGCCAGGTATTTTTTTAATCGGCGATAAAAGTTTTGCTTTGATAAGAGGTGTTTTAGGAATAGGTGTTTGACCTGACAAAGTAAGAATAGCTTCTCTTACAAATTGATAAAAAGTAACCATAGTCGACACAGGATTTCCTGGAAGTCCAAAATAATGGCAGTGATCAATTTTTCCATAAGCGAGGGGCCGTCCTGGTTTCATAGAAATTTTCCAAAATAAAATTTCACCTATTTTTTTTAATATTTCTTTCATGTAATCTGCTTCACCCACAGAAACACCACCCGTTGTAATCACAACATCCGCCATATCGCTTGCTTTTATTAATGTATCTTCAATCATTTTTTTATTGTCAGGGATGACACCAAGGTCGATCGCCTCCACATCAAGACGTTTTAGAAGGCCAATGAGACTATAGCGATTACTATCGAAGACTTGACCGGGTGACAAAGGATTGCCGAGCGAAACAATTTCGTCGCCTGTTGAAAAAAAAGCAACTTTAACTTTTCGGTAAACTTTGATTGAATCTATACCGAGTGATGCAAGTAAACCTAAATCACAAGGCGCTAACTTTCTACCGCTTTGAAATACTTCTTGGCCATTTTTGATATCTTCCCCTAAGCGCCGAATATTTTGATTGATATGAGGTTTTATTTTGAATGATATGACATTTTCATGCGCCTCAACATGTTCTTGCGGAATGACCGCATTTAAACTAAGGGGGATAGTAGCGCCTGTCATGATGCGCACAGCTTCATTTGCGTTACCCTCTAATTGATTGCCTGCAAAGAGTTTACCTGTCACTTTGAGGTTAAAAGGACCGTCACCGTTAAGGGTATCTATATTGATTGCATAACCATCCATAGCTGAATTGTCATGATTAGGGACATTAATGTTTGCTGTGACAGATGCAGCAACAATACGATGCAAGGCATCTTTGATATGTATGGTTTCATGTTGTTTGATAGGCTTTAAAAAATTGGCAATCCATAATTTGGCTTTTTCAACCGACATCGCATTAGGATCGTAATCGTGTTCTATATTCGATTCAGAAATTAAATCACTTAAGCTGATATCTTTTTTCATAGAGATGTTTTCTTTAATTCTTCTTGTGTATTGATATTAATAAATTGTGACTGATCATGAAATCGCACAATAGAAAAAGATAATTGTCTTATCCAGTCTTCAATCTTACGGCCTCCTCGATTAAAAAAATCTTGAAGATTGTTTAATGTGGATGAATGACATAAAAGACATGCTGATTGGAGGCCATCCACCGTTTCAGGGACTGCAGCTAGAGTTTTTTGTGCTTTATTTTCTTTTAGTAAATTTGCAATAAGATTATCTGGAAGGTTAGGTGTGTCGCAAGGTACAAACTGGATCCAATCTGTTTTGATTAACTTTAAGCTAGTTAAGATACCTAAGAGAGGGCCTTCTTGAATAGTTAATGCATCATCGATGAGAGGCAAATGAAATGCACCAAAATCATTTTGATTTTGGTGCGTATTAATAAAAATACGCGCTGCTTGCGGTTTCATGCGGTCAATGACATGACTAATTAAAGGCTTGCCTTTAAATAAAACAGTTGCCTTATTTTGAACCTGCATACGTTTAGATTGGCCACCGGCTAAAATGACCACAGCGATTTTCTCATCCACTTAAATTTAACCCCCGGTATGCGACATAAAACGCACGACGGCAGGTTTAGTAATTTCAAGATTAAAATCGTGCGCCTCCGGTTTAACCATCATACTTTCTATAATAGCTTTTTGAATAGGCCAATCTTCATTGGGATATTGTCGCAAGAGAGGCATGAGCTCTATTTTTTCTTCTTGCCCTAAACATAAAAATAATTCACCTTTCGATGACACTCTCACGCGATTGCAGGTATCGCAGAAATTATGGCTATGTGGAGAAATGAAACCTACTTTAGTTGATTGATTGCCTAGCTGCCAATATTTTGCAGGGCCACCTGAAGTAAAAGTAGTTGGTATTAAATTAAAATGATTTTGTAAATTTTTTAATACTTCATCATTGCTGATGAACGTATCTTTTCTTGTGTGATCAATGTTGCCTAAAGGCATTTCTTCTATAAAAGAAATATCCATTTTTTTATCGATGGCAAAATTTACCAAATCAATCGCTTCGTGATCGTTGATACCTTTCATTAAAACGGTGTTGAGTTTGAGATTTGAAAAGCCTTGCTGAATTGCCTCATCGATACCTAAGAGCACTTTATTTAAATCACCGGTGCGCGTAATTTTTTTAAAGTTCACAGGATCAAGACTGTCGAGGCTAATATTAATGCGATTCACATGAGCGTTTTTTAACATAGACGCATGCTGAACTAATTGACTACCATTCGTCGTGAGAACAACTTCTTTTAAGGCTTCAATTTGACTTAGCTCCTTAAAAAGCCAACCAATATTTTTTCTTACTAATGGCTCGCCACCCGTCACTCTTAATTTAGTGACGCC
>JBEGSH010000061.1:0-8380 GCA_041180025.1 Pseudomonadota bacterium | reverse complement strand
CCCTTAATTTTAGGGGCGTCAAAAACAAAGAAAGGGTTCTCGGCGGTACTTCCCCCACCAAATTCAGCACTCCAAATTTCTTTTTCCTGATCTTTAACTACAACACTTGATAAATGCCACTCGGGCAAAATGAAAAGTCCTGTGTAATTGCTCAAATTGGCCTGATAACCATTATGCTGCGGATGTTTAATGAAAACAGAAGCTCTCGTATCTGTATGTAACACTTTCATATTGCCTATTTCTTTTAAAACAGAGTCAGCATCATAAGTTACACCTGCTGAACAGCCTCCTGCAGAGCGGATCGCCACTTGATTATAAAAAAACTTGCCTTCTTCATCTTCTGCAATCACATCTACATAACTATCTTGTTCCATACGAATATGTGTTTCAAATGTAAATGGGGCAACCTTCGGATACATCGTCAATGCAAGGGATCCTATGCCAGGTAATTGATGTGGGTTACCTTCTACCACTACCGAAATATTTTTATATTTTTTATTGGCTGTAAATTTAAATGGGACTTGTGTACCATCAAGTGCTCTTTTCGCCACATCAAATGTAATATCATCTGTTTTTGTTAGCACTTTACCTTTAAAGTATTTATCTACCACGCCATCTAAAAGATTAGGTGTTTCAGCATAAACTCCCAAAGCAAAAAAACTGCCTACTAAAAAAGTTGAAATTAATAGAATTATTTTTTTCATCATATTGCTACCTTATGTTGTATAACAATTTACTGTCTTTATGATGCGCTTAAACGCTCAAAATTTCAAGGAAACCTAACCTTATTTTGTTCGGTATCCCGGTTTAATTAATTTAAGATGTATATCGCTAATAACTTTCTCTTTAAATCCACCCTCACAATAAGACAAGTAAAAATGCCACATGCGAATGAAGGCATCATCAAATCCTAGCGCTTTAACTTCTTTGAGTTTTTTAAAGAAACTTTCTCTCCATAAAGCAAGTGTTCTTGCATAATGCTCGCCAATATCCTGAATGCCGTAGATTTTTAAATCAGATGATTTGGAAATGCTATTTTGTATTGCTGTAATAGAGGGAATACAGCTTCCAGGAAAAATATATCGCTGAATAAAATCAACTGAGCGCTTTGATTTCTCATAGCGTTGATCTGCAATAGTGATAGTTTGAATGAACGCGAGACCATGCGGCTTTAATAATTGGCTACAGACATTAAAATAAGTATCGTAATACTGATAGCCTACCGCCTCTAGCATCTCAATAGATACTAATTTGTCATATTGCCCTTTTAAATGCCGATAATCTGAAAATAAGATCGTAATCTTATGTGATAACTTTAAATCTTTAATTTTTTGTTTTACGTACTTATATTGTTCTTTTGAAATAGTTGTCGTGGTGACTTTGCATCCGAAATTTTGTGCAGCATAAATCGCAAATCCTCCCCAGCCAGAACCAATTTCAATGATATGGTCTTGAGAAGTAAGTTCTAATCCTTGGCAAATGGTCTCTAATTTATGGATAGATCCCTTGTAAAGTGAATCATGAGGACTTCTAAAAACTGCAGATGAATACATCATGGTTGAATCTAAAAATAATGAAAAAAAGTCATTACCCAAATCGTAATGCTTGGAAATATTGACTTGACTTCCTTTGACTGAATTTTGATTCAAATAATGAAGATATTTAAGGAGTGGCTTTAAAAAAAGATTGAATAAGCCTTCTAATCGATCCATCGTATTCTGATTGATGGCCATGATACGAATTAACTTTGTTAAATCACTGACACTCCAAAACTTTTGCATGAATGCTTCACTCACACCAATCGAACCACCAAAAGCTAAAGCCCCATAAAATCTCGGGTCATGAACTGTTAATGTGACATTCAATTTGCCTTTTTTTCCAAATGAAAATTTCTTAGGTCCTTCCATAATAGCAATATGACCTATTTTAATTTTTCTTAATTGATTAAAAACAAGCGCTCTAGCAAGTCGATGTAAAATATTTTTCATAAGATATTAAGGGTGAGAAAAAAAAGGGATCCGTTTAAATTTTAAACGTAAAGCATTCCAATAAATAGCCATAATTGTTTTAAAAGTTTCTGGTGGAAACTTAAAGAGTAAATAATTAAGCGATTGATTGTTTAAAGGTTTTCTTTGAAGTCTCATTGATGCATTAAAAATAAACTCTTTTTTATGCATATTATTCATAGAAACTATGATTTCCTTTCCTGGCTCATTAAATGACCATTCATACTGGATATCCATAGGCATAAAGGGTGATACATGAAAATTCTTTTGAAACTGAAAATATTTCATTGGTTGCTTTAATCCTCGGCAATCATGCACATAAGCGTGATTTTCATTCCATGGTGTATTGGTAATATGCGACACAATCACTTCTAATTTATTTTTTAAATTAAAACAATAATAAAAACTCACAGGATTAAAACAGTAGCCAAAGTATCGAGGGCTTGTTAAAACAAATATTTTTCCATGATGTTTAAAATGAAGCTTTTTTTTAATTTCATCTTGTATTGATTTTTTTAAGCTATTTTTTGAATGTCCAAAATAATCTGATCTTAAAAAACATCCTAAATTAAAACGGTTATAGCTCCAAAATAGTTGATTTGAAAATGTTCTCACCAAATCATCAAGATCAAGATATAACATATGAACACGATATTGAAATGCGTGCTTATTGGGTTTTGTCCTTGTATGATTTAAAGTGCCCTCGTAGATTGCCTGCATTAGTGAAATCCATGCACGGCATTGAATTGTTGAATGGCATCTAGTGCACTTTTAACCCCATCCTCATGAAAGCCATTGCCCCAATATGCTCCTGCGAATGAAGTGCGATTGACACCTGAAATTAAATGGTACTTAGATTGCGCTTCAATACTTCGTAAACTATATTGTGGGTGAGCATAAGAAAGTGTTTTAATAATTTTCTTTTTATTGATTTTTTGCATTGGATTTAATGTCACTAAAAGGGGTGCTTCCGTTTTTAAATTCTGCAATATATTCATATTATAAGTAAGAGATGCAGGTGAATTGGCATTATCATTAATGTGATAATTCCACGCTGCCCAAGCAAGCTTTCTTTTGGGCATAAAGTGATCATCATAATGCAAGACCACTTCATTATCTGTATATGGAATCGCTTTTAAAATATTTTTTTCATGAAGGCCAGGACTTTTGATTAATTTCAAAGCTTCATCACTATGGCAAGCGAAAAATACCCAGTCAAATTTTTCTATGCGATCTTTATGATGAATAGCAATATGATCTTTTTTTCTTTCTACATATTTTATGTTCTGATTGAGTTTGATTTTTTTTCTAAAAGGCTCGATCATCTTATTGACATAGTTAATTGAACCCCCGGAGATTGTTAACCACTGTGGTCTGTCATTGATATTTAACATGCCATGATTATTAAAAAACTGTATAAAAAATTTAGCAGGAAATTCCATCATCGTTTTAATGTTAGATGACCAAATTGCTGAACCCATCGGCAAAATATAATATTTCTTAAAGAAATCCGAGTAGCCTTCTCGTTTCAGATAATCACCTAAGCTAATCTCTTCATCGCTACTTAATAAGATGATTGAAGACTTATTAAATCGAAGAATCTCTCTTATCATTTTATAAAATCTAGGATTCATAAAATTTTTTCTTTGCGCAAAAAGCGCATTGAGACTAGTGCCGTTATATTCAAAATCTTTTTGGCTGTCTTTGACACTAAAACTCATGGCACTATTTTCATAGGGCACTTTAAGTTCATGTAATAGCTTTAAAAAATTAGGATATGTTTTCTTGTTAAATACAATAAATCCAGTGTCTACACTCACTTTTTGATTGAATATATCAATGTGATGTGTGTGTGAGTGACCTCCAATCCGATCATTAGATTCAAAAAGTGTAATCTGATGATGGGGATTTAAATAATATGCAAGAGTATTGCCAGAGATGCCTGAGCCTATGATTGCGATCTTCATGGCTAGTGGTGGTGATGTTCTATTTTTTTAGATTCGCGAATATTATCAGAAACAGTGCGTATATCCCAAATAATCCCGATCATCGCTAAAAATTTTAAAACATAATAAGTGAGATCAATTTCCCACCAATAAAAGCCTTGTCTCGCTGATCCAGGATAATGATGATGATTGTTATGCCAACCCTCACCAAACGTCAAAATGGCAATAATAAAATTATTTCGACTTGTATCTTTTGTTTCGTAACGTTTCTTTCCCCATTGATGAGCCACTGAATTGACTAAAAAAGTTGCATGATAAAGCATGACTGTTGAAACTGAAAATCCCCATATCAACAACTGAAACCCATTCGTATTAAGTTGTGGCTCATATTGATGCAAATAATAGCCCACAAAAAATAAGCCAATAGATAATGCTAATGGCATGAGAAGATCGAATCGATCGATGATGCGCAATTCAGGAAATCTAATTAATTCACGTACAAATTTTGTATTAGTCACAAAATTAGACTTGGTCAAAAACCATCCCATATGACTCCAAAAAAAACCATGTTCTTGAGGTGAGTGTTTATCTTCTGGCGTATCGGAATGCATATGATGACCGCGATGATGCGCAGCCCACCACAAAGGACCTCTTTGCACTGCAGTAGCTCCAATCATCGCAAATAAAAGTTGTACAAACCTCGAGGTTCTAAACGTTTTATGAGAAAAATAACGATGGTAAAAGCCTGTAATAGCAAACATGCGAATAGCGAAAAGAGTGATACATACCGTAAAAGCTGTCCAACTAAATCCAACTATAAAGATAAAAAAACAAGATAAATGAAGAAGAATAAAAGGGATGACTCGCATCCAATCAATTTCCTTGCCAGAAGTAATAGAGGCATACTTTTCCTCAAGAAAAGAATTATCAAACCAAAAAAATAATTTTTTAAAAAATGTATTCATGATTAATTTGAATGCTCAATCCAACGTATTTTTTTAATATCGTAGCCATCGATTTCAATTTTTTTTACTAATTGCTCTAAAGTTTTTTGCTCTATCTTTTTTTCACGTGACATAATCCAGACATAATCTCGATTATCTCTGGCAATAATTGTATTTTGGTAAGCTTCGTCTAAATAAACAATTTTATACTGCGCTTTTATTGGCCATATAAATTGCATACCCCATAGTGCATTACCTGAATCCTTTACAATAAATCCTTTGGGTTTATATGTTTTTAAAGGACCCGTGAGAGCCCCTTCATTAAAAGTGAAGGTGGTGCCAATCGTGCCATCCTGATTTAATTCATAAGACTCAATTGCATTAAACGCATTCTTTTCAATAAATGTTGGTATATGTCCGATGACATACCATGGACCCATAAATTTTTGCAAATTAACTTCAGAAACAGTTTTAATTGGTGGTTGAGTCATACATCCATTCAGTAATAAAAAAAATGCTGTGAGTAAATAATGTTTAAATCGCATATTATGTCTTCCAAAATCGAGGAATGATTGTGTTCACTTTTTTCTGATAATCATCATACCCGTTAAATTTTTTGATGAGATTAGCCTCGAGAAGTGTCACACCTGAAAATCTTAGTATTAAAAAAGTCATAAGCAGCGGTGCTATCAAATTAAAATGAATGCCGGTCACAAGAGTGGTGATAAAAAAGCCCCACCATACTAAAATTTCTCCAAAATAATTAGGGTGTCGGCTTAATTTCCATAGTCCTGATTGTAAAAGTTTTCCGCGATTTTTGATGTCATTCTTAAATTGCATTAATTGATAATCTGCAATTGATTCATAAATGATTCCACAGAGCGTGATTAAGAGTCCTAAACTATCTAACCAAGTGAGTGGGTGATCATTTTCTATAGCCATAAAAAGAATTGAGCCTACTATCCATGCAAGAATGGATTGAAAACCAAAAATAATATATGCACTTTTATATCTAAAATTAGGCTCATTATTTTGTCTAATTTTTAAATAACGTGCATCTTCTGATTTACCCCAATTTCTTATTGCAAGATAAACCGAAAGACGTAAGCCCCATAACAAGACTAAAAAAAGAATCAGAGTAGACCTTAATGATGGCGTAAACGCAGTATAAAAATAAAGTGCGTTGAGCACAAAAAATAAACTCCACATAATATCGACATGCGTCACATTGTTTTTTTTAAGACTTAGTAACCAGCCTCCGTATGCAAACAATAAATTAATCAACAGAGCATGCAAAAATATCATGTGCGGAAACCATCCCATTTTTTAGCGATCACCAGAGAAAGCGGAGTTAGTATGGCCCATCCTAATCCCAATGCAATAACCGCATATGGCGTCATTAATTGAATGGCATTTAATTTTTCGGCGGCTATGTAAGCCAAAGGACCGCCTAAGAGGCCGAATAGAACTGCAAGCAACTTATAATGTTTTAACCAACTTAAAGACACATTTAGAGTACTTGCAAATAAACCCCACAAAGCCACAATCCAAATGGGCACAATAGATTGTGAAAATTGGCTTTTGTACTCAATGAATCCAAAAGCTAATAAGCATTGATCAAACAAAGGTCCTAAAACCATCACAAAAATAATTAACATAAATGCTTCTTTTTTATAGCGCGCCTGAAAGAAATGAATCACTAATATTAAAGCGACAGCTATCATCGATGGAAGTAATTTTTGATGAGCCGCTCCCCAAATCGCAATAAACCAGCCTAACTGAAAAAGTCCAAAGTTAATGAGTTTCATTTATTTTTTGGTTTCTCAAATTGATAGTGCGTCACCCACCACTCTTGGCCATTTTGATAGCCAAATAATTCGGCACAGGCCATATAAAAAATTCGCCAACGATTAAACCATTGCGTTGCATTTTTATTACCATAAGTTTTTTGAAGGATAGGGTAAACATCAAGTTTTGCTTGATCCATATTTTCTAGCCAAGCATTTGCCGTTTTTTCATAGTGCGTTCCATCCCAACACCATTTCTGTCTTAGCTTTAAATGTTCTTGAAAATGTAATGGCAAATCATCGCTTGGCATCATGCCACCTGAAAAGAAAAACTTACTCATCCAATCATCTTGATCTTTTACTTCAAACGCATAGGGCGTAT
Source organism: Pseudomonadota bacterium (assembly GCA_041180025.1). Lineage (GTDB taxonomy): Bacteria > Pseudomonadota > Gammaproteobacteria > Burkholderiales > Methylophilaceae > Methylopumilus. The sequence goes on along the minus strand of JBEGSH010000061.1, from coordinate 1,315 downwards.
GTTGATGTACAAAAATATGCATAAAGAATTTCCCGCCTGGCTTTAGCCACTCATAAAGCATACGATAAAGCTTTCGATGGTTGCGCATATGCTCAAACATTTCAATCGAAACAATACGGTCAAAACTTTTAGGTATTTTAAAATTTTTAGGATTAAACCGATTCATATCGCACGTGATGACATGAATATTTTTAAGCTCCCTTTTCTTGGCTTCGTCTTCAATAAAAATTCTCTGGGAGTTTGAATTAGATACCGCAAAGATTCGACTCTTTGGATATTGTTGAGCCATAAAAAGAGTCAGTGAACCCCATCCACAACCTAATTCAAGAATCGTTTGGCCATTTTTTAAATCTGCATGAACTGCACTAATCTTCAGCGCATTCCATTCTGCATCATCTAGATTTTTTGTATTTTGATCCCAATAACAACTGCTATATTTTTTATGTTTACCCAAGCAAAAATCAAAAAAAGTAGATGGCACTTCATAGTGTTGCTTGTTTGCAAGGTGAGGGACTAATGCAATAGGTGATTGATCCATGGTCTCAAAAAAATCACTTTTTAAGGTTTGTGATTTTTCTGCATCTTTGTGACTAATTTCTTCAAGACGTTTCTTTAAAAGCTGTCTAATACCGAAACGAATTAGTGCGTCTGGAAGGTAACCTTTTTCTGCAAGTGATAAAGCTTGTTTTAGCATATTGAAATATTGTGAATAAGATTTATTAAAAAATAAATCTTACTTTATCTTATCTAATTTATTCGAAATAACTTCTGCAAGGCTCGTATTTAATTGATTGACCTTTTTTTGAATATTTTGTAGGGTCAGCAAATCTTTTTCGGATTCCGCTATTTCAGCAAGCCCCATCATAGCATCCACATGTCTCGGGTTTATTTTCTCAGCCTTAGAAAATGCCTCTTTTGCAGCTTTGAGATCTTTTTTGCCCTGCTCAGCTAAGCCTAAAAAATACCACGCATCAGGTGAACTAGACTCTTCTTTAATCCACAAATCTGAAATGGATTTAAGCGTATCCCACTCTTTATTTTGATAAGGAATCACCACTTTCATAAAATTGGGTTTTTGTTCAAAAGGTAATGCCCAAAATGGCACATCCATAGTTTTAAGAGACTGAGTGTCAGGCTGACTCATTAAATGTTTAATCCATTCAACAGGCAAGCTATAGAAAAACCCTTGGGGTCCGGGGCTTTTAAATGTCGTAATGCCGACTAAATTATTTTTTTCATCAAATAATCCGCCACCACTTGAACCCAATGAAAATGCCGCATCAGATCTGATGATGACACTATTATCCAAACGGTG
>JBEGSH010000060.1:0-5680 GCA_041180025.1 Pseudomonadota bacterium | reverse complement strand
CATGCGTTTTAAATAATTTTTTTAATTCAGCAAAATTAACTTTAGGATTAGCATCGCGCGGCCCACCTGTTTCGCCTTCAATGATATGAAGATATGCTAATTTTCGTTTGCCTAGTTCAGTGACCACATAGCTATATAAGTTTTGTGGATCTGAATCATCGATATCATTAAATGTAGATGCAGGTGAAATACGACAGCCTATTAAATTTGCCGGATAGACTTTGATGATTTCATCAACTACCTCTAATAAAAAGCGCGCACGATTTTCAATCGATCCACCATATTGATCAGTACGGTGATTTGTTTTATCTCTTAAAAATTGATCAATCAAATAACCATTGGCCGCATGCACTTCAATCATATCGAATCCAGCTTTTTGCGCATTTAAAGTGGCTTGAGCATATTGCTTAGCGAGTGATTTAATTTCATCAATCTCCAATGCTTTGGGTTCTGATACATCGACTAAGCCTTTGCTGTTAAATGTTTTTGCTTTAGCTCTGATTGCTGACGGCGCTTGAGGTGGCATGTTGTTTGGTAGTAAGTCGCTATGCGAAATACGACCGACATGCCAGAGTTGCAAGCAAATTTTTCCACTCTTTTTATGCACAGCATCGGTAATTTTTTTCCAACCTTCAATTTGACCTTCAGAATAAATACCCGGTGTAGAAATATAGCCTTGGCCCTCAGGGCAAATTTGAGTCGCTTCCGCGATGATTAAACCTGCAGTTGCGCGTTGTTCATAATAAGTGACATTCATATCCACTGGTTCACGATTCTCATTAGCGCGATTTCGAGTGAGTGGGGCCATCACGCAACGATTATGAAGCGTTAAATTACCTAATTGATATGGGCTATAAAGTGCATGTATTGTCATAAAGGCCTTTTTTGAAATTAGATCTAGATTACAAACTTAAGAGTCCGCTGCTCTACCAACTGAGCTAATCCCCCCCAGAAAGTGATATTTTACAGTAATTGTGGGCGAGGCAGAAGGTTCAGGTCGGAGATTTTGGCAGGAGAGAAATAGAGGTGTGTAAGTTAGAGGTGAATTTACATAGCTATTTGGAATTAATTTTACTTAAGATAACCTTCTTTTTTTAATAACTTTTCTTTTACTGCGCTATTTGACTTACCCTGATAGCCTCCAATTTTTCCGCTTGAGCAAATAACTCTATGGCAAGGAATTTTTAAAGGTAGAGGGTTAAGTTTGCATGCTGAGGCCACTGCGCGATAAGCTTTTGGATGGCCAATATTTATTGCAATCTCTTTATAAGTTGCAACTTTTCCTTTGGGTATTTTTTTTATTTCATTCCAGACTTTAATTTGAAAAAGTGAGCCTTTTAATTTGGACGTCATAATATTTCTATAGTTAGGGCGAGATATTTTAAAATTTATTTTCAATTTACTACTAGGCATACTTAGCTGAGATTCCTTAGTCCTGTATTTTAATGCATTTATTTGTCCTAAAGCAGGTTCCAGGCTGGAGATTTTGGTAGGGGTGGAATAGGATGATATTGAACTTTCAATGATAAAAGCGTATCTTAAAAATTATGAAAGCTATTAGAAATTATCTAGTTTTATGTTTATTGCTTGTAATGCCACTGCAAAGCATTGCGGCTAACTTTCAGCTCGCTTGTCAAAACAATCACAAAACTTCAGTGACTGCTGAAACAAAGATGACCCATTGCCATCAAACTAAAGAACATAAACAATCTAAAGAAGTGCAAAGCCATAATGCTTCTCATCATTGTTTATCATTCTGTGCCCAAGTTGGCATGGCGGGATTAACTCAGGATACTGCTGTCGTATTTTCTCAAGATAATGGCAACGTTTATAACGAGTATTCATATCATTACGATTCTGTAATTTCCCCGAGCATTCAAAGACCACCCATCAGCTTTTCTTAAAAAATAGTTTTAGGCTTTTTTTAAGCCTTATTTTTATTAATTAAGGAAATCTATGTTTATTTGTAACTATAGATTATGGGTCATTCCCTTAATCTTTTTATCAAGCCACCTATTAGAAGCAGCACCTATGGGTTTTGAGGGTTCTGTGATGACTATGGGAGACTTCAATCAAAATTGGCGTGAAGCCGGCTTTAATTATGCGCTTACATCTCGTGACGCTTTGGGATTAACTCATCTTGAGTTTCGTTCAGATGATCACAAAGATAAACGTGAAGTTGATACGCTTAATTACACCCGTCTATTGTCTCGTTGGAATTTAACCGATGCTCAAAGTAATCTATGGTTATTTATGGGGATAGGTGAGATCAGAGGAAGTCTTGATAATCAAAGTATTGATAGCAAATTTATTACATCTCCAGGCTTTCAGTTTGATTATGAGACAAGTCGTATTTACTTTGCGACCACTCATAAAATCTACCGAGCTTCAAATTTAAATCACGACACTACATCAATTCGTGCAGGTTTTTCTTTTTACGAAGCTGATTATGACAAGACACAGCCGTGGTTTATTTTAGAGACAAAATATACCAATCAAATATCTGACAAGATTGAAGTGATACCTATGTTAAGACTGATTAATAAAAATATCTTTGTGGAGGGTGGTGTGAACAATAGTGGCCAACCTCGCTTCAATCTTATGTATACATTTTAAGGAGTTTTATGAAACATTTATTATTAGTAGTAGGTTTAGGATTATCTTTAATTAGCTTGAATGGTTTTGCGACACCATCTTACAAAGTGACTGTGAACGGGATGGTATGTTCTTTTTGTGCACAGGGCATTGAAAAGAAAATGAAAGCTTTAAGCGAAACAAAAGATGTTTATGTTGGATTAAAGAATCATCTAGTCGTAGTTGAAGTCAAAGATGGTCTAACTTTATCTCAAGATGTTATTAGAAAAATCATCAAGGATGCAGGCTATGAAGTTAAAAGTATTGAAGTAAGCGAGCATCCTATTGAACATATCAAATCAGGTATGGATAAATAATGCCGAAAAAATATTTAGATCCTAAGTTAATTAAAACCAAGCATATATCCTTACTAACTCTTTTTTCGTCGGGAGGCACACTGATTTGTTGTGCCTTACCTGCGTTATTAGTAAGTTTGGGAGCAGGAGCTGTGATGGCATCAGTGGTGAGCTCTGTGCCGCAAATTGTATGGTTTTCAGAGCATAAATTGGGTGTATTCATATTTGCTGGAATAATGTTATCTATATCTGGTTTTTTGCAATGGAGAGCAAGATCTATTCCTTGTCCAAGTGATAAAGAGATAGCGGAACTTTGTAATAAAACTAGAGTAAACTCGTTGAGAGTTTTTTTCTTTTCAGTTAGTGTATTTTTGATAGGCGGCTTTATGGCTTTTGTGGCACCTTGGTTAATCAGTTAATCTTTTTTAAGGAGAAATAGTATGGAACATATGATGAGCGAAGCACATTGTTGGCATATGGTTATTATGTGCTTATTGATGACTACATTTTTAGTTTTAGGAATAGCATCTTTTATCAAGTATTTATTTTATAGTAAAAAGAAATAGTTGAATGAAAAAAAGCCACTCATTGAAGTGGCTTTTTTATTTAAGCTAGTTTCAATTTTTAAAATTATCTATTTTTTTAACTGGTTTTTTTCTTTAGCTTTAGTTGTCGTCGTTTTTGATTTCTTCACAACTTTTTTTGTAGTATTTACTTTTTTAATTTCTTTTTTTGCTTTGGGTTTCGTTGCTTTTTTTGATTCTGCTTTCGCAGCCGCTTTTGTTGCAAGCGATGCTTCCAATTCTTTCACTTGATTTTCAAGAGCGTCAATTTTTAATAATTTTGTATTAGCTTCTTCTAACTCTAACTTAAGCTTTTGGATTTCAGCGTCTTTAAAATAGGTCGCTTGATAACTTGCGTAACCGAAGATCAGTGAGCTTACTGAAATAATTCCAGTAACGATATAGATCGCAAGGGTCTTTTTATCTGTTTTCTTCTTTTCTGGGATATTAAAAGGCGCTTCTTCTTTCTGATCAAATTCCATTTGGGATCCTTATGATTAATTTAATGATGTGTATATTATGCAAAAAATTTCCAGGCAAGGGTTGTAATAAATGCAGCTATTGAGAGATAAAAATATTTTTTAAAGCTTTTGCTTAAATTATCTTTTTTAACTTCTTGAAAGGTATTGTCAGTCGTATCTAATTCATATTGAGAAATGACAGTATTCATATCAATGTTAAGAAAACGACAATAGCGCTTGATAGCCGCTTGTTTTAATTTATTAGAATGAAAAAAAGCATTTAAATTATTTTCTATTGCTTGGACTTGTTGTACAGACAAACATAATTCCGTTGCGATATCATCAGCCTTAAGTTTTAGTTCACGACGCGCTTTTGTGAGCACTTGACCGTTATATTCTAAATTTGACATAAATAAAAAATGTTAATAATGGGTAACATTTTAATTTATTTTACGTTTTAAGGATATACGTGATCTGGATATTACTGAATCAGTTTTCTGATTTTTTTAGGGCCGCCTTTAGCTAAAAAATCCCATATAGATGCGGGAAGGAGCTTCATGATGGTCCCCACAATATTCATTTGCCAAGGAATAATGACAAAACGTTTTTTATTCTGAATAGCTTTGATGAAACGAGATACTGCATCATCGACATCTAAAATAAAAGGCATAGCATAACGATTATGTTTCGTCATAGGCGTATGAATATAGCCTGAGGCAATCGTTGTGACATGAATATTAAAAGGCTTCATTTCAATACGAAGACTTTCTAGATAATTAATAAGCGCCGCTTTTGAAGTGCTATAAGCGCCTGAGCCGGGCAAGCCTCTAATACCAGCTACACTTGCAATGCCAACTAATTGGCCCGATTTTTGTTTTTTAAAAACTTTAATAAACGGTAGAAAAGTATGAATCACACCATACAAATTAATTTCGATCACACGTTTAAATGTATGGAGATCCTCTTTTTCACCCGCAAGTGTTCCGGTACTCACTCCTGCATTAGCAATCACAATATCAGGCGCCCCATATTTCTTGATGAAATGATTTGCAGCCTTTTGAAGATTTTTTTGATCTGTGACATCTATGCTATAAATCTCACATGGTGTTTTAATTTTTGATTTTATTTTGTGAAGAAGTTCTAGGCGTCGCCCGACTAAACCGAGAGTAGCACCTTGATTCCCATACTGACGGGCTAATGATTCACCGATGCCACTTGTGGCACCGGTGATAAAAACTTTTAAAGATTTATTTTTTATTGCGATCTTTTCTAACATTGTTGATGATGAAGTCAGCAATTTGAAGTGCTTCATTATTGCCACCCGCCATCGTGCTTGAAGTAATGTACTTACCATCAATCATGAGTGTAGGTACACCCGTTGCACCCGATGCTCTAAAAACTTGTGCTGCCTTATTTAAAGAAGCATTCATAGAGAATGAATTAAAAGCATCTTCTACTTTTTTACGATCAAGACCTGATTTTAATGTGACCCATTGAAGAATCGCTTTTTCGTCTGATGGGTTAAGGGTTCGTTCTTTATGAACCGCATCAAACAAAGCTGTATGTAATTTCTCAGCTACACCTAACGTTTCCATTGCATAAAAAGCTCTAGCCATCGGCGCCCAATCTGGACGAGGAATCGCTGGCATGCGTTTAAAGTAAACATCCTTAGGTAATTTTTTTACCCAATCACTCAACATAGGATCCATTTGGTAGCAGTGAATGC
>JBEGSH010000059.1:0-5055 GCA_041180025.1 Pseudomonadota bacterium | reverse complement strand
CCATATAACACATCAAGATAATGCTAAAATAACTCAAATCAAAAAAGGTATCGGCATCATGAAAAAATATCTATGTATTTATATAAGCGCTTTTTTAGTTTTAAACCTTGTAGGTTGTGGTACCAAGGGCAGTTTATATATTCCTGAAAAAAAATATCCACAAAATACCACACCTGCTGAGACAAAATAAACAATGGCTCAAAGGTCATTCATTCATGCCAATCAAGGTGTTCTCTTTGCAGAAGATGTTTCACTTGAAACGATTGCAAATCAATTTGGCACGCCCACTTACATTTATTCAAAGAATACGCTGATTCAAACTTTTGAGTCTTTTAAAAAAGGACTTCTTAAAACCAATCATTTAGTATGTTTTGCGGTGAAAGCTAATTCTAATATTGCCATTCTCAATCTTTTTGCAAGTTTAGGTGCTGGATTTGATATTGTGTCTGGTGGTGAACTTGAGCGTGTCTTATATGCTGGTGGTGATCCACAAAAAATTGTATTTTCAGGTGTGGGTAAAACAGCATCTGAAATTGAAGCAGCTTTAAAAGCAAATATCTTATGTTTTAATGTGGAATCTCGAAGCGAGCTTCTTCGCATTGAAGCCGTGGCAAGCAAAATAAATATTAAAGCACCTATTTCTATTCGAGTGAATCCAGATGTGGATGCGAAAACACATCCTTATATTTCAACAGGATTAAAAGACAATAAATTTGGTGTCGATTTTAATCAGGCGCTGACACTTTATCTTGAAGCAAAAGGCATGAGCTATATTGAAATCAAAGGCATTGATTGTCATATTGGTTCACAAATTACGGAATTGAAGCCTTTTGTAGACGCATTAGATCGCGTTTTATCTCTTTTAGATCAACTCAAAAAAAATGATATTCATTTAAGCCATGTTGATATTGGTGGCGGCATTGGTATTTGCTATCAAGATGAATCACCCCCAGATTTTGAAATCTATACCAAAGAAATCTTAAGTAGAATTCAAAGTCTTGATGTCAAAATTATTTTTGAACCTGGTCGCGCACTTGTAGGCAATGCTGGCGTTCTTTTATCTAAGGTTGAATATTTAAAACAGAATGATGTGAAACATTTTGCGATCATTGATGCTGCCATGAATGATCTAATGCGCCCTACTTTATATGATGCTTATCATGAAATTAAAATAGTGCGAGAACATGATACAAAACTTCAATCTTTCGATGTTGTTGGTCCTGTATGTGAGAGCGGTGACTTTATTGCAAAAAATCGATCATTAAAATTAAAAGAAAATGATCTCATTTGTATTATGTCAGCCGGTGCTTATGGCATGAGTATGAGTTCAAATTACAACTCTCGTGGACGCGCTGCCGAAGTGATGGTTGATCAAGATAAGATTTTTGAAATTAGAACACGTGAAAAATCGAGCGATCTATTTAAACTCGAAAAGAAAATCCCGCTTTAATCAAAAATAACAGTTTTATTTGCGTAAATGAGAATACGATTCTCAATATGCCAACGCACAGCTTTAGATAAAACGATGCGTTCTAAATCTCTTCCTTTTTGAATAAGATCTTCAACTTGATCTCGGTGAGAGATGCGATCAATATCTTGCTCAATGATAGGGCCTTCATCTAAAACTTCAGTGACATAGTGGCTTGTAGCCCCAATCAACTTAACACCTCGCTCGAAAGCGCGATGATAGGGTCTTGCGCCAATAAAGGCAGGCAAAAAGGAGTGGTGAATATTAATGACGCGCTGAGGATAACGCTTAACAAAATCCTCACTTAAAATTTGCATGTAACGAGCAAGGACAATGAAATCGACTTGATACTTATCAAATAATGCAAATTGCTTTTCTTCGGCTTCTTTCTTTCTATCTTTTTCAACAGGGATATGAAAAAAAGGAATACCATAAAATTCAGCGAGCTTTTCAGTATCTAAGTGATTACTGATAATGACTGGAATATCGCATTGAAGCTCATTATTTTTATAGCGATGAAGTAAATCTGCTAAACAATGATCGTATTGCGACACCATAATCGCCATACGAGGCTTGTCTTTAGAAAGCTTTAATTCCCATGTCATCTTATAAGTTTTGGCAATACTCTCAAAAGCTTTCGCAAAAGAAGCTTCATCTAATGAAAAATCTTTTAAGTCCCATTCGACACGCATAAGAAACAGGCTATTTTCAGCATCTTGGTGTTGATCAGCATGCAAAATATTTGCATTATGTTGATATAAAAAATCTGCGATAGCAGCCACAATACCTTTGGTATCAGGGCATGTAATTAATAAAGTCGCTGTATTTTTCATAAGATTAAATATCCATCTTGAATAAAACGAATTATACATGGACAATCAGGAATAAAATAATAAGTCGTCACTATCAAAAGCCCTAAAATACAACCTATGGCAGATAAAATTAACATCCTTTTAGCTAATCCCCGCGGCTTTTGTGCAGGCGTCGATCGCGCTATTCAAATTGTCGAAGAAGCACTAGCTCAATATGGAAAACCTATTTATGTGCGACACGAAGTAGTTCATAACCAATACGTCATCAATGATTTAAAAACAAAAGGTGCTGTTTTTATTGAAGATCTTAATGATGTGCCTAAAGGTGCTCATGTAATTTTTAGTGCGCATGGTATTTCGAAAGCCATTCGTGAAGAAGCTAAATCGCGCGAACTCATTCCTATCGACGCCACTTGTCCATTGGTGACTAAAGTTCACGTCGAAGTGAATAAAATGCTTAATCAAGGTATGGATATTATTATGATTGGGCATCAAGGCCATCCAGAAGTAGAAGGGACCATGGGTCAAATTGAAGAACATCATACCCACCGAAAAATGTATCTCATCGAAACAATTGAAGATGTGGAACATTTAGTTGTGGATCATTCAGATAAGATCGCTTATGTCACACAAACTACACTATCTATTGATGATACAAAAACAATCATTGAGGCATTAAAAACAAAATACCCGAAAATTCAAGGCCCTAAAAGTGATGATATTTGTTATGCAACACAAAATAGACAAGATGCAGTCAAAGAAATGAGTGGTCAATGTGATCTCATTATCATTGTCGGCTCTCACAATAGTTCCAATTCAAATCGTCTTAGAGAGTTAGCTTCAAGACAGGGTGTTGAAGCTTATATGATTGATCATGAAGATGCACTTCAGTCTTCTTGGCTACTTAATAAAAAAAATATTGGCATTTCAGCGGGGGCCTCAGCACCTGAAATCAGCGTTAAAAATATTGTAAATAAAATTGAATCGCTTACAAAAGCGAATATCACTGAACTTCCAGGTGTTGAAGAAAGCATTGTTTTTAGATTGCCTAAAATTTAAATATGGCATTCAAAAAACCTGTTTCCTCTCTTGTATTAATTTACACAGAAGATTTTAAAGTGCTACTGATGGAGCGTGCTGACAAGAAGGGTTTCTGGCAATCTGTCACAGGCAGTCTAGAAGAAAACGAAACACCGAGAGATGCTGCGATAAGAGAAGTATTTGAAGAAACGGGGATTGACGCAACGCAATATCATGTTGAAGATTGGGAGCTTTCCCACGTATACGAAATTTATGCACACTGGCGTTATCGTTATGCACCTGATATTACGCACAATAGAGAACATATTTTTGCTCTCAAAGTGCCAGCTTCGATACCCATTCAATTATCAGCAGATGAACATGTGCAATATCTATGGGTAGATTGGCGCGATGCCATGGATAAGGTTTTTTCTTGGACTAATGTGGAAGCCATTAAAAAATTAGCCGAAATTCACCAACTAAAACTGTAAAATAGACGTTCTATGCAAGTTGCTCAAATTAAATTTAATGCGTTTGAATCCATCAGCGATGAAGATTGCCAGCAAAGAATTATTGCGGCCAAAAATAAGCTTGGCAAAAATTTGGTGATCTTAGGCCATCATTATCAACATGAATCTGTGTATCGACATGCAGATTACACAGGTGACTCACTTAAACTTTCTCGAGTCGTAGAGTCTCTTGACGCTAAGTATATTGTATTTTTAGGCGTGCACTTTATGGCTGAAGTTGCGAATATTCTATCGAGACCTGATCAAATGACTATTCTTCCAGATTTAGCCGCAGGATGCTCAATGGCCGATATGGCCAATTTAAGTAAAGTTGAAAGAAGTTATCGAGAGCTTTCAAAAGTACTTTCATTTGATGAAGTTGTCACCCCTGTGACTTATATTAATTCTGCAGCAGACCTTAAAGCTTTTTGTGGTGAGCATGGTGGTATTGTCTGCACTTCAACGAATGCAACAAAAATTATTGAATGGTCATTTAAGCAACGCGAAAAAGTTTTATTTTTTCCCGACCAAAATCTAGGTCGCTGGAGTGGTCATAAAATGGGCATTCCTTTAGATGAAATGCCTGTATGGGATCCTGATCTTCCACTTGGAGGTCTCACTGAAGCACAAATTAAAAAAGCTAAGATCTTTTTGTGGAAAGGTCATTGCGCTGTCCATCAAATGTTTCGTCTTCAAAATATTGAACGCTTTAGAGAAGAGCATCCCGATGGTAAAGTCATTTCTCACCCTGAATGCCCGTTTGAAGTCTGCTCTCATTCAGATTACGTAGGTTCCACTGAATATATTTTAAAAACAATCACCGATGCCCCTCAAGGGACTAAATGGCTTGTAGGCACTGAACTTAATTTAGTCAATCGTCTTGCAAACCAAATGAAATCTGAAGGCAAGCTTGTGCAATTTATGTCACATGTGATTTGCGAATGCTCAACGATGGCGCGTATCGACCCTCAACATCTTGCATGGTGCCTAGAAAATCTTATTAATGAAAAACCTGTCAATATCATTAAAGTGCCGGATCATGAAGCAAAGCTAGCTAAACTCACCCTTGATCACATGCTTCAGGTGTCATAAATGATGTCATGTGCGATTTGTGATGGTAGCGAGGGAGAAATTATCTGGAGCGACAACACACTTCGTGTAGTGCTCTTAGATCATTTGGATTACAAAGGTTATTGTCGTGTTGAATTGATTAGCCATCAAAAAGAAATGACTGACCTGGATGAAG
>JBEGSH010000058.1:0-48973 GCA_041180025.1 Pseudomonadota bacterium | reverse complement strand
ATACAAGAACTTATCAACATACAAAATAACTTATAGAAAGCCTTTATGGACAATCAGGACGCCGTTGAAGTGACTTGTACCGACAATGGTAAAAAAGTAATTGGATACATTCTGAATTATAGGGTAAAGGATCAATTAGAAATTTCCTTAAATACGGTCAAAATTCGAATGCAGTATAAATCTGGAATTTTTGTAGGCTCTATGGCGGGGATGGAGTTTGTTGTCCAGGAAGATACATTGCCTAGGCAGTTTAAAGACTTTCAAAGATAGGTTTAAGTCTTAATGACTTCGTATAATGTATATTATGTAAAATAGTATATACACTTTAAATTAAATGGCTTTGAAAAGCGCTTTTAGGTCCTCCGCTCCAATATCATTAGCAATCTTATTCGCTTCATCAAATTTTGATTTACTAAGTTCGTGATTAGATTTTTTTTTGTAATATTTACTTTCCGCATATAAAGCTTTAGCGAGGTAATACATTCCCCCATTCTCTCGAGCAAGCTTTTCAAATTTTAAAAGTGTTCTTTCAGCAGGAATAAGATCATTAACTTCAAGGTAGTACAAAGCGAGATTAATACCAGAGTCTGCATATTCACCAAGTAAACTTGTTCGCTCAAAAGCTAAATTCGCCTTTAACTCGTACTCTATAGCTTTGGTGAAATTTCCCATGGAAGCATAAGCAAAAGCAACTCGATCCAAATTAAAAGCACGCTCATCATCATTTGCAGCTAGTCCGTAGGCATCAAGAAATGAATTTACCGCATCCTCATATTTAGTACGAAGCAATAAAATCTCTCCAATTTCAACAAAGTAAAGACGCTTGAAAGTCTTATTAGCTTGAGCGCGCGAAATGGAATTTTTAAAATGCAAAAGAGCTTCATCTAATTTATTAGCTTTTTTTAAGGATACACCTTCGAGTAAATCAGCCATAAAATGATCAGTATCATTTTTTGCTAATTTATTAGCTAACTTAAAATCATTAAAAGCTTCGTCGTAATGATGAAGCTTTAAATTAGCTTGTCCATGGCAAAAGGCAGTCTTATATTCGGCTTTCTTTGTTTTTAAAGCTTCTTCATACTTGTTGTCGCTTAATAGTTCATCGCAAGATCTATTTATTTCTTTGGAAAAGATATTGTTTGAGAAAAAGATACTAAAAATTATTAGTAAAAATTGTGTTTTAAATTTCATAAGTTTTTAATTGATAAGTTTTAAAAGTTCATCTTGGGAAATGACTTTAACACCAAGTTCTTGTGCGACAGTTAATTTACTTCCGGCATCTGATCCTGCGACAACATAATCAGTTTTTTTAGAGACGCTACCCGCAACCTTTCCACCATTCATTTCAATAATTGATTTAGCCTCTTCGCGTGACATCGAAGGTAAAGTCCCTGTAAGAACAAAAGTCTTAGCTGCAAAAATTCCAGAGGTGGATTTTTGTATATCGTGTTTGGGCCAATTAACGCCAAATTTTATTAATGATTGGATCACCTCCCTATTCTTATTTTGCTTGAAAAAATCACTGATAGATTTTGCAACTGTAGGGCCAATATCAGGTACAAGTTGCAAGCTCTCTTCTGTCTGTTTCATAACTTCATCTAAGTCCCCATAGAAACTAGCAAGATCCTTAGCGGTTGATTCGCCTACGTTACGAATACCAAGTGCATAGATAAATCGAGGTAATGTAGTTTTTTTGCTTTTTTCAATAGCATCCAATAAGTTTTGACCTGATTTTTCTGCCATACGATCAAGGTTAATTAATTGTTTAAGCTCCAGCTTATAGATATCGGGTAATTCATGAATTAAACCAACAGCCACTAACTGTTCAACAGATTTGTCTCCTAAACCTTCTATATCCATAGCCTTTCGTGAGGCAAAGTGAATAATGGATTGTTTCTGTTGGGCTGGACAAATCAGGCCGCCTGAGCATCGAATAACAGCTTCATCATCTATTCGAATAAGAGGTGAACCGCACTCTGGGCATGCAGTTGGCATTTTAAATTTTTTGATTATCTTTGGTCGTTTGTCAATAAGCACTCTTACGATCTCAGGAATTACATCCCCTGCTCTTCGAACACTTACAATGTCACCAATATGTACGTCCTTACGAATCATTTCGTCTTCGTTATGAAGAGTTGCATTCGTGACGGTAACCCCACCAACAAAAACTGGCTTCAAACGAGCGACGGGTGTTATAGCTCCTGTTCGGCCTACTTGAACATCAATATCTAAAATTTCAGTTAAAGCTTCTTCTGCTGGAAATTTATGAGCAATTGCCCATCGAGGAGCTCGTGATACAAAACCTAATTCATTTTGATAATTAAAAGAATTTACTTTATAAACCACACCATCAATGTCATAAGTTAAGGAATCTCTAAGTTTTAACACTTTCTCATAAAAGCTCTTTAAGCCTTTTACACCCTTAACGCTTACTGATAAATCAGAAATTGGTAAATTAAATTGTTTTAAAAGTTGAATTGTTTCTGTATGCGTTTTTAAGTTTAAATTAGGTTCGCATACACCAAGACCATATGAAAAGAAAGTTAATGGTCTTTTTGCGGTTATTCTCGGATCAAGCTGTCTTAAGCTACCTGCCGCAGCATTTCTGGGATTTGCAAATTTTTTTTCGCCTAAAGATTCTTGTTTTTTATTGAGTAATTCAAAATCTTTTTTTAGCATTAAAACCTCACCTCTCACTTCTAAAATTTTGGGTGGGTTTGGATGATTAATTTTAGTGGGTATTGAGCGAATAGTTTTCAAATTGTGCGTGACATTCTCTCCAGTATAACCATCGCCGCGTGTAGCGCCTTGAACGAAAATGCCATTTTGATAAGTTAATGTAATTGCGAGACCATCAAATTTTGGCTCAACAGCATATTCCACTTCATCAATGCCGATATCATCTTTAATACGTTTATCGAAAGCAATAAGCTCATCTTCTTCAAAAGCATTATTTAAAGATAACATTGCTTGACGATGGATAACACTCTCGAAAGCTTCTAGGGCCTCACCGCCTACCCGTTGAGTCGGAGAATCTGGTTTAATTAAATCAGGATTTGCATTTTCTAGATCAACAAGCGATCTAAAAATTTTATCGTATTCAAAATCTGAAATAGAGGGATTGTCTAAAACGTAATATTGATAATCGAATGTATTTATCTTTTCGATTAATTCTTCAATTTTTTTCTTAATATTTTCTTTTTTGGCTTCCATTTAAGAAAATAATCTTCGCGCACAAGAACTTCCAGGAGGGATATTTTTAGCAATCATTTGATTTTCAATTTTTTCAACTTGATATCTAATACGCTCAATATGATTAACGTTGAGTTCTTTTTTATTAGAATCAACAAGCATGCAATCAAGATCTTTTTGAAAATTAGTAATTGATTCCAACATAACATCAAAAGATTCTTTACAGTTTAACGTTAGGGGCAAATCCATTTGAAAAAGAATGCCTTGAATATAAGGATCAAGGTTGAAGTTTAAGGGTTGTTGATTTAATGAAGTTATGCGAAATAAGGGATGTTTATCGTGACCTTTGAATACATGATAACCATCTTTATTCTCTTTAAAACTATCTGTTTTTAATATATCAATAAGCTTTTTATTGTCAAACATACCATTATTTTTTGGGATAAGAGTTAATGTCATCATATGGTCTACAAGAGCGCAAAATTGATTAAGCTCTTTTGCCTCATTTTCGATATTTGAGCTAGAAAGCCAAATGAGACTACCGCCCAAGTCATTTTTAGTTTTTTCTACCAACATTCTAAATGTTTGTGTATGCGCTGATGATATAGGGCCTTGACGATCTACCAACTGTATCGCTAAAAGTATTTGATCAAATGAAACTGATCCGCTCATACCATCTGTTGAAGTCCACACATCCTCATTTTTACGAATAAATATATGCGTATGAGGCAATTCAATGAAGTCTCTAAGATTTAATTTTGAGATAGCATGAGTTGCTTTGTTAAGTTTAATAAATGCAATAGCATCAATATGACGGTAGATATCTTTAGGTAAATTTGAAAGTAAGTATTTCTCAGAGATACTTAAATCTTGATCGTAAGGATTTTTTTCTTCTTGGCTTAAACCATTTTCATCTTTATATAAAAAAGAATTTTCAGTCTGATTTTGTTTTCGATACTGAATAAGGCGAATCCAGTTAAAAATGATCATGATGAGAATAATTATTACAGCGAGAATCGTCAAAGCAAACTGAATATCAGACATGCTTGTAATAAGCCCTGTTATCTTAATTTGCCAACTCCATTTTCTCTACTTCTTCTAAAGACACCTCAACGATTCTTGATACGCCAGATTCTTGCATCGTTACGCCAATGAGTTGTTGGGCCATTTCCATAGCAATTTTATTATGTGATACGTAAAGGAATTGAGTATTTTTAGACATTTCAGTCACCATATTGGCGAAACGAAGTGTATTACTATCATCAAGTGGAGCATCAACTTCATCCATGAGACAGAATGGCGCTGGATTCAATTTAAATAAAGCAAACACAAGAGCGGTAGCGGTTAATGCTTTCTCTCCGCCTGATAATTGACTAATAGTCGTATTCTTTTTGCCTGGGGGCTGCGCTGTAACTTGAATGCCTGTATCTAAAATCTCTTCACCTAGAAGCTCTAATTGAGCTTGTCCGCCATTAAATAGAACTTTAAAAAACTCTGTAAAATTTTTATTTACTTCATTAAATGTTGCAATTAAACGATCTCGAGTTTCTTTATCGATACGTCTTATAGCGTCTTCTAGGGTATTACTTGCAGAAGTTAAATCTTCCACTTGACTATCAAGGTAGCCTTTTCTTTCTTTTTCGGATGTGAGTTCATGAATAGCTGCTAAGTTAACTGGACCCAGTAAATTAATTTCTTCTTGAAGTTTATTGCATAACTCTTGTACTTCTTTAACTGTTGTTTTTTCTGTAATTGACTCTGAAAGAACAACCTCATCTAATTGAGACTCATTAATTTCGTTTTGAAATTGCTCAAATAATAATTTTGATTCTTGCTCATTTAAGCGTGACTGTTCAAGCTTATCTCGAATTGGATGAACTGCCTGCTCGGTTTGCAATCTCTTTTGTTCACTTTCACGTAAATCGGTTTCCTTTTGCGCAAGATTATCTCGTGATGCGATTAGAATTTTCTCTCTTTCATCCTTAACGGTGATTTTTTCGCGTAAAGACAATTGCAGAGTCTCGATACTTTCAGTATTAATTGAAGCCTTAGCTAAATGTTTTTTGTTATTAAGGGTATTACTATCTTCAGTAAGTATATTAATTCTATTATTTAACTCATTGATTTTATTATCAATAATTTTTAAATTGAAATGGCTTTCTTGAAGTTGAATCTCAGCTTCATTGACATGCTTCCTAGCGCTTTCATATTCTAACTCATGTCTTTTTTTAATTTCTTCAGATGAAGTTTTTTGTTCTAAAAATCGATGCGCATCATTCTCTAAATTATGAATAAGACTAGATTTAGTTGTTTTATCAACTTCAATTTGAGTTAATTTTGCTTTGAGCTCATTTTGCTCGTTAGTAATATTGCTATGCTTCTCATTTGCGTAAGTAATGCTTTGTTGAATTTTCTCAACTTCAATCTCTGTTTGATGGAACGCATTTAAAGCATCTTTCAATTCTTCGCTAAAAGAATCGGCTTGCTCTTCATAATCATTCAATTGAAGTTCAGCTTCACTAAGCTTATTCAATACATCTTTATAGCTTTTTTCTATAGACGGAAACTTCTCTTGCAGTGCTTTGAGTCTCTCTTGGCGGAGAAGAATTCCATTAAGGGATGCGTCTTTGCCATAAAAAGAAACGCTATTTTTGGTAAAAATATCGCCTTGTTGATTAACTAAAAATTCGCCTTGCTCCAGATTACCAATGAAATTTTTATAACTTTCACCTTTTGGAATAATATAACAATCAGATAACCATTCTGACAAAAGATTCATTAGAAGCGGATCGCTAATTTCAATTACATCCAGAGCAGAATTTAATTTATTATTTTTTGGTTTGTAAGTATGAGATGCGTTTAAATTAGCAAGCACCATAGATGCTGGAGGTCTATGAGAAATAGTTTCATATTGAGCCAGAACTGCATTTAACTTTCCGCCGAGAGCAGATTCAATCGCCGTTACCCACTCTGTTTTAATCTTAAGTTTTTCCCACAAGCGATTAGATGTGTTGATATTATGCTGAGAAGTCCAACTTTTAAGGCTTTCATTGCCTTGTGTGTCATCTTGAATTTGCGCCAGCGTTTTAATTTCACCTTCAATTTGACTTAATTCTTTTTGCATTTCGATTTGACGCTGTCTTAAAGTATCAATCTCCTCCTCAAGATCAGTTGCAAGCGATTTGTTTTCATCTATCTTAGTCTCAATTTTTTCTACATGTGATCGCTTATCAGCTAAATCACTTTCTTTTTCGTCGAGTAAAGACTGCCCGGTTAAATCAATATTACTAATCTCATTATTTAAAAATGTAATACGAGCATTTGTTTCTTCTTCAGTTTTATGGATGAAGTCTATCGTTGCTTTTTCAAGATTAATTTTTTCTTGCGTCGATTGGAATTGATTTGCAATTTGATTAAACTGCTCTGTTGAATCTAGATATGTTGCCTCAACTGATTGAATTGATGATTTAAGTGAATTAAAATTTTCTTCCTTAGTTTTATAAAGCTCACTTAATGCTGCTCTTTCAATCCCTGCTTCTTCAATGTCTTTTGCAAATTTAAGCTGATCGTCTGCATTCTTAGCAAGATTAGTCTCAATCTCAATTAATTCTTTTTTGCTGCGCTCTAAAAGCTCATTTTGATTTCTAATATTATTTTCAATATTAGAAACTTCAGCATTGATTTCATAAAAGCTTGCTTGATTCTTATTAATTTCGTCGGACGCATCAATATGAGCTTGCCTCAAATTTTCAACCTCGGCTTCAATTTTTCTTAAAGCGGCAGTTTGTTGCTCCAATTCATTTACAAGCTTCTCAACCTGGGACTGATGTTTTTTCCAAACAATACTAGCATCACGCTTTTTTAATACCCAAACTTGTGCTTGATGAAATTTGTGCTTCTCTGTTAATTCATTATATTTTGTTGCAATGACTGCTTGAGATTCAAGCTTTGCAATTTGCTGGATAATTTCATTTAAGACATCTTGAATACGACTTAAATTTTCTCGCGTATCTCTAAGTCTAAATTCTGTTTCGCGACGACGCTCTTTATACTTACTAACACCCGCAGCTTCTTCAAGGTAACTTCTAAGCTCCTCAGGCTTGGCTTCAATAATTTGTGAAATTGTATTTTGGCCAATAATGGCATATCCTCTTCCACCTAAACCCGTTCCCAAAAAGAGATCTGCAATATCTTTTCGTCTGACAGCTAAATTATTAATGTAATAAGTTGAGCCCTTTTCTCTTTCGATAACGCGCTTTACTGAAATTTCTGCATATTGTGACCATTCTGTAGGTGCTTTACCCAAAGAATTATCGAAAATAAGTTCGACGCTCGCTCGTGAAATTGGTTTGCGATTTTCTGACCCGTTAAAAATCACCGAATCCATATTTTCACTTCGCATTTCTTTAGCTGAAGATTCGCCAAGCACCCATTTTACTGACTCCATAATATTGGATTTTCCGCATCCATTGGGACCAACTATACCCACTCTTTGGCCTTGAAGTTGTATGGTGGTGGGATCTACGAAAGATTTAAAACCGGCTAATTTAAGTTGTATAAGTCGCACAATATTCTTTTATCGAAGTGAAGTAGGTGTTATCTATTAACAGTATAATAACTTTTTTTTACTTCCTTATTTTAATCTATGAACGCACTTTCTTTGGGAAAAAAACCAAGCGCAAAACCTACTAAAAAGCTTGAAACTTTCGCTAATCCATGCCCTTCTCGGGACTTTCATATTCATATGCAAATACCTGAATTTACCTGTTTATGCCCTAAGACTGGGCAGCCAGACTTTGCTACTCTATATCTTGATTACATTCCTAATAAAAAATGTGTAGAGCTCAAAAGTCTGAAGCTTTATATCTGGTCTTTTAGGGATGAGGGTTGTTTCCACGAAGCAGTCACTAATCGTATTCTAGACGACCTAGTTAAAGCGACAGAGCCACGTTTTATGCGTCTGCGTGCCGAATTTTTTGTTCGCGGTGGCGTATTTACTAACGTTGTGGTTGAACACAAGAAAAAAGGCTGGAAACCTGAGCCTATTGTTGATTTGAGTCAATTTTCAAAACAATCAAACACCCGATCTTAAAAGGATTGACGCGCTTATTTCTAAAATTTAAGATGTGCGCCTTTGATTAAATACCTGGGGGTATAGCTCAGCTGGGAGAGCGCTTGCATGGCATGCAAGAGGTCAGCGGTTCGATCCCGCTTATCTCCACCAAATACCTTATATCAAACGCTGTTCTATAGTAGAATAGCACCTTCTTTTCTTAGGTCCCCATCGTCTAGAGGCCTAGGACACCTCCCTTTCACGGAGGGAACAGGGGTTCGACTCCCCTTGGGGACGCCAATTATCAAGCTAGCTCAGTCATTCAGGGATAGCTTCAAACATGCTAAAATCACTTTTTTTTAAATTTCCCACTAAAAACCTATGAGCTTAGATAATGTTCTTCCTGGTAAAAATGTTCCAACACATTTCAACGTCATTATTGAAATTCCAATGAATGCTGATCCAATTAAATATGAAGTCGATAAAGAATCAGGGGCGATTTTTGTGGATCGATTTATGGGCACAGCTATGCACTATCCTACCAATTATGGTTACGTGCCCAAGACAATCGCAGGTGACGGTGATCCAGTAGACGTGCTTGTTGTTACTCCCTTACCTTTAATTCCAGGAGTGGTTGTGAGCTGTCGTGCTGTTGGGATATTGGAAATGGAAGATGAGCAAGGCCAGGATGCAAAAGTGTTGGCAGTTCCTGAAGATAGAATTCTTTCAATTTATTCACATTGGCAAAAACCTGAAGATATGAATCCTTTGCGACTCAATCAAATTCAGCATTTTTTCGAACACTATAAAGATTTAGAAAAAGGTAAATGGGTTAAAGTCAAAGGCTGGAAAGGCCCTCTAGATGCGCACAAAGAAATTCTTGAAGGTATTGAAAGATACAAAAAAAGTTAATCTTTAAAACCCATAATGGCCCACAACTTCTGCTGGGTCTTCATCTTTAAGATACGCAAATTCCCTTGCGACATCTATTTCGATCCAATCGCATGACAAAGATAAAGTCTCAAAACTTTCATCAATCACACAACAGTCCAACCATTTCTTTTCGCCATTGATTAAAACGGCTTGAAAACCAATATCTCTCCATGCATTGACCAAATTTTCCATATCAATAGGATTCATGGCGCCATCTCTAAAAAGATATTCGTCATACCAAACTCGAGTCCCAAGAGAAGAAGCATGATCAATTAAGCATTGATCCCATCCACCAGGATATTTGTCTTCAATAGTTGACCTTCGAACAATGAAGTTAAAATGCTCTAATGCAATAGCCATTTAAAATTTTTCTTTCTGATCTAAAAATCGCCACATTCCTGTTGGTAAGTCACCTAGTAAAACATTACCAATCCTCACTCTTTTTAATCCAATGACATGAAGGCCAACAAGCTCGCACATTCTTCTGATTTGTCTATTTCGGCCTTCTATTAAAACAAAACGCAGTTGATCATCATTCTGCCATTCAACTTCAGCTGGCTTTAGCTTATAACCATCTAGTGAAAGACCATGCCTTAATAAATCCAAGCCTTTGTTAACCAGCTTTCCTTCAACTCGAACTAAATATTCTTTTTCAATCACACTTTGTTCGCCAATAATTGTTTTAGCAATTCTTCCATCTTGAGTGAGAACCAATAAACCAGAAGAATCAATATCAAGCCTTCCGGCGGGAGCTAATCCATCAGTGTTAAATCTTGGGTTACGAGATGAATGTTGTTTCGAAACTTGAAAGTTATCTTGAATAATGAGACTTGCAGCGGGTCTAAAAGCTTTATCATCATCAAGATGCGAAATATAACCTACAGGCTTATTTAAGATAACTGTGACTTTGGATGACTGTTGAATGGCTGCTTGTTTTTTTAATTCAACTTTTTGGGAACGATATGCGCGCGTGCCTAATTCAGTTACAACTTTACCATCAAGCGTCACGAGACCTTGTTCGATATAAGTATCAGCTTCTCTTCTTGAACAAAGGCCAAGTTCAGATAAAATTTTAGAAATACGAACGGCTTCTTCCATTTTCAGGTAGTTTAATTTATTTAAGTTTATAAACTAAAACGTTGTCACCCTCTTTAAAGCCAAAAATAGAATTACCGCCCGCAGCAACTGCAATATATTGAGTGCCATCAATTTCATAACTTATTGGTGGGGCATTAACACCAGCATCAGCTTTATTTGTCCAAAGGAGCTTTCCTGTTCTTGAATCGTATGCATTAAAATTTCCATTACCTTCGCCCATAAATACAAGATTACCTTCAGTGGCTAATAGCCCACCCGTTAATGGCTGCGGTGTTTTAACTTGCCATTTAATTTTCTTAGTATTTAAATCGATAGCAGAAAGTAAACCCCATCGCTGATCTTGAGTGGGTTCAGAAGATGCATATTTAATTGAAGGCAAGTCATCATGAGCAGGTTCATCGACCAATGTATATTTGATAGGTGCATGAATCGCAGAAACAAATGCGATTTGATTTTTTTCATCGAGTGAAGTTGGACCCCAATTAGCCCCACCCAATATTCCTGGATATATAACCGTACCCTCAGCTGTCGCTTTTGCAAAAAGATTTTTTTGTGGCACAAAAGGCTCTGTCTTTGCTAAAAGTTCACCCGTGATGCGATTGTGTATGTAATACCAACCGGTTTTACTAGCCTGGCCTACAGCTGGAACTGTTTTGCCCTCTTTTTTAAAATCGAATAATACTGGCGGACTTGCTACATCATATCCCCAGACATCATGAGGTACTTGCTGGTAAAACCATTTTAACTTTCCTGAAGTTGCATCAAGAGCCACAAGAGAAACTGTATATAAATTATCTCCGGGTCTTGATGTGTCATTCATTTGTGGTGAAGGATTGCCAGTGCCAAAATATAAAGTATTTGTGTCTTCATCGATAGCTGGCGTGCTCCATGCAGAGCCACCACCAAATTTCCAAGCTTCTTTATTATTTTTAAGACTTTCTTTTTCTTGAACAATATTGCGATTTAAAGAAATATTGCCTTCAATCGTTTCTCTAAATTTACCCTCCCACCCTTCTGACGGAATTGTATCGAATTGCCATACGCGCTTACCTGTTTGAATGTTATATGCTGCTAAAAATCCTGGGCGGCCAAATCGACCATCTACACCAATCACAGCTCCTAGAGGCGCATCAGGTCTTGGTGTATCAACATGCAAGCCATACCCAACACCTGTAATGCCAACAATGACTATATCTTTATATGCCATGGGTGCCATAGCAATACCTACCCCCGTTTGCCCATAGACATCCTTTTGACTTTTGCTATCGGACTGACTCAATGAGCTACTACTTTCAAATTTATTGTCGTTATCAGCAACATCAATATCCCAGATTTTTTTACCTGTTTTTGCGTCCAAAGCAATAAGCCTTGCGTCAACAGTGCCTATAAAAATTTTATTGCTCGAATAAGCCAATCCTCTATTAGCTGGGCCGCAACACATTCTCCAGTTATCTCTTTTTTTATGGTTATAACGCCATAATTCTTTACCTGTTTTTGCGTCTAAAGCAACAACATGGTTATGAGGAAGACTTACAAACATTACATTATTGATTACCAAGGGAG
Source organism: Pseudomonadota bacterium (assembly GCA_041180025.1). GTDB lineage: Bacteria > Pseudomonadota > Gammaproteobacteria > Burkholderiales > Methylophilaceae > Methylopumilus. The sequence goes on along the minus strand of JBEGSH010000058.1, from coordinate 37,134 downwards.
AGGATTGAAATGTAGCAGCAACACCTGATTTAAATTTCCAAGCAAGTTCGAGATTTTTTACGTTATCTTGATTGATTTGAGTTAAAGTCGAAAAACGCTGATTAGAAAGATTTTTACCGTATGAAGGCCATTGCTCATCAGAACCAAATTTAAATAATGGGAGCTTAGGTAACGATATCTTATCTAGTGACAGTGAGTCTAATGATATAGAGTCCATAGAAGCACAGCCAGCAATAATGAGAAAAAATAGACTTAAAACTGCCGCTCTAATAGATTTCAACGTATACCCTTCAAAATGGTTGTATGACTTTGCTAGATTAATAAAGCACTTTATGGATAATGCTTACTACTGATATCTTATCTCAAGCAATTGTTTTTTAATACCAGATATAAACTGATAAATTTTTACATGCAAAAAAATATTTTAATCATCGGGGCTGGCATCGCAGGTTGTTCATTAGCACATTTTTTAGCTAATTCTGGATGGAATGTAACATTACTAGAGAGTGAAGATGACATAGCGCAAGGCGGATCAGGGAATCCGGTTGCAGCCATTTATCCAAAATTTATGTTAAATGATGAAGCTTACAATCATTTTATGTTGAAAAGTTTTAGATTTACGACAGGATGGATAAGACGATTAGGACTAAATGAAGGTGATTATCGATTTGATGGAGCAATTGAAATTCTGGAGGAAGCATACGCTCAAAAACTAGAAATTAATTTATCAAGAAAAATTACAAACAAAGAAAATTTTTTTAGCTTAATTAATGAATCAATTTTAAATAAGTATTTAATAGAAAGTAATTCAAGCGGACTATTCTTCCATCAAGGTGGATGGGTAAATCCTATAGCCTTATGCAGCCACCTAATTAATCACTCTAATATCAAAATAGTCACTCATCAAAAGATTAAGTCAATTGAAAAATCGACTGATCAATGGACACTTAAAACTGAGAGTCAAAAAACCTTTAATTCATCACATGTGGCTATTTGTAATGCTTCGTCTGTAAGTCAATTTGATCTTACCCAACACCTACATACAGATGCATTTAGGGGACAGGTTAATTGGGTCAACTCAACAACATTGCAAATGCCACCCATTGTTACTTGCGATGAAGGTTATTTGGCGCCACTGATTCAAGATAAGCATGTTTTTGGCGCGACTTATGCCATGAATGACTTTAATAAAGATTTAAGAAAAAGCGATACAAAAAAGAATATCGCCTCAATCAAAAAAATACACAGAGAATTTTATAACCACTGTGAAGCGCAAAAATCAATTCATGGGAGGGTTGCCTGGCGAGCGTCTACAAAAGATAGAAAACCATATGTTGGCCGTGTATTTGATAACCAATTATTAGGAAAAATGCGTGTTAGAGAATTAGCGCGAGCCGATCAACTGCCTTGGCTTAAAGATTTATATATTGCAAGTGGGTTTGGTTCTAGAGGCTTTACGTTCGCGCCTTACTGCAGCTCTGTGCTCGCAAATTTAATTAATGATAATTTATCTCAAGAAGATAAAAAAACATTAAATTATACAAATCCAGAAAGATATCGACTTAAAAAAATGAGTTTAAAAAAAGTGGCAAGCCAGATTTTTAAGGTATAAATTTACATCATGTCGAAAATATTTATTGAAGAAGCAGAAAAATATGAAAGAGAGGGAGATCTTTCAAAAGCCATTAGTTCATTAAAGAAGGCGCTGCAGTTAGAACCTGAAAATTACATTATCCAATTAGAATTAGGAAATCTTTGTGCTTCCAATAAACAATTCGAAGAAGCTGCGGGTTACTTTAGAAGATGCTTGTATCAATTTAAAGATAATGTAGATATTAAAAATGCACTCTGTTTTTCTCTTACTTCATTCGGTAATGAGTATTATTTAGAATCAAAATTCAAATTATCAGAAGCTTGCTTTGAAGAAGTTCTAGAATATGAAAAAAATAATTGGGTTTACTATTACAACTTAGCAAACACACAAGATAAGCTTAATAAAATTTCTATAGCTTATGAGAATTATCAAAAAGCTATCCAACTAAATCCGAATGATGCTGATCTTTGGAATAACAATGGCAACGCAGAACGTAAACTGGGCTATTTAGATAAGTCTTTAATATCCTACCAAAATGCTTTGAAAATCAAGCCTGATCTTTTTCATGCACTAGTCCACCTTGCTCACCAAAAACAGCATATGTGTAACTGGTATGATATTGACAAATATTTCCAAAAAATATGTTCTATTGTAAATACAAATACAGAAGCACTTATTTCCCCTTTTGCTTTCGTTGCAAATCCCCTATCGTCCGCTCAAGATCAACTATTGTGCGCAAATCAATGGACACAAAATCATTTTAAAGATCGACCTTTTAAAAAAGAAAAATGGAGACAAAAGAATAAAATTCGTATCGGCTATTTATCGTCGGATTTTAAACTTCACCCACTATATTTTTTAATTCGTGATGTTATCAAATATCACAATCGGGATATATTTGATATTTACGCCTATGACGCAAGTCCACATGAAAATACTAATGAGCGAAAAACACTTATTAGTTTATTTGATTGTTATCGAGACATTTCAAGCCTTGATGATGAAAAAGCTGTAAACCTTATTAATAATGACGAAATTGATATTTTTATTGATTTAACTGGCTATACCAATAATAGTCGTGCTTTTATTGCGCCGCAGCTTGAAAATACAACCACTATTAATTGGCTGGGCTATCCGGGCACGATGGGCCTAACACAAGAAAAACCACTTTATGATTACATCCTGGCTGATGACTTCATTATTCCTAAAAATGATGAAAAGTATTATGCAGAAACCATTCTAAGACTGCCATTTGCATATCAGCCCAATATAGAAAATCGCGCTCACTTAAATCAAAAAAATAGAAAAGATTACGGCATTCCTGAAGATGCTTTTGTGTATTGCGCCTTTAACCAATCTTTTAAAATTACCGAGTTCATATTCAAGGCTTGGCTTACACTCCTTGAAAAATATCCAAAAAGTATCCTATGGTTAACCTATTCAAATGCTTGGGCAACTAGTAATTTGAAAGATTATGCAGATAAGCATGGCATTAACCCAGAAAGAATCATTTTTGCAACACGAGCGCCTAACAATGAACATATAGCTCGTCATGCTTTAGCTGATGTTTATTTAGATACCTTGCCATATAACGCGCATACATCAGCAAGCGATGCCTTATCTATGAATTTACCTATAGTCACACTTAAGGGAAGTACATTTGCTTCACGAGTGGCGGGAAGTTTGCTTCATAGCTTAAATTTAGATGAACTCATTACCGAAGATATTGAAAGCTACATTAATTGCGCTATTCGACTCACTGAAGACTTAAAATATCGACAAAATGTTATTTACAGATTGAATGAAGCTAAAAGAAATTCACCCGTATTCCATCCGCAATTATTCGTAAAAACATTAGAGAGTGTCTATCAAAATTTAATTTAATTTTTTGCGGCAAGAATAACTCCAGCAATAATCATGATGCCGCCAAACCATTCTTTAATTTCAATACTTTCACCCACAAGTAAGTAAGATGAAATTGCAGCAACCACGATTTCAAAAAGAAAAAAACTAGACGCTTCAACCGCTTTAATTTGTGTAACTCCAAATTGAACAAGTAAGGTTGAAAAAAATAAACATAATGCAATCGCAATAGCAATAAAAGCATCCACTGGCCTAAAAAAATCTAATGAAGGCATAGTGTCTTTATCAAAGAGAATGCATATTATGGCTATTATGATAACACCTATCCAAATTGCTAAAGCTTTCTGGCTGATTGTCATATGCTGATGTTTTCTCGTCATGACATTGGTTATCGCAAAACCTATTCCTGAGCTCAGAGCTAACCAATCGCTCTTTAAATCTAAATAGATAAAATGGTTTGGTTGCCAGAACATAACCAATGCACCAAGAAGCGAAATAAATGCAGCAATATAATGTCTTTTTTGCGTATCTTCATTTAGCATAAAGTGAGATAAAAAAATAGTCCAAACTGGAGAGAGGTAAAACAAAAGCATAACGCGAACAACCTCGCCATCAATAACAGCTAATACATAACTAATATTGGTATAACCAGCTACAACAGAAAGAAACCAGAAATCTTTCGACCATATAGGAATCTTTTCCTTAGTGATAAAAAAATATGGTAGCGCAATAGCAAGTGTCAATATGAACACATAAAGACTAGAATAAATGCCTGAAACACCAGCTTGCGCCATCAAGCGATATGGATACCAAATAATTCCCCAGACAAAAGCTCCAAAAAGCAATGAAAATATAGGAAGGTAATGTTTTATTCTCATACTAATGCAGCTTTTATGAAAGCTTCGACCTCTTCATTTAAACGATGATTTCCACAATCGAACACATTAAGATTTTCCATGCTCCTCATCCAGGTCATTTGCCTTTTTGCAAGTTGCCGAGTTGCGAAAACAATCTTATCGATACATTCTTTTTCCTGAAAATCACCATTAAAATACTCAAGCACTTGACGATAGCCAACTGATCTCATGGATGGCATGTGATTTTGAAGCTCAGGATACTTTTTACGCAAAAACTCTACTTCTTTAAATAAGCCAGCCTCAATCATTTCATTAACTCTAAATTCAATACGCTGATGAAGAATTTTTCTATTACTGGGCATCAATCCTAATTTAAAAACAGTGAAAGGAAATTCATTTTTATTTTTTGATTTATGAAAATAAGATAAAGTTTTTCCAGAAGAATAAAAAACTTCTAAACCGCGACTAATACGCTGAGCGTCGTTAGGATTTAACTTCATTGCTGTTTCATTATCAACAGACTTGAGTTTTTCATAAAGTTTTGGCCATCCAAATTGAATGGCTTCTTTTTCTATATCTTTTCTTATTTGATAATCAGTTTTCGGCATTTGATTAATGCCTTTTTCAAGAGCGTTGAAATACATCATTGTGCCTCCTACCAATAGTGGAATATGGCCTCGGAGTAGAATTTCATCAATAAGTCTTAAAGTATCTTGTAAAAATTGCGCTACGGAATATGTTTCATCTGGCCTAATGATATTGATGAGATGGTGAGGTGCCACATTTAAGACATTTTGAGATGGCTTAGCTACACCAATGTTCATATCTTGATATATTTGAGCGGAATCAACACTAATGATTTCAAATGGGAAAGTATTAACGAGGTCAACAGCAAGTTTTGTTTTGCCTGACGCTGTTGGCCCCAATAAAAAGAAAATAGCTGGCTTATCTATTGCCATATCTTTAGAAATTCTTAGCGATATTAGGATTGGAAGATAAATATTTTTTTATGCCAATTAAAATATTTTTAGCTAAAATTTCCTGATGTTCGTCATTATTTAAGATCTGTTCCTCTTTAGGGTTGCTAATAAAAGCTGTTTCAACAAGAATGGATGGAATATCAGGTGATTTAAGAACCGCAAATCCTGCTTGTTCGACATTAGACTTATGTAAGTCATTAATATCGCGTAGCTGATCCAAAACGAAATTACCAAGTTTTACGCTGTCATTAATAGTTGCTGATTGAGATAAATCAAGCAATGTTTTTGCCAACATTGGATCTTTATCGTCCAAACTTACACCGCCGATTAAATCCGACTCATTTTCCTTGTTAGCTAAATATCTTGCCGAGGCAGACGTGGCACCACTTTCTGATAATGCAAATACTGAAGAGCCTTTGGCATCTGGATTAGTAAAAGCATCCGCGTGTATAGACACAAAGATATCCGCCTTTAATTTTCTTGCTTTAATAACCCGCCCATGAAGGGGAACAAAATAATCATCATCTCGCGTTAATACTGCTCTTAATTGCTCATCATTATCAATCTCTTTTTTAAGTTTTCTCGCAATCGATAAAGTAATATTTTTTTCTAAACTGCCAGAGGCGCCTCTTGCACCAGAGTCCTCACCGCCATGCCCAGCATCTATAGCAATCACGATTTTTTTAGTAGGACTTTTATTAGATTGCGATGATGGAGCTTCTTGAAGTGCTTTTTCTTTTTTAGTTTCTGATGGGGGCGACAAAATAATCTCTTTCTTAGGGGCCGTTATATCTTTTTTTTCTTTGTCTTGGACAAGCGCCATTAATTCGTCCACTCTTGGATAAACATCGATCACTAAACGATGCTTATAACCCCCCGCAGGCTTTAGAGAAAAAATATTAATTTTAGATTCAGCCCTTAGCTCAATTACGACTCGAGACACTTGACTATTAAATTTAGCAACACGAATTTGTTTAATATTAGGATCGCTCGATAATATTTTTGTACTTAAATTTTTTAAATCATCATTCAGTTCAATGTCGTGAAGATCAATCACCAAGCGATCTGGGTTTTTTAAAATCATTTGATCATTACTAATAGGCTTAAGAGATTCTAGGGTTACTCGCGTGTACTCTCTTGCAGGCCATACTCGCGCAGATTCAATCGAATTTTTTGCAAAAATATGATTAGGGAAAATTGCCCAAATTAGCACAAAAAAAACTTTTAGATGATGGCTTTTAAACATTCAATTCCTATTGATGTATAACTAATCAAATGAAGATGTCGACCATAGGATGTGTGACTAAGCTCAATTGAAATGTCAGGTTTGGGAAGAATATGCCCTACTTTTTCTGGCCATTCAACCAAGCAAATAGAAGTATTATTAAAGTACTCTCTAAATCCAGCATCATCCCATTCAGTTTCATCTTTGAAGCGGTAGAGATCAAAGTGGTAAATAGTAAATTTCTCTAAACTATAAGGCTCCACGAGCGTATAAGTCGGACTTTTAACTTTATCTTGATAACCAAGTCCTCGGAGTACACCTCTAACAAATGTCGTTTTGCCAGAACCCAATTCACCTTTTAAATATAAATTCATTCCAGGAAATAAATGACTTGCCATACTTTCCGCCAAACGAAGTGTTTCACTTTCATCTTTTAAGTCATAATTAGAATCAAACATCATAGATACAATTTATATAAAAAATAATTAAAACATGACAGAAATTTGGGATCAATTAGCATTGCAAATTAAAGGCTGGGGCCGAGAATTTGGTTTTGATCAAATTGGCATCGCTGATATAGATCTCAATCATACTAAAGATCATTATCTAGAATGGATTAAACAAGGGTTCCATGGTGAAATGCATTATATGGTAAAACATGGTTCTCGGCGATATAAGCCAGAAGAGTTAGTACCTCATACTATTCGAATTATCACAGCTAGACTTAACTATTTTCCTCATTCGCAAAATTCAGAAACTATTTTGCAGGATAGTCAAAAAGCATTCATTTCACGTTACGCTTTAGGTCGTGATTATCATAAAGTAATGCGTGCAAAGCTAAAAAAGCTTTCAGAAAAAATTCAAAAAGAAGCACATAAAGCTTTAGATCACGCTTTTCAATTTAGGTTATTTACAGATAGCGCCCCAGTGATGGAGGTTGAACTTGCTGAAAAATCTGGGCTTGGTTGGAGAGGAAAACATACTCTACTTATTAATAAAGAACATGGCTCCTGGTTCTTTCTAGGTGAAATTTATATTAACTTACCTTTGCCTATTGATAAAAAAGTCGAAAATCATTGTGGTACTTGCACAAGCTGTATGGATGTATGTCCAACCAAGGCTATTATAGGGCCCTATAAACTCGATGCAAGAAAATGCATTTCTTATCTCACCATTGAACATAAGTCCTCAATACCCATGGAATATCGCAAACAAATTGGCAATCGTGTGTATGGTTGTGACGACTGTCAATTATATTGCCCCTGGAATAAGTTTGGTCAAATCTCGAAAGAAGATAACTTTAAGGTAAGGCATGGTTTAGATGATATCGAACTCGTAGAATGTTTTTTATGGACTGAAGCAGAATTTTTAGAAAACATGGAAGGTAGCGCAATTCTTCGCATAGGCTATGATCAATGGTTGAGGAATGTTGCAATAGGACTCGGCAATGCCAAAACATCTGAAATTATTGTGAATGCACTTAAAAGCAGATATCAAGAAGCCTCTGCACTCGTTAAGGAGCATATAACATGGGCTCTCGCACAACATAATTTTCATATAAATTAAGTATGTCTTTGCTATAATGTGGAGTTAAATTAAATTTTTCATTATTAAATCCTTAAATTGAACGTTATACATGTCGCAAATTAATCAATCGCCCATCTGGCAATCTCTAAATCAACATAAAAAAGATATCGAATCCATCTCACTTCGCGAGATGTTTAAATCAGACCCCGATCGTTTTAATCAATTTCATATTCAATTTAATGATTTACTTCTAGATTATTCAAAACATCGCATTTCTAAAGAAACAATTAACCTTTTAGTTAAGCTTGCAAAAGAAGCTGATGTTGAGGGTTGGCGAAATCGGATGTTTGAAGGTGAAAAAATAAACTCCACCGAACATCGCGCAGTTCTTCACACGGCTCTCCGCAATCAAAACCACTCATCTATCATTTCGGATGGTGAAGACGTTATGCCAAAGATTAAAAATGTACTCAAAAAAATGCGTCGTTTTAGTGAAGAAGTAAGGTCAGGTCAATGGAAAGGTTTTACTGGTAAAGCAATTACGAGTGTCATTAATATCGGTATTGGTGGTTCTGATCTTGGTCCTGCCATGGTTTGTCAGGCATTAAAAGCTTATGGTTCAAAAACCATTACACCTTATTTTGTATCTAACGTGGATGGTGCTGATCTCTATCAGGCCTTAGAAAAATGTAATCCAGAAACAACGCTTTTTATTGTCGCTTCCAAAACATTTACAACGCAAGAAACAATGACCAATGCTTTTTCAGCAAGGGATTGGTTCCTTAAAGCAGCAAAAGACAACCAACATATTTCAAAACATTTTGTTGCATTATCAACAAATCAACATGCTGTATCGCAATTTGGTATCGACACAGAAAATATGTTTGAATTTTGGGACTGGGTAGGCGGACGCTACTCCCTTTGGTCAGCAATTGGACTTTCTATTGCGCTTTATATTGGTATGGATGGATTCGAAGAGTTACTCAAAGGTGGTTTTGAAATGGATGAGCATTTCAAAACAGCGCCAATAGAACAAAATATTCCGATGATAATGGGGTTATTAGGTGTTTGGTACATTAATTTCTTTAATTTTCCAACCCATGCAATCTTAGCTTATGATCAAGGCTTATCTAAATTAGCGCCTTATCTTCAACAAGCCGACATGGAAAGTAACGGTAAATTTATCAATCGAGATGGCGAGCACATTGATTTTCATACAGGCCCAGTTATTTGGGGTGAAGTGGGTACTAATGGTCAGCACGCTTTCTATCAACTGCTTCATCAAGGCACTGAGATTGTTCCTGCAGACTTTATCATGCCGATTGAATCTCAATACGCAATAGGTAAAGACGGTAATGAGCATCATAAAATTTTACTTTCAAACTTTATCGCGCAAACACAATCTTTGATGCTAGGAAAAACATATGATGAGGCTCGCGCCGAAATTGAAAAACAGGGTTATGAAGGCGAAGATATTGAAAGCTTTATTCCACAAAAGACATTTGAAGGTAATCGACCAACCTCTTCCATACTTTTCCCAAAATTAAGTCCAAATACCTTAGGTCAAATTATTGCAATGTATGAACATAAAATTTTTACCCAGGGAATCATCTGGAATATCAATTCATTTGATCAATGGGGCGTGGAATACGGCAAACAGATTGCAAAACAAGTTTTACCTAAATTATCTGAAAAAACACTTACAGATAACTTTGATAGCTCTACAAATGGATTAATTAATTACATTAAAAAATATCAATAAGTTATTGATTTTATTTAATAATTAATTTTTGATTAAGTATGGCAGTCCTTAAAGATTCATTCATAGAAGATCCTAAACTTGCTCCAAATTTACGAGCAAAACGATCAGCAAAACCCTCGTAAGTCGTAAAATCAACCACCTCTTCAGCCTTAATTATTTCACGAGCAACATAATCATAATTTCCAAAACCATCAGCTAAACCAAGTTTGACAGCAGATTCACCATTCCAAAAAAGTCCGCTAAATGTATCTGGTGATTCCTTAAGGCGATTTCCACGCCCTTCTTTAACTACCACAATAAATTGCTGATGAACTTCATTTAACATTTCTTGAACAAAAGCTTGTTGTTTTGGATTGATTGGTGAAAAAGGATCAAGCATGGCTTTGTTCGACCCTGCTGTCATAAGCCGTCTTTCAATACCAACTTTTTTCAAAGTATCTGTAAAGCCAAAGCCATCCATTAAGACGCCAATTGAGCCAACGATACTAGCTTTATCAACAAAAATTTGATCGGCAGCTACAGCAATGTAATAGCCTCCTGAAGCGCAAATATCTTCTACTACTGCATAAACGGGAATATGTGGATGTAATTTTTTTTGCCGCTTAATTTCATCATTAATCATCCCAGATTGAACTGGACTCCCTCCAGGACTGTTAATTTTTAGAACAATGCCCCTTGTACCACGGCTATCATAAGCCCTTTGTATACTTTCAAAAAAGTCTTTTGCATTAACTTCATCTTTCTCACCAATGACACCATTAATTTCAATCAACGCGGTATGATTGCCTGAGCCACCTTTTGTGTGCATCGCACCAAATGCCAAAAATAAAAGCACAAAGAGATAAAAAAATGTAATCGATTTAAAAAAAATACTCCAGCGCCTAGCAATTCTTTGCTCACCTAAAGCTGAAAGTGCGATTTTTTCTAACGCTTCTCTTTCCCAATGTTCTATTGGTTTCTTTTCTGTCTTTTTTCTAATTGCCATTGCTTTGCTCCGTAAATGCTTTAATAAATTTCAACCCATAATACATCGTTTGATTCTGTTACATTTAATTTTTCTAATATTTCACCACGACAAGGCCCAGAAATGCATTCACCAGAAACGGGATGATAAATGGCCCCATGTGTCGAGCATACAATCCATTGCTTTTGATCATCCATAAATTCATTAGGCTTATAATCAAGCTCAATTGGCATATGCTTGCATTGATTAAGATAAGCATGATACTTACCATCAAAAAGAACTACAAAACCAGATTGAATGGCAGCTTCTGTTTGATATTCAAATTTGGTCGTTGAGCCATCACCTTTAAAAGCCTTTTTATTTATTTCAATTTTTGTGTTTGTGCTCATGGTAATAAGAAATCTACAACCTCTTTAAATGAATCAAAACAGGCCAAAGGCTCAAAACTTATCAACACATCTTTTGGTTGCGCTCCATAAGTAACTGCAATAGTTTGAATGTGTGCATTCTTTCCCATTTCAAGATCATAATGAGTATCACCCACAATCACAGCACGATCAGCTGGTATCTGGGTTTCTTCTAAAATAGCCTCAACCATATGGGGATGGGGTTTAGAAAAGCATTCATCCACTGTTTTTGTAGATGAAAAATATCTATTTAAATCAGTATCTTGTAATGCAAACTTTAAACCTTTCCTACTTTTACCTGTAGCAACTGCAAGCTTACATTTATGCTGATAAAGCCGCTCAATACCCTCTTTTACGCCATCAAAAAGATATGAATTGCCCTCATTTGCATGATAATGCGAACGATAACCCTCAGCGACTTTCTCTAATAATGATGAAGACAAATGAGGAAATAACTTAAGCAATAATTGATTTAGGCCCAATCCTAAGGTCTTTAAAATTAACTCTCTAGGAGGTGCTATAACACCAGCGCTTTCAGCAGCGGATATAACAGCATCTACAATAATGCCCGTTGAATCAGCCACAGTTCCATCCCAGTCTAAAATAACCAAATCAAAGCGAGGCGATTTCATGAGGTATGTTGACTTAAAAAGGCATCAAGTTCGCGCGGTAAAGGAGCTTTTAACTCTAATAACTCTTCCGTTAAGGGATGTTTCATTTTCATAGAGAATGCGTGAAGAAACATACGTTTTAAACCTTTTTTTTGGAGCGCTTTATTCAACGCAAAATCTCCATATTTATCATCGCCTAAAATAGGAAATCCTAGATACGCAAGCTGAACCCGAAGCTGATGCGTTCTTCCAGTAATAAGCTTAGCTTCCAGGAGTGAGTATGTTCCTAAAGATTTTTTTAAATAAAAGATAGTTTTACTCATTTGATTCTGACTATCGTCTTCACCATCGGTCACATTGACACGCCTCTCGCCACCTTGCGTGAATGTTTTTTTGAGCATTAATTCAACAGTTTTTTTAGGCTCGGTCCATTCACCTTCAACCATCATGATATATTTTTTTTCGATACGGTTATGGCGCATCATATCGTGCATATTTACCAGCGCCGAACGCTTTTTTGCAATCAATAAAATGCCAGAAGTTTCTCGATCAATACGATGAACAAGCTCTAAAAACTTAGCCTTAGGTCTTGCATGACGAATCAGTTCTATAACGCCGAAATTAAGTCCGCTACCACCATGGACAGCATAACCACTTGGCTTATTAATCGCCAATAACGCCTCATCTTCATAAATAATATTTGTTTCTAACCAGGCTGTTTGTTGATGTTTGGGCTCGACAACATGAGGCGCCCTATCCACTTCTATTGCAATGGGAGGAATCCTTACTTGATCATCTATTTTAAGACGATACGAAGTATCGATTCGCTTTTTATTTACCCTTACTTCACCGCTTCTAAGAATTTTATAAATGTGACTTTTAGGTACATTTTTTAAAATTTTTAAAAGGAAGTTATCAATTTTTTGTGTTTCACTTGCTTCATCCACAAGAACAAATGTGGCTTTTTCATGAGAAAAAAGATTTTTAGCGTTAGTATTTTGAGCCATATTTTGTTTAATTGGATTTATACCCTATACTAGATGTGTTCAGACTCTCTTAATCAATTGAATTGAAGAGATAATTTAAACTGAATTATACCGTGACAACAAATTACTATGGCTTTTTCCGCTCGCCTTATTTTAAGTAGCGGCCTTGAAACAAGGTTTGAAAATTTAAAGAATATTTTAGTTTTATTGCACATGTACACAAAAAAGATTCATAAATATTTTGCTCAACAATCTTACAAATAAGATCTGTGACTAAGTAAATAATTTAAAAACTTTTTAATAAAAAGTTTTATTTCAAGAAATGCTAACCTTTTCTGAGGTTAGATGTGCACCTGAATAACTGAAATACATTCTTTATCTTAAAACCTACTTGTAGGAGTTTTAGATAATGAAACGTATGCTTTTCAATGCAACCCAATCAGAAGAATTGCGAGTTGCAATTGTAGATGGTCAAAAATTAATTGATCTTGATATTGAACGTGGAAGTCGCGCACTAAAGAAAAGTAATATATACAAAGGTATTGTCACTAGAATAGAGCCTTCTCTTGAGGCAGCATTCGTAAACTATGGCACAGAGCGTCATGGTTTTCTTCCTTTTAAAGAAATTTCACCTCAATACTTCAAAGAATCAACTCAAAACCGCCCCCGCATTCAAGATGTTATTGAAGAAGGTCAGGAAATCATCATTCAAGTTACAAAAGAAGAGCGAGGCAATAAAGGTGCAGCGCTATCAAGCTACCTTTCTCTTGCAGGTCGGTATATCGTATTAATGCCCAATAATCCTGATGGTGGTGGTGTTTCAAGACGTGTTGAAGGCGAAGAACGCAATGAGTTCCGAGATCATATTTCAAATTTAGATATTCCAGAGGGTATGAGCGTTATTGGCAGAACAGCTGGCGTAGGTTCGTCACTTGAAGAACTTCAATGGGACTTAAATTACCTTAAACAATTATGGACTGCTATTGAAGAAGCCTCGCAAGGCCAATCAGGTGCATTTCTAATTTACCAAGAAGGCAATCTCGTAATTCGAGCCATCAGAGACTACTTCCATCCCGACATAGGTGAAATTCTTATTGATACGCAAGAGATCTATGATCAAGCGACCCAATTTATGAATCATGTCATGCCAAATTATGTGGATCGCGTAAAGCTATACGAAGATGAAGTTTCTTTATTTTCTCGCTTTCAAATTGAACATCAAATTGAATCAGCTTTCTCTAGGGAAGTAAGATTGCCGTCAGGCGGCGCCATTGTGATTGATCACACTGAAGCTCTTGTTTCTATTGATGTAAATTCATCAAGAGCGACAAAAGGAAGTGATATTGAACACACTGCATTTAACACCAATATTGAAGCTGCTGAAGAAGTTGCTAAGCAATTAAGACTTCGAGATTTGGGTGGCTTAGTGGTGATTGACTTCATTGATATGGAAAGTCAAAAAAATCAACGCGAGGTTGAAAATCGCTTTAGAGAAGCACTTCATCATGATCGTGCGCGAGTCCAGACAGGCAAAATTTCTCGCTTTGGATTGCTTGAGCTTTCACGTCAGCGACTTCGTCCAAGTATTGGCGAATCTAGCAATAGTATATGCACAAAATGTAATGGCACTGGTTCAATTAGAGATATTCAATCAACGGCATTGCATATTCTTCGTATGATTCAAGAAGAATCTATGAAAGAACATAATGCAACTATTTCGGCTCAATTGCCTATTGAAGTTGCAACATTCCTCCTTAATGAAAAACGCTCCGATATTTTTAATCTTGAACAGCGCTTAAAAGTTGAAATCATATTAATTCCTAATAAGCATCTTGAGTCTCCAAACTATTCAATCTCAAGTACAAAACAAGAGGATATCGCAAGCCAATCTAAGCCTAGCTATCAAATGATGGAGTCATTGAATGAAGGCAATCAAGTTTTAAGCTATAGACAAGCGTCTAATGAGCCGAGACAAGAACCTTTAGTAAAAGGTATTGTTCCCGATAGCCCTGCTCCTTCAGGATCTGGAAAATCGAATAAAACATTATTTGGTTTCTTTAAAAATCTCATCGCTGGAGATGATGAGAATACAGAAAACACTAATGAAGAAAAACCGGAAACTTCTGAAACAAATGAAAACAATCGTCCGCGACCACATCATAATAATCGGGGAAGAAATAATCGTCATCAGAAATTTAAACAACATAATAGAAAACAAGCTCAAGCAGAAGGTCAGCCTTCTCAATCGGACATTACAACAACTTCCAGTGAAAAAGTATCGCCTTCAGATACGCGACCAAATCAAGAGAATAACAGAAGAGGCCGAAACAATAAACGTGGTCGCTTCAATAAAGATCGAGATGCCAGAGCTAATCAAGGGCCAAATGATTTTGAGAAAAAAGCTTTAGCGGCGCAAGATGCTCCCGTTTCAAATAAACCTTCCCAAGAAGTTAATGATGCGCAGGCCAAGAAAATAGAGTCTAAATCTAATGAAATTTCTAAAAAACCTACTAAGCCCAAAAAGCGAGTGGAAGAAAAACCAGTTGATCTAAAGGCGATTGGTCTTGAGCTTGTTGAGACAAAAACAAAATCAAAACCTAAAGCTAAAAAAGAAATAGAAGAAAAACCTAAAAAAGCAGCGCCAAAGAAAACGGCAGCTTGGCAAAAGAAAGAAAAAGATAAAGTTAAAGATGAGCCTATCGTAATGATAGAAACTAAGGCTGCGAAGAAAAAAGCTGCTAAATAGTTTATTGCTTAATAAAGCTTATAGTAAGCCAGCCAAGGTAAGCCATTAATAGAGATCCAATGACATGAAGCGCAACAAGAGTGAGCGAGGCAACGAGCTCATTCTTTTGCAGTAATTGAAAAACTTCGGCAGTGAAAGCGGAGAATGTTGTAAGGCCGCCTAAAAAACCAATATTAATAATCAATTTTAAGTCAGGGTTAAGTTCGCTAAACAGCTCGAACGCGCCCATCGATATACCTGTTAAATAACCACCTATTAAATTTACTGTGAGTGTTCCTAATGGAAATAATGGATGCATAGCATTTAATAAAATACCTATACCCCATCGGCTCCACGCACCAAGAGCTGCAGCTAATCCTATATATAAAAAATTTTTCAAGATAATTTTAAAAAATGTTCACGATAATATTTTAATTCATCAATAGACTCATATATATCTGATAAAGCCTCGTGTTTACTTGATTTTTTAAACCCTTGGTATAGCGAAGGTCTCCATCGACGAGAAAGCTCTTTAAAAATGCTTACATCTAGATTCCTATAATGAAAATAGCTTTCTAGATTTGGCATGTGCTTTGCCATGAAACGTCGATCTTGGCAGATTGAATTTCCACACATCGGTGATTTATTAGGCGCAATATGCTTTTTTAAAAACTCAATGGTAATCTCTGATGCATAAACTTCATCAAACGTTGATTGCTTAACTCTTTCTATGAGGCCCGACTTCGAATGTGTAGATTGATTCCAAGCATCCATGCCATCCAATATTTCATCCGCTTGATGAATAACAATAACAGGACCTTCTGCAATGATATTTAAGTGTGGGTCAGTCACTACAGTTGCAACTTCGAGCACCTTATCAGTCTCGGTATTAAGCCCACTCATCTCCATATCAAGCCATATTAAATTATCGTCCGAAGAGCTCATCATGATTTCCATTAAAAAAGTACTAATTGATTGAAACAATCTACAAAATAAGATTGTTTTCATACAGAATACTAGAATATTAACTTAATTCAGAGAGATTATGGACGAAATACTACGCAACACTTTTATTGCAATTCTTGCCTTAACTACGGGCATTCATTTATGGCTTGTAAAAAGACATATTAATTTTGTATCGCTTAATAAAAATAAAGTACCTGATGCCTTTAAGAAAAATATTAATCTTAAAGATCATCAAAAAGCAGCACATTATGCAATTGAAAAAAGTGAATTGGGCATTAAAGATACAATCGTTCAAGCTTTTACCCTTTTGCTTCTGACTGTTGGAGGATTTATCAGCGTAATCTCACAACTTTATAATGAAGTTTCGTCGCCCCTTTTGAAAGATGTCGCAATCATTTTGAGTGTGATATTGATTACAAGCCTTATCGATCTTCCTTTTAACTATTACAAAACATTCAGAATTGATGAAAAATTTGGCTTCAATCGAATGACAAAAAAATTATTTTTTACGGATCTTTATAAACAGATGATTTTAGGCTTGTGTCTTGGCCTTCCCATTTTATTTATTGCACTGTGGATGCTAAAAAATGCTGGAGATTATTGGTGGTTTTATCTTTGGGCAGTATGGAGTTTATTTAATCTTTTAATACTTGCTATCTATCCTACTTGGATTGCTCCTTTTTTTAATAAATTCTCACCTTTAAAAGATAAATCCTTAAAAACTAAAATCATCACATTATTAAAAAAATGTGGTTTTAAGTCTCAAGGATTATTTGTCATGGATGGATCGGCAAGAAGCAATCATGGCAATGCATATTTCACAGGGTTTGGTAAAAATAAACGTATCGTATTTTTTGATACCCTTTTAGAACGTCTTAATCATAATGAAATTGAAGCTGTTTTAGCTCATGAGCTTGGTCATTTTCATCACAACCATGTTAAAAAAAGAATTCTTATGATGTTCTTGGTGAGCTTTCTTGGCCTCGCTATCTTAGGTTATCTAAAAGATCAAATATGGTTTTACCATGGCCTTGGTATTTCGAGTCCTTCGGATGGAAGTGCCCTGCTTCTTTTTATGTTAGTTGGCCCCACTTTCATCTTTTTTATAAGACCTATTATGGCCTTCTATTCAAGACAAAATGAATTTGAAGCAGATCGTTATGCAAAAATACATTCAAGTGCAAAATATCTCAAAGACTCGCTCGTTAAACTTTATCGAGATAATGCATCTACTTTAACGCCCGACCCTTTATATTCAGCATTTTATGATTCTCACCCTCCAGCTTTACAACGCATTGCGAGGCTATAGATCTTTTAATATGAAGCAATGGTAAAATGACATTTACTTAGACGACATTAAAGTTTAATAAATGGATATTACAACCCGCTTAGAATTTGATGCAGGACATCGCATACCTAACCATAAAAGTAACTGCAAAAATTTACATGGCCACCGTTATGCAATCGAAGTTACCGTAACAGGCCCTATTCATGACGATAATAAAAGTTCAGATTTTGGTATGGTTATTGATTTTTCTGATGTAAAACAAATTATTAAAGATTTAATAGTAGATTGCTGGGATCATGCATTTATTGTTTATAAAGATGATAAAGAAATTGTTAATTTTTTAAACACACTACCCAATCATAAAACTGTAATTTTTCCAGTTGTTCCAACTGCAGAAAATATGGCATCAGAAGCTTACTTAATTTTAAGCGCTGAATTTAATAATCGTTTTAATCATCAGCTTAAAATTAAACAAATTCGAATCTATGAAACGCCAAACAGCTGGGCTGATGCATTGTAGTTTTAATTACCACACCAGCTTTTTTTCACCTTTCATTTTATTCAAATAAGCTTCATGACTTTTAAGTTCTTCATCATCAGCCTTTAAAATAAAAAGGTTTGTTGGGCGCTTGGCATTTTTTTCTCCAACAATATCAGATCCATTGTATTGAAAATCAATCATGAGATCCTCTTGTCCGCGAGTCATAGCCAAATAAACTTCGGCCAAAAGTTGTGCATCTAATAAAGCTCCATGAAGACTTCTTTGCGAATTGTCGATGTTATAAAAACGACATAAAGCATCTAAGCTATTTCGTTGTCCTGGCCGCATATCTTTAGCCATTTTTAATGTATCAATAACATTTTCAACCGCCTCTTCAACTGGTGCCTTTTCGATTAAACCAAGCTCCATATTAATAAAACCAATATCAAATGGTGCGTTATGAATAATAAGCGTAGCGTCTTTAACAAATTTTATAAAATCAGAAGCAATTTCTGCGAATCTAGGTTTGTCTTGTAAAAAATCTAAAGTGATCCCATGTACTTCTTGAGCTGCAGGATCTATTTCCCTGTCTGGATTTATATAAAAATGAAAAGAATTATTTGTGGGTCGACGATTTATAATTTCAATTGCAGCAATTTCAATAATTCGATGTCCTTGATTTGCATACAAGCCTGTTGTTTCAGTATCTAAAAATATATGTCTCATCATGACCCCTTAAATAAACTATCAACGCCCTGATTTGCAAGTTGATCTGCCTTTTCATTGCCATCATGACCAGCATGGCCTTTAATCCATAGCCATTCAATTGAATGAGCAGATACTAGCTCATCAAGCCTTTGCCATAAGTCTATATTCTTGATAATTTTTTTACTACTATTTTTCCACTGATTAAGCTTCCAAGCATGAATCCATTCCGTAATACCTTTTTGAACGTAAGTGGAATCTGTATATATTTTAATTTCAGACGTCTGTTTAACAATTTCGAGCGCTTTAATAACTGCCAACAATTCCATACGATTATTTGTAGTATTCTTTTCGCCACCATAAATAGATTTTTCATTTGTTCCAGAAATTAATAATGCACCCCAGCCACCATCTCCTGGATTACCTTTGCAAGCCCCGTCTGTATATATTGTGATATCAGGTTTCATGGTTTAACTTTATAAGTTTTAGATTTTTGTGCTGAATAAATTGGAGTCTTAATTAATCTCTTTTGCCACATGGGCTGAATGGGCGTCATACCATGCACCCTCTTTTGTAAAACTAGAAAATAAAATCCCCCCAACATTGGCCACCATCGATCGCCTAATTGTTCCATAATTTGTATTTTTTTCAGCCATGATGATTGTTGAATTGGAGGAATATAACACCCCATTTTCCCTTCAACCATTTCTAAACCAACAATAGGCAGCCACTCTCTAATCTTACTTAGTGATATAAATTTAGTATTCCAAGGGTAATCAATATCAAAACTTAGGAGTCTTTTTATTCCCCACAAGCTCGTTGGATTAAAACCTGTAATTATGAGGCGCCCTTCAGGCATCAACACCCGATGGATCTCTTTCAATAATTCATAGGGTTCCGACATTTGCTCTAATATATGTGGAACAATAAGCAAATCTACGGAAGACTCATCAAAGGGCAAGGCTTCGTTAGACGTTATTAAATCAGCTTGATTCGAGTTTAACGAGAATTTGTTCTGAATTCTCGAATGATCTAAAAAATCAATGTCGAAATTGCCCATTTGAATCGCATAAAATCCAAACGTATCGACAACAACAGGGTTTATATATTTATATTCTAAAGCAATTAAATATCGGCCTAAAGGGCTATTAAACCATTCCTGTGGTGAAATTTTAGGCATAAAAAATATCTTATAATGTTAGAAATACTTTACTATGAATACAAATGACAGGCTACAAAGAAAAACAATTTATTAAAATCGAGCCAATTGAAGCCTTTCAAGATAATTATATTTGGTTAATTCATAACGATCAAAATTGCATTGTTGTTGACCCTGGTGATGCAAAGCCAGTCATCGAAGCATTGAAAAGAAAAAGTCTCAGCCTAGTTTCTATTTTAATCACACACCATCATGCGGATCACATTGGCGGCGTTTCGGAGCTTCACAAGAAATATCCGGATATTACAATCTATACCCCACAAAAAGACAAATATGATTTTGTCAATATAAGCCTTAAAAATGGGGATGAAATTAATATTCCTGAGCTTCAAATAAACTATAAAATAATTGAAATTCCTGGCCATACCCGAGGTCATATCGCATATTACGATATGAAAAACCTTTTCTGTGGTGATACCCTTTTTGCATGTGGATGCGGCAGAATATTTGATGGAACCCATGAGCAAATGTATAACTCATTAAAAAAAATAAGTGCTTTACCGAAAGAGACAAGAATCTATTGTGCACATGAATATACTAAAAAAAATATTGCATTCGCTCTGTCATTAAAACCTCATGATATGAATCTAAAATTAAGAAGTGAATTTACTTCAAAACTAAAAATTACTGTTCCATCATCGCTCGATGAAGAGTTAAGAACAAATCCTTTCCTAAATTGTGATTCTTTAGAGACATTCAAAAAGCTTAGAGATCTAAAAGATCAATATTGAAATGATGTTACTCACTAAACGCCTATTAGCTTGTATTTGTATCTCGATATCATTAATGTCGAGCGCTTGTGCTGAAAGAAATATTCTAGGAGAAGAAATTAGTATCTTAGAAAATGATGGAATTGATCAAGAAATGAACAAATTAAATACTTTGAATTTCAACCCAACCAGCTCAACTAACAAGTCTCAAAATTTCCAATCCATTAAGGCTGAAATTAATTTATGGCAGCGAATTTATTCCAGATTTGATATTAAAGATGAGAATAATTCAAGATCCAAAAAATATGAAAAATGGTATTCAGCACGACCAGAGTATATAGAAAGAATGATGGATCGAAGTCAGAAATATCTTTTCTACGTTGTGGGAGAGGTTGAAAAAAGAGGCATGCCATCAGAAATAGCGCTTCTTCCTATGATAGAAAGTGCATATAACCCAATTGCAAACTCTAGGAGTAAGGCCGTAGGCATTTGGCAATTTATCCCCTCTACAGGAAGACTCTATGGCTTAAAGCAGGACTGGTGGCAGGATAAAAGACGCAATGTGGTAGATGCAACAAATGCAGCCCTTGATTACCTTCAAAAGCTTCATGCATTATTTGGTACCTGGGATCTTGCATTGGCTGCCTATAATGCTGGAGAAGGAACTGTAAGTCGAGCGATAGCTAAAAACAAAGCGAAAGGTCTACCAGCGGACTATGCAAATCTAAAACTACCCGCCGAAACTAAAGATTATGTTCCGAAACTGCAAGCCATAAAAAATATTGTATCCAATCCAAGCCAATACGGACTTTATATAGATCCGATACCTAATAAGCCTTATTTTACCTATGTTGAAGCGCCTGCTGTTATAGATGCCGATCTTGCCGCAAATCTTGCTGAAATTTCTTATGATGAATTTTTGCTTTTAAATTCTGAACATAGAAGACCACTTATTAGGACAAATGAAAAAACACAAAAATTTATATTACCTATAAATGCGGCTGATACCTTTGTGAAAAATCTTAGTCAAAATGAAAAGCCTTTGGTCTCGTGGAACATTTACCAACCAAAACGTAATGAGAAAATTAAAACAATAGCAAATAAATTTGATATGGAAGAAAGTGATCTCATTAAGGCAAATGACTTAAATCCACAAAAATTAATCAAGCCCTCTTCAATCATCCTAGTAGCAAAAAAAGAGGGAACAGAGACAAATGCGCATCAAGATATTGATGAATCAAAAATCCAAAAAGATAGCAAAACTGAGATTTCAGTTAGCCCAAATAAATACAAAGTTAAGCCTGGGGATACGCTTACTAAAATTGCAAAAAAATATGGAATATCCATTAATGAATTGAAAGATATCAATCAAATTACTGCATCAGATATTCAAATTGGATCTACCTTGCAACTCAAAAGAAACAATTAACTGACAATTTTATGTTTTCAAAATATATATTCTTATTATTATTTTTGTTTAACTTAACTTCGTGCAGCAGTAAGAAAGAAACTGTCTACAACTACGAAGGCTCTTTTAATAGTGAAAAAGGTGGAATGCTAATTGATGCAATGTCTGGCGAGCCAAGCAATCTTATTTCAATGATTGCAGGGGATTCGGCCTCATCAGCAATCTCAGGCAATATTTTTAATAAACTTATTAAATATGATAAAAATTTAGAGCTAGCGCCTGAATTAGCAGATAAATGGACAATTTCTGACGACCAAAAAACAATTACTTTTTATTTGAAAAGAAATCTTAAATGGGCTGATGGTCATTCCCTAACAAGCGAGGACGTTCTTTTTACTTGGAAGCTTGTTACAGACGAAAAAACAAGAACTCCTTACGGGTCAGACTATAAATTAGTTGATGAAGCTGAAGCCCCCGATCCTTACACATTTCGAATTCATTATACAAAAGCATACGCACCTGCCTTGGATAGCTGGGCATCTCTTCAAATTTTACCAAAGCATATCCTCAAAGATGAGGATATCAATCAGACATTTTTCTCTAGAAAGCCAACTGGATCCAGTTACTACAAATTAACTCAATGGATAAATGGAGAAAAATTAACTTTGGAAGCCAATCCTTCTTCAGTGATGGGTGAACCTAATATAAATCAACTGACTTCAAGATTTATTCCTGATACATCTTCTCAATTTTTAGAATTGATTGCTGACAATATTGATCTTATGAATATTAATCCCATTCAATTTGCACGAGTCATACCCTCCAGACCTGATCTAAAAAATAAGCTAGCGCTTTATAAAGAGCTTGGAAATAGCTATACCTACTTGGGCTTTAATCTAAAACATAGTCCATTTAATGATATAAAGGTGAGGCAAGCGATAAATTATGCACTTGATAAGCAAGAAATAATTGACGGTGTGCTTTTAGGTTTAGGCGAGCCTGTAGCTTCACCTTACAAACCAGGGACTAGATGGAGCGATAAAAATCTTCACCCCTATTCTTATGATAAAAATCAAGCCCTTAAGTTACTTCATGAGGCTGGCTTTAATGATTTAAATCATGACGGCATCCTAGAGAAAGATGGAAAGCCTTTTACATTTGAAATTCTCACAAATCAAAACAAACAAAGAGAGATGACCGCGGTACTTATTCAAAGAAGGCTTAAGGATATCGGTATTGATGTAAAAATAAGAGTCATTGAATGGGCAAGCTTTGTAAATCAATTTATTAAAACAGGTGATTTTGATGCGGTGATTCTTGGCTGGAGCCTATCACTCGATCCTGATCAATATAATATTTGGCATTCTTCACAACAAAAACCAGGTCAATTTAATTTTATTGGATATAACAATAAAGATGTTGATCAACTTCTTGAAGAAGGTCGTACCGAATTAAACGCTGATAAGCGAGAAAAAATTTATCATGCATTTTCAAAAATTTTACTTAAGGAAAGTCCCGTAATTTATCTTTACGCTGGATATGGTTTAACTGCCATGAATAAACGCATTAGAGGCATTGAGTCACCTGCTCCACCAGCTGGAATTTCGTATAATTCTTATGAGTGGTTTATTCCGTCTGTACTTAGAAGAAATGAAATAACTCCTTAAAATGCTTAACTATCTTATTAAACGTTTGCTATGGATGATTCCAATGTTAATTGGCATCAGTCTTATTTCATTCTTTATTATGCATCTAGCTCCTGGTGATATTACTGCATCAGAATCTGCATTTAATCCAAAAGCATCCGAAGAGTCTCGACAAAAATTAAGAGCACTTTACAATCTAGATAAGCCCTTAATGACGCAATATAGTTTATGGTTAAAACGTATTGTTAAACTAGATTTTGGTAACTCTTTCGCCTCACATCAGCGTCCCGTCTTATGGGAAACTAAAGATGCTAAAGGAAATATCAGCAAAGGTATGATTCAAGACGCATTACCTATAACGCTTATGATTAATTTAATAGGGCTGCTTATCATCTTTGCGCTATCTATTTTTTTAGGTGTGGCTTCAGCAGTGAATCAAAATCGATGGCCAGACCGGCTCATTACTATAATTGTATTTATAGGCTTTGCGGTTCCAGGTTTTTGGCTAGCACTCCTACTAATGTATTGGACTGGTGTCACTCATTCTTGGCTTCCCATTTCAGGTCTTCATAGTGCAGGTTTTGAAAAGATGAGTCATTTTGCACAATATGTAGATTTATTTAAGCATCTTATATTACCTGTTTCTATTTCATGTTTAGGCGGGCTCGCAAGCATTTCTCTATACGTGAGAAATGGAATGTTAGATGTCCTTCAGCAAGATTTTATTACTACAGCTCGAGCCAAAGGCTTACCGGAAAATAAGATTATTTATAGACATGCTCTAAGAAATACACTGCTACCGCTTATTACTATTATAGGTTTATCTATTCCAGGTTTGATTGGGGGCTCTGTAATTGGAGAATCTATTTTTGCAATTTCTGGCATGGGTAAATTATTTTTTGACGCTGTATTAATGAGAGATTTTCCTGTGGTGATGGGAATTCTTACGATTGGATCGGTTTTAACGTTATTTGGGAATTTAATCGCAGATATTGGTTATGCCTGGGCAGACCCAAGAATTAGACGAGGCATTTCAAATTGAAAAAAATCATACAAAATCCATTAGCTTTAAGCGGGCTTATTATTATTGTTAGCGTCTTTTTTATAGCGATTTTTGCCCCATGGTTATCACCTTACGATCCTAATTTCATTGATATTCATTCTATTCTTTTACCGCCTTCTCTCTCACACCTGATGGGAACTGATGGATTAGGAAGAGATGTTTTTTCGCGTATGCTCTATGGATCGAGAATTTCACTTCTAGTAGGTTTTGTCGCAGTAGGTATTGCTACTTTAATTGGTACATTTTTAGGTGCAATTGCTGGATTTTATCGTGGTTATATCGATTCAATTATCATGCGCTTTGTAGATATCATGTTATCAATCCCTACTTTTTTTCTTATTCTTGCAGTGATTGCTTTTTTAACACCATCTATTTGGAATATTATGATTGTTATTGGGTTAACTTCCTGGATGGGTGTGACGCGTCTTGTTCGCGCAGAATTTTTAAGTCTTAGAAATCGAGAGTATATATTAGCAGCGGAAGCGATGGGCGCTTCAGATTTCAGACTTATCTCCAAACACCTTCTTCCAAACAGCTTAACACCTATCATCGTAAGCTCTGTTTTAGGCATCGCAAGTGCAGTTTTAACTGAATCCGGATTAAGTTTTCTTGGGCTTGGAGTTCAAGCGCCGCAATCATCTTGGGGAAATATTCTAACAGATGGCAAGGAATACATTCAGTTTGCGTGGTGGCTATCGTTATTTCCAGGGCTCGCTATTTTGATTACAGTCCTGGGTTATAATTTATTGGGTGAAGGATTAAGAGATTTACTTGATCCGAAAAATAAGAATCAAAAAAAATAAAGGGATACAACATGGGTTTTTTGACAGGTAAACGCGTTTTAATTCTTGGTTTATTAAGCGACCGTTCTATTGCATATGGTATTGCTTCAGCCATGAAAAGAGAAGGAGCTGAATTAGCTTTCACCTATCAAATGGAAAAACACGATGAGCGCGTTAAAAAACTGGCTCAAGATTTTAATTCAAACATTGTATTACCCTGCGATGTTTCAAGTGACGAGCAAATTGATAACTTATTTCCTCTTTTAAAAAAACATTGGGATAAATTAGATGTTATTGTGCATTCATTGGCCTTTGTTACAAAAGAAGCATTAAAAGGTGATTTCGTTGAAGCAACAACTCGTGAGAATTTTAGAATAGCTCATGATATAAGTTCTTATAGCTTTACAGCATTAGCAAAAGCAGCATTGCCAATGCTTAGTGAGCATGCGAGTTTACTTACATTAAGTTACTTAGGCGCTGAAAGAACGATGCCCAATTATAATGTTATGGGGCTTGCTAAAGCGAGTTTAGAAGCAAACGTGAGGTATATGGCTCAAAGTCTAGGACCAAAGGGCATTAGAGTAAATGCGGTATCTGCAGGACCAATTAAAACACTTGCAGCATCAGGTATCGCCGACTTTGATCGCATGATTGGCTTTAATGAAAAACATGCCGCCTTGAGGCGTAACGTTACGATTGAAGAAGTTGGAAATGCAGCAGCTTTTTTATGTAGCGATCTTGCATCAGGCATTACAGGTGAAATTACCTACGTAGATGGCGGTATGAATATTACTGCTGCAGGCTCAATCGACTAGTTCTTTTGTGAGGTTTCAAAGAATTTTTGATTGACCGATACACTCGCTTTCGCTTTTAAACCTTTCAAATAAGCACTTAAATATTCAGCAGATAATGCTTCTGAGTAATCTGATGCAAATGCTTGTTTATTTTCTTCATTGCTGTCGTTTGGAAATGACACCTTATTGACTTTAACAATAACATACCCATTATTACCATCTATAAAACCGCTATAACTAGGCAGCTTATCAGTAGGCATTTTATATGCATGATTAACGACAGCATCACTTAAGCCTTTAGTATTTTTTCGATCAACTAATGTTGCTGGCTGCCATTGGATCTTACTTGAAGCGTCAGTTAGGGACTTTAAGGCTGCCTCCCCTTCGCTAGCAACCATTTTCTTTGCAGATTCAAATTTTAAATAATCTTCAATATTTTTTCTAACATCAGCAAATGGCTTTGTAGATTGTGCTTTGTAATCTACAACACGAGCAGAAATTAAGTTATTAGGAGTTACTTCAATTGCTTCAGTATTTCGATGATCTTTAATAGATTCTTTTGCATATAAAGCACTCATCAATGCTTCATTTTTGAAAAATTTATCTGAATCATTTCGACTAATCCAATCAGTTTTTTGAATGGGCAAATTAAATCTTTTTGATACCGCATCGAGGCTAGATGATTGCTCATAAACTTTATTGCTAAATTCTTCGGCAAGAGCTGCAAATTTTTCTTGTCCTTTTTGGTAGATTAATTCAGCTTTGATTTGTGGTCTCATTGCATCAAATCCGCCACCTTCACCAATAATTTTAGTAAGTTTTATAATGTGATAACCAAAGTCGGATTCAACAACATTACTAATCTCATTAACTTTCATTGAGAAAACTGCGTCATCAAAAGGTTTAACCATCATTCCGCGACCAAAAGATCCCAAATCACCACCTTTTTTAGCAGATTCTGGATCTTGAGAGTATTTTGTTGCTAACTCTGCAAATTGTTTAGGATTTTTTCGAATCTGATTCAAAACATCTTCAGCTTTTGCTTTTGCTTTTTCTTTTTCTGCTGGTGGAGCATTTTTAGATGCAGCAATCAAAATATGGCTCGCTTCTCTTTGCTGTTGATTTTGATATTTATCAGCATTTGCTTTATAAAAAGATTTTATTTCGTCTTCTGTGACATTAATAGTTGGAAGAATGTTTGCTAATGAAAATACAACAAACTCAGCTTTTACTTGTTCTGGCGCTAAAAATTTAGATTTATTTTGATCGTAAAAAGCTTGCATATCTTTTTCAGCAATATTTGCCTTTGTCATATATTCTTTAGTTTTAAATTCAGCGATGCTTATTTCTCTTTGTTGAGATGTTGCTTTTAAAGTTTCTGCTAAATTATTTGGTGGAATGAATGTAAGTTTTTGAAGGCCATCACGCACTTGCTGAATAAGCAAATCATTTCTGATGCTCTCTTCAAATTTTTTAGGTGTAAGCTGATTGTTTTGCAATACTTTATCGTAAATCTCTTGAGAAAATTTTCCATCTTTTTGAAATTCAGGCATACCAATTATGTATTGGCTTAATTGTTGGTCAGTAATTCTAAATCGAGATTTTTTAATATCATTATTAAGTAGTTGTTTTGTGATAAGGCCGTCGATTACTGACTCTTTAAATTCAAATGAATCGAACATTGCGGGATCAACTTTCTTACCCTCACTCATTATACGATTACGCACATTTTCAATTGCGCGATTGTATTCTGGCAGAGCAATTTTATAGCCATTAACTTTTGCAATACTTAAATTATTGCCAGCTTGATTTAGATAAGAGTCAATTCCAAATAATGCAAAAGGAACCAGAATGAGCGCTAAAATAATTTTTGCAGCTTTGGTTTGAGCGTAACTTCTAAATTTTTCTAACATTGAATTTATCCTAATATCATTTAAGCTGTTTGATAAAAAAATCTACCAAAAAGTTCTTACTGAGTGAATAAAAAGGCGAATCTTTGGATTCGCCTTAATAATGTTGGCGGAGTGGACGGGACTCGAACCCGCGACCCCCGGCGTGACAGGCCGGTATTCTAACCAACTGAACTACCACTCCAAAACTTGTTACTAAAATTGGTGGGTGCTGACGGGGTCGAACCGCCGACATTCGCCTTGTAAGGGCGACGCTCTACCAACTGAGCTAAGCACCCATGCACACTCGTTAGTAAGGCCGCTATTTTACAACATAGTCCTTACCAACGCTAGGTTTACGCTAATGTGTGATGCTTTTTATAATATTAGGGAGTTTTTTATGGGGTACAGGGACAGATTTTTGGTCCTTAGCAGCTGCACTCTTGGGCATTTTAGTCAAAGTAAGCTCTAAAACTTCATCAATCCAACGAACAGGATGAATTTCCAAGGCATTTTTAACTTCATCAGAAATTTCAGTCAAATCTTTTACATTTTGCTCCGGAATCAGGACGGTTTTAATACCGCCTCTATGAGCTGCGAGAAGCTTTTCTTTAAGCCCGCCAATAGGTAAAACTTCACCCCTTAACGTTATTTCTCCTGTCATAGCAACATCAGCCCTGACTGAAATATTAGTTAAAGCAGAAACAATCGCAGAGGTAATGCCTATACCAGCGCTTGGGCCGTCTTTAGGTGTAGCGCCTTCGGGTAAGTGGATATGAATATCGTTTTTTTCATAGAAATTCTCAGCGATGCCTAATTTCTTAGCTCGGCTTCTTACAACGCTCATCGCGGCATGAATAGACTCCTGCATGACGTCGCCTAATTTGCCTGTAATGATTGTTTTTCCTTTACCCGGCAAAACGACAGCTTCAATCGTCAATAATTCACCTCCGACTTGAGTCCAAGCCAGGCCTGTAACTTGTCCTATTTGATTCTTTTTGGAGGCAAGGCCAATATCAAATACTTTCACCCCGAGATAAGATTCAAGATTTCTGCTATTCACAATGACTTTTTTAAGTGACTTTTTGCTAAGCAATTCCTTCACAGCTTTTCTGCAAATTTTAGCGATTTCTTGCTCAAGTTTTCTAACACCAGCTTCTCTAGAATAATATTGAATAATTTCCCTGACCACTTTAGCGGTAATACTTATCTCAGATTTTTTTAAGCCGTGCATCTTGAGCTGTTTGGGAAGTAAATATTGCATCGCTATATTAAGCTTTTCAGCCTCTGTATAACCTGATAAGCGAATAATCTCCATACGATCCAAAAGTGGTTCGGGGATATTCATTGAGTTGGCAGTCGCAACAAACATCACATCAGATAAATCGTATTCAACTTCAACATAATGATCTGTAAAAGTATGATTTTGTTCGGGGTCTAAAACCTCTAAAAGTGCTGAAGCTGGATCACCTCGGTAGTCTTGACCCATTTTATCAACTTCATCTAGCAAAAATAATGGGTTGGTAACTCCTACTTTGCTCATACTTTGTAAAACTTTACCTGGCATGGAGCCAATATAAGTTCTTCGATGTCCACGAATTTCAGACTCATCTCGCACCCCGCCAAGAGCCATACGAATAAATTTGCGGTTAACAGCTTTTGCAATACTTTGACCTAAAGAAGTTTTGCCTACACCTGGAGGCCCCACCAAACATAAAATAGGTGCCTTTAATTTATCAACCCTTTGTTGAACCGCCAAATACTCAATAATACGTTCCTTAACTTTTTCAAGGCCATAATGGTCTTCATCTAAAATCTTCTCCGCAAGGGCTAATTCACGACTGATTTTAGTTTTTTTCTGCCATGGCAAACCAATTAATGTATCAATGTAATTTCTTACTACCGAAGCTTCTGCAGACATAGGCGACATCATTTTTAATTTTTTAAACTCAGATGTAGCTTTATCAAGCGCTTCTTTTGACATGCCTGCTTCTTGAATTCGTTTTTCAAGTTCATCTAAATCGGCGCCCTCATCCTGTTCACCCAGTTCTTTTTGGATAGCTTTAACTTGTTCGTTGAGGTAATACTCTCTTTGACTTTTTTCCATCTGTCGCTTGACACGACCACGAATTCTTTTTTCTACTTGAAGAATATCAATTTCTGATTCCATAATCTTTAAAAGATGATCCAAACGATTTTTAATTTTTAATGTTTCTAAAATCGTTTGCTTCTCTTCTAACTTTAAAGTTAGATGCGCTGCAATCATATCTGCTAATCTGCCAGGATCAGTAATGGCAGCAAGAGAAGTTAAAATTTCAGGAGGAATTTTTTTGTTTAATTTAACGTATTGATCAAACTGTGAAAATACAGTTCTCATTAATGCTAATGATTCTTTATCTTTGGGTTCAGGAATGTTTATTTCGTCAAAACGCGCTACAAAACAAGCTTCCTGATCAATCACTTCTTTAATTTTTACACGATTTAAACCTTCAACCAAAACTTTGACGGTACCATCTGGTAATTTCAGCATCTGAAGAATAGACGCTACCGTTCCATATTCATAAAGGTCTTTTGCATCAGGCTCATCTTTACTTGCAGACTTTTGCGCCACTAAAATTATTTTCTTATCTTTATCAGATGCAATTTCAAGTGCTTTTACGGATTTTGCTCGGCCGACAAAAAGAGGAATCACAAGATGAGGATAAACAACGACATCCCTGAGTGGGAGCAAGGGCATGAAATCTTGTTGTGAACTTGTATTTTTAATTTCTTGAGCCATTGGATGCTTTCATAAGCGTTAATTAATTTTGAATATTGGGTCAGTTTATAATATTTCAAGGCCTTGCTGACCAATAGCGAAGCTTATTTTTTTCCTGAAACTTGTTTCTTTTCTGAGAGTAAAAGTATAGGTTTATTTGATTGTTCAATCACACCATCATCAATGACAACTTTTTCAAGATTTTTAATAGAGGGTAATTCGTACATTGTGTCTAATAAGACATGTTCCATAATTGAACGAAGACCTCGAGCGCCCGTCTTTCTTTCAAGAGCTTTTTTTGCAATCAGTCTTAAAGCTGAGGGTCTAAATTCGAGAGACACATCTTCCATAGCAAACAGTTTAATATACTGTTTAGTAAGCGCATTTTTTGGCTCAGTAAGTATCTGAACCAAGGCATCCTCACTCAAAGACTCTAGAGTCGCAACTACAGGGA
Organism: Pseudomonadota bacterium; assembly: GCA_041180025.1. Classification (GTDB taxonomy): domain Bacteria; phylum Pseudomonadota; class Gammaproteobacteria; order Burkholderiales; family Methylophilaceae; genus Methylopumilus. The sequence continues at coordinate 5,470 of JBEGSH010000058.1, read as the reverse complement.
GCCTTCCTATAAACTCAGGTATTAAACCAAATTTAATCAAATCTTCTGGCTCAACATCCTTAATAACATCGCCGATTACTTTAGTATCTGCCTTGCTATTTACTTGAGCACCAAAACCAATTCCACCTTTTTCAGATCTTTGTTTAATAATTTTCTCGAGGCCATCGAAGGCACCGCCACAAATAAATAAAATATTTGTTGTATCGAGCTGAACAAATTCTTGATTTGGATGTTTGCGTCCACCCTGAGGAGGAACTGAAGCCACAGTACCTTCAATAAGTTTTAAAAGTGCTTGCTGAACACCTTCACCTGAGACATCTCTTGTAATTGAAGGGTTTTCAGATTTTCTTGAAATCTTATCAACTTCATCAATGTATACAATGCCTCTTTGGGCTTTCTCAATATCGTAATCACATTTTTGCAGTAATTTTTGCATAATGTTTTCAACATCTTCGCCAACATAACCTGCTTCAGTAAGTGTTGTAGCATCAGCCATCACAAAAGGGACATCAAGTAATTTTGCAAGTGTTTGTGCTAGAAGAGTTTTTCCAGAGCCTGTAGGTCCGATAAGCAGAATGTTGCTTTTTGAAATTTCAACATCTTTATGTTCAATGTCTAGTTCGGAATGGCTATCCCTAAGTCTTTTATAGTGATTATAAACAGCAACGGCTAAACTTTTCTTAGCGCTTGTTTGACCAATAACATGCTCATCGAGCTGGTCGCAAATTTCTTTTGGTGAAGGAAGTTGATCATGATCTTTAACTTCTTTTGTAGCGCCTTTGACTTCTTCTTTAATAATGTCATTACATAAATCAACGCACTCGTCACAAATAAATACTGAAGGGCCTGCAATTAGCTTTTTTACTTCATGCTGACTTTTGCCACAAAATGAGCAGTAAAGTAATTTTTCGTTATCGCTTTTAGTTGCCATAGGTAGCGTTAAACTACTTGTGATCTCTTTGAAATAACTTGATCGACCATACCATAATCAACAGATTGCTCAGCACTCAGGAAGTTATCTCTATCAGTATCGGATGCAATTTTTTTAAGTGTTTGGCCAGTGTGATTTGCTAAAATTTGATTTAGCTTTTCTTTTAAAAATAAAATTTCTTTTGCATGAATTTCTATATCAGATGCTTGTCCTTGAAATCCACCTAAAGGCTGATGAATCATTACTCGAGAATTAGGCAAACAAAAACGTTTTCCTTTTTCTCCAGCTGCAAGCAATAATGCGCCCATGCTAGCCGCTTGCCCAATACATAATGTGCTCACATCAGGTTTGATAAATTGCATTGTGTCATAGATAGCCATTCCCGCAGTTACTGAGCCGCCAGGAGAATTGATATATAAAGAAATATCTTTATCAGGATTGTCAGCCTCTAGAAAAAGTAATTGAGCAACAATAACATTTGCTGTCATATCATCTACAGGTCCAACCAAGAAGATCACGCGCTCTCTTAAAAGTCGAGAATATATATCATAAGCACGCTCTCCTCGCCCGCTTTGCTCAATAACCATTGGCACATAGCCTAAATTATTCGGTGATGTGTAAGCCATAATTAAGTTTTAGCTGATCCAGTCATAAGTTCATCAAATGTTGTTTTTTTATCTTGTACTTTACATTGCTTCATAAACCAATCAACCACATTAGTTTCGGTCGCAAGCGCTGTTGGCTCTTCAAGTCTGGATGGCTCCGCGTAAAACCACTTGACCGCTTCATCCGTATCGTCGAAATTAAGTGCAAATTCATTCACCATAACCTTAATTTGATCAGGTGTTGCTCTCAAATTATTTTTATCAACAATCTCAGCTAATATTAATCTAAGCTTGCATGTTTTTTTGGCTTGCTCTTCAAACATTGAAGGTTCTAATTTAAATTGTTTTAAGTCTGCTCCACGTTGCTTTAAATTTGCGTAGGTTGACTGAGCCATGCGGTTAATTTCAACATTAATCAATGCCTTCGGCAAATCTGCCTTACAGCTATCTATCAACTGAGTAAAAACCTGTTCTTTTAATTTTATATTTACTCTCTTGTTTAGTTCTTGCTCTAGGCTTTGTTTAATTTCTTCTCTCATTTTATCCACATTACCGTCTGCTACACCAAGGGATTGGGCAAATTGAGCATTCACTTCTGGAAGTTTAGGTTTGGCAATTAAAATAAAATTCACGTTGTATTGAACTTTTTTTCCTGCTAATTCTTTAGGGTTATGTGTTTCTGGGTAGTTAACTTCGAATGTTTTAGACTCACCTTCTTTACCGCCAACAAGATGATCGTCAAACATAGCAAAGCGAGAATCATCGCCAAGGATAATTTGAATAGGCTTATCGCCTGTGGTTTCAACCTGTTTATCGTTAATGAAAGAGGTAAGCGTTAAAGTAAGGCGATCACCCTTAGCAGCAGCCTCTTTCGTTTCAATAAATTGTGCTCTTTGTTTAAGTAAAACATCAATTGTTTTATTAACATCTTTATCAGTAATTTGAGCTACTGGCTTTTCAATGGAAGCGGCTTTAAAATCAGCCAAAGTAACTTCAGGGAAAACTTCAAATGTCGCCGTATATTCAAAATCATCGTGAACTTGATTAAGAGGTTTATGCTGAATATTCGGCATGCCAGCAACACGTAATTTATTCTCCTGAATAGCTTGACCAAAAGAAGTTTCAATCGCTTCAGCAAATACTTCTTCTTTTATTTGAGGCCCATATTGCTGTTCAATCATTTTTAAAGGCGCTTTGCCAGGTCTAAAACCAGGGACTTTTGCTGTTCGAGTTAAGCGCTGAAAGCGACTAGACATCTCTTTTTGAAGAGGTTCAACAGGCACTTTAACCGTGATACGTCTTTCCAAGTTACTTAATGTTTCCACTGCTGTAGCCATACTTAAAATTCCCTAAAATTTGGATCGATGGTGCGAAAGGAGAGACTCGAACTCTCACGCCTTGCGGCGCTGGAACCTAAATCCAGTGCGTCTACCAATTCCGCCACTCTCGCGATGATTAAAAAAGTTATATATAACAAAAATTTAGCTCTATTTTATAACAAGTTAGTCTTTATCGAAAAGGAATAATTCAATGAATCAATGAAATACAGGGATATTTTGATTTAAGATGTCGTAACTTCTTTGAAATTGTTTAAACCCGACTTTAAGACATAAATTGAAAATCAAAGCACCTAAATTACATTTTTTCAGCTCATTGCTTTTGGCTATTTTCATAGTACTTTTTCTCACAAATTGCAGCTTTAAAACCTACGAAACTAAGCCTCTTATAAATGAAAAAATTATAGATAAGATTAACGCGAAAGATCCAGAATCCCCTTCATTTAAGGCTTTTTTGAATAATCAAGGCTTAAACGATGACCAGCTACCCATCAAAGAATGGGGATTAAAAGAGCTTATGCTATGCGCACTCTTTTTTAACCCCAAAATCGAAATCGCTAAAAAAGAATGGGATATAGCAAAAATACAAGAAGTGGTCGCCCCAATCAAAGCCCCATCTTCCTTAGGCTTTGAATCTGGTAGACAAACTACAGGCGCAGCAGAAAATTCTAGAAATGCCATCGGTTTAAACTTAACGACATTATTTGAAACAGCAGACAAAGCTAAGATCCGAGAAGAAAAAGCAAAAAATCAGTCCTTGGTTAAGAGGTTGGAGCTTAGAAAGCTTGCATGGGATATTAAAACAGATCTTACTTTAAATTTTATTCGCTATCAGCAACAGCTTTTCAATCTTCAAATTTTAAGGAATGAAATTAAATTACAAAATGAAATTCTAAATATGGTTAGAAAAAGAAAGGCTCAAGGCCTAACGTCTTCCTTAGATAGCAATCTTAACCAAATTGAACTTAATAAAAATATACAAAAATTAAATGAGGAGCAATATCAACTCAATGAAACTAAGTCAAAATTAGCAGCAATTATTGGACTTTCACCTGAAAAATTTAACACAATGAGATTGGCGACAATTAATTTTGACGAACAAATAGAAGGTTTTAATAAGATACTTGATGATGAAACAAAGCAACAAGATATTATTAATCTTGGTTTATTTAATCGAATTGATTTAAGAATTGCTTTAGCAAAATATGCAGTATCAGAATCACAATTAAAATTAAATATTGCAAATCAATACCCTGATATTAGATTTTCACCTGCTTACATTTTTGATTACGGCTCCAGCAAATGGCTTCTTGGTATCACCTCCATAATTCCAACGATAGAGAAAAATAAATATTTAGTTGAAGAAGCAAAGAATCTTAGGGATATTGAGAGTTTACAAGTAGAAAAAATTCAGACTTCTATTATTAATGAAATAGCAAAATTAAGAGATAATTATACAATTGCTAAAGATTTGGTAACAAAAGATAGTGGAGATCTATCTGCTGCAACTGAATTGGAAAGCTCAATCGAAAGTAAATTTCGGCAAGGCGAAATAGACCGAATAGAATTAACACAACAGAAATTAATAACAATGCAATACAAACGAAGATTTTATACAAACAAAATTGCCTTGTTAAAAATAGGGTTTGATTTTGAGTCACTTTTACAAGAACCCCTTAGCGCCTCTAAAAATAATGAAAAATAAATTAAATGCACTTCTTATAGTTCAAGTATTACTAATCTTAATTCTTTTATGGTTACTAACATACTTTGGCCGAGATGAATTTAATAATACTAAAGAAGATAAAAACGCTTCTCGCATCTCCCAACCTTTATTAAAGTCAGCTAATGGAATTAATTTTATAACTCTCAGTTCTGAAATACAGTCAAATAGTGGAATCAAAACAATTCCAGTTCAAAGTTCCGTGTATAAGAAAAATCTCACAAATTATGCAACGGTTCTTAATATTGATTTGCTGATTGAACAAAAAAATAGATTTAATGAAATTAAAAATCAGATAAGTCTCTTAACAAATGAATTTGATAGAGATAAAAAGAATTACGAGAGATTTAAATTACTTAATGATGATAATAAAAATGTATCAGATAAAGCATTACAAGAGGTGAAGGTTAATTTCGAAAATACACGAATAAAACTTTATGCTACACAAGAACTTGTAAGCGGGATTAAGCAAAATATCAGAACCCAATGGGGTGAAACTATATTATCCATGATTGATCAGGGGCTAAAAAAGGAATTATTTGAATTTCTGCTTCAAGATAAGGCAAGAATTGTAAAGGTCACATTATCTGAAAATACGGATAATGAACCTCCCAAAAATATTAGCTTAGCTCTAATTGATAATCTTAACGAAAAGTTTTTAGCAAATTATCTTGCGGAATCACCCACTTTAGACAAATCAATAAAAGGAAAAACTTATTTTTATATTGTTTATAGCAATAAATTAAGAATTGATTCCAAAGTCATTGCAAGTTTAGTTCAGGATAGTTCATCTCCCGAATCAGGAAGATATTTAGCAATACCAAAAGAATCAGTTGTCTGGAATGCTGGGCAAGCATGGGTTTATATAAAAACT
>JBEGSH010000057.1:0-6845 GCA_041180025.1 Pseudomonadota bacterium | reverse complement strand
TTAGCAAGAATCGTTGTGATTGCCGCTGTAAGCGTTGTCTTACCATGGTCAACGTGACCAATTGTGCCAACGTTCACATGGGGTTTGGTACGTTCAAATTTGCCTTTTGCCATAATGTTATATCCTTAATTAATTACATTCTTCAAAATAATCTACTGGTGCCCATGGCGGGAATCGGACCCGCGACCTCTCCCTTACCAAGGGAGTGCTCTACCACTGAGCCACATGGGCGTGTCCAAATTCTCAAAATATCTGGAGCGGGCGACGAGGTTCGAACTCGCGACATTTAGTTTGGAAAACTAATGCTCTACCAGCTGAGCTACACCCGCACACCCATGGATCTAATCTCCACGTCACCTCAAAAGAGGCTATTACTCATGGTGGAGGGGGAAGGATTCGAACCTTCGTACTCAGAGAGAACGGATTTACAGTCCGTCGCCTTTAACCACTCGGCCACCCCTCCAAACCGAACCCTAAATTATGTTGGTTTTTTAGACTTTTGTCAAACTAATGAGGGACTTATAGAAAGGGAATAAATACGAACTAAGATGGTGCCGGATGTCGGAATCGAACTGACGACCTTCGCATTACAAGTGCGCTGCTCTACCAACTGAGCTAATCCGGCGTTATCAGGAGGCGCTACTATACCAATTTATTTAAATTTGAACTAGTTTTTTAGCTCTTAACTAGGGTTAATTTAGGTTTATTAGGTGATTTTTTTATCTCTTTTGAGTCTATTTCTTGATCTTCTTTCACTTCAAAGAACAATCCTTCACCATTTTCTTTGGCATAAATACCCTCAACAGCCGATATGGGCAAATATAAATTTTCAGGCGCGCCATTAAATCTTGCTGTAAAGGTAATTGCTTCATCCCCCATTAGCAAATCTTTAATAGATTCAGGACTTAAATTAAGAAGAATTTTTCCATCTTTAATAAAAGCTCTGGGTGCTAGGGTATTTTGATCTATTTTTACAAGCAAGTAAGGTGTGAATTGTTCAGCAACACACCATTCATATATCGCCCTTACAAGATAAGGTTTGGTCGAAGCTGATTTTGTCATTGATACTAAATTATTTTCTCATTGCTTTTTCTGAAGGAGTCATTGCATCAGCATAAAGTGGTCTTGAAAATAATTTCTCCGCATACTTAAGTAATGGTGCTGCTTGATTTGGAAGCTCAATACCATAATGACCTAAACGCCATAATAAAGGAGCGATTGCAACATCTAACATTGAAAATTCATCACTCAATAAATGTTGTTGTTTAGAAAAAATAGGAACAATTAAAAGTAGATTATCGCGCACATGTTTTCTTGCGATCTCTTTAGCTGATTCATCTGTTGATTCTAAAGCTGGGATATGAACAAATAATTGTTTTTCAAAATCACTTAAAAATAAGCGTGCTCTCGCTCTCATTACCGGGTCAGCCGGCATAAGTTGAGGATGAGGAAAGCGTTCGTCAATATATTCATTAATAATATTAGCGTCCGTTAATACGAGATCTCTTTCCACTAATACTGGAACAGAGTTGTGCGGACTTAATATAGCTAAATCTTCCGGTTTATTTGCTAAGTCGACATCAACAACTTCGAAATCCATGCCCTTTTCAAATAAAACAATTCTGCAGCGATGGCTAAAAGGATCAATCGAACCTGAATATAATTTCATCATAATTATTTAATATCTTTCCAAAATTCTTTCTTGAGATTGACTGTTAATACTAATAACAAGCCGAGGAATAACAAAACATAATACCCCATATGGAGTCTTTTTAGCTTTGATGGTTCTGACATGAATGTAAGATAATTCACAAGATCCCCTACAAGCGCATCATATTCTTTTGCTGAAAGCGTGCCTGGTTTAACGAGCTCCAAAGTATGATGCTCTTCATTTAACTTTTGATCACCTTGTAATTTCCATAAAATATGAGGCATTGCTGTTTTATCAAAAACAGTATTATTCCATCCAGTGGGTCTAGATGAATCGCGATAATACCCTCTTAAGTAACTATAAATCCAGTCTGCACCTCTTGCTCTTACTTCAACAGAGAGGTCAGGAGGATTTGCACCAAACCAAGCCTTAGCATCTTTTTTAGTCATTGCAATTTTCATGGGCTCGCCAACTTTTTCTGCTGTGAAAAGCAAATTCTCTTTAATCAAATTATCAGATAAGCCGATATCTTTTAAACGGTTATATCTCATATAGTTTGCGCTGTGGCAATTCAAACAATAATTGATAAATGTTTTTGCGCCTCTTTGAAGAGAAGCTTGATCATTTAAATCGATAGGTGCTTTATCTAATATTAAATGCTCATTCGCAAATCCAACGTTTGAAAAAACAAAAGTAATTATTAAAAATAACTTAGTTAAAATTTTCATTTGTAACTGACCCTTGAAGGAACTGGTTTTGTTTTATCTTTTTTACTGTAATAAGGCATCAGCGCAAAAAATAAGAAATAAGTAATTGTGAAAATTCGAGCAACAACTGTAGCTTTATCAACACCGCCAATCACTGGAATTGCATTGGAGAATTGACCCCAAACGTTCGATGGCACTGTACCTAAGTACCCAAGAACAAAGAAGCTCACGACAAATAGTGCAATCCATCGTTTAAACAAATTACCTTTGTAGCGAATTGATTTAACTTTACTTCTATCTAACCAAGGTAAAAATGCAAAAGCGAGCACAGACAATCCCATTGCAGCAACACCTGGAAATTGAGAATTCAATACAGGTGGCACAGCACGAAGAATTGAATAATAAGGCGTGAAATACCAAACAGGTGCAATATGAGCGGGCGTTTTTAATGGATCAGCAGGAATAAAATTATTTGCTTCTAAAAAGTAACCTCCCATTTCTGGTAAGTAAAAAACAATAAGTGCAAATACAATCAAAAATACTGAAACACCGATTAAATCCTTAACTGTGTAATAAGGGTGAAATGGAATACCATCTAATGGAATATTTGTTTTTTTATCAAGATTCTTTTTAATTTCAACGCCGTCAGGATTGTTAGAACCAACCTCATGGAGAGCCACAAGATGCAAAAATACTAATCCACAAAGCGCCAAAGGAAGAGCAATTACATGAAATGCAAAGAAACGATTTAATGTTGCGTCCGACACTAAATAATCTCCCCTTAACCATTCAGATAAATCTGGGCCTACAAATGGAATTGCCGAGAAAAGATTCACGATAACTTGCGCACCCCAATAAGACATTTGTCCCCAAGGTAGTAGATATCCAAAAAAAGCTTCGCCCATCAAACATAGAAAAATAGCGACACCAAAAAGCCAAAGGAGCTCTCTAGGATTTTTATAGGATCCATAAATTAAAGCTTTAAACATATGCAGATAAATAACAACAAAGAATAAAGATGCGCCCGTAGAGTGCATATATCTTATTAGCCACCCGAACGAAACATCCCTCATAATGTACTCAACTGATCCAAATGCTAATTCTGCGTCTGGCTTATAATGCATGGTCAATAGAAGGCCTGTGATCAATTGAAGAACTAGAGTCAATAAAGCAAGCGCTCCAAAGAAATACCAAAAATTAAAGTTTTTAGGTGCGTAATATTCTGTTAGATGATTAGTAATTAAAGATGACAATGGAAATCTTTCGTCTATCCACCCCATTAACCCACCTTTAGTTTTTTTTGTTTTGATTTCTGTTTTCATACTTTTAAGTTAGCCTTATCCTTTATTGTCTTCGCCAATCAAGAGAGTGTTTTCATTAATATATTTATGTGGAGGGACTACAAGATTAATTGGTGCTGGAGATCCTTTATAAACTCGACCAGCCAAATCAAATTTAGAACCATGACATGGACAGAAAAATCCACCATTCCAATTTTCACCCATATCACCTTGGGTTTGTAATTTAGCGGTTGGTGAACAACCTAAGTGAGTACAGATACCAACTAAAACAAGTAAATTAGGTTTTAGCGACCTTGTCGCATTCTTACAATAACTTGGCTGTTGAGAAATTACATCAAGATTAGGATCAGAAAGATTAGAGTCGTTTTTTTTCAAATCATCTAACATTGCTTTAGAGCGATTAATAATCCAAACTGGTTGACCTCTCCATTCGGTCGTAATCATAGCTCCTGCTTCAATTTTACTTACATCAACTTCAACAGGTGCTCCAGCTGCTTTAGCGCGCTCACTAGGCGTCATACTTGATAAAAAAGGAACAGTAATCGCTCCGGCACCAATCGCGCCAGTCACGGTGGTAGCTGCAATTAAAAAACTTCTTTTCTTTTTATCTATTTTATCGTCTTGATGATTTGCCATGATCTTGTGTAAGTATGCTTTTATGAAATTAATATGGTTGAGAGAAATTAACTATGCGAAAGTTGTTTCATTATACAAAATTTCAATCGAAATCTAAATAGGAGCAGGGCTAAATTAAGGCTTATCAAGCCTATAAGTTAACTCGTTTGGATACAAACAGCCCTAATTCATACAAAAGCCATAATGGAATAGCTAAGCAGAATTGTGAGATCACATCAGGTGGGGTCAAAATAGCGCCAATAATAAATGCAATAACGATCATATAGGGCCTTGCCTCCTCTAATGTTTTTACTTTTACCCATCCTAAGGTCACCAATATAAGAATAATCACAGGTACCTCGAATGCCAATCCAAACGAAATAAGCAAAGATAAAATGAGGTCTAGATAATTTGAAATATCAATCATCAAGCTCACATTTAAAGGTGTCATTAAAATGAAGAAGTTAAATACAATGGGGAAAATTAGATAATAAGCGAAAGCCATTCCTACAAAAAACAATATGAAGCCGCTTATAAATGAAAATAAAATTAATTTCTTTTCTTTTTTATAAAGGCCAGGAGAAATAAAACGCCAAAATTGATAAAAGATAAAAGGGAGTGAGAGTAAAAAAGAAATAAACGCTGTAATTTTAATTGGCACTAAAAAAGTTGAAGTGAGGGCTGTGCTCACTAACTTATTGCCATCTGTTAATTTCTCTATGAGAGGCGCTGAAAAAAAACTATAAATGTCATTTGCGTAAAAACTTAAGCATACAAAAATGACAATAAAACTGATCGCACTTCTAAAGAGAGTATTTCTTAATTCAATGAGTTGCTGAATAAAGGGCTTAAAGTGAGTCACGAAGATTTACTCGACTTTTTTTTAATTTCACGCTGAATTTTTTGAAGCTCTTTAAACTTTTCTTCTCGCTCAATTTCTTCTTTGAGTTTGCCAATATAATTTTGTGCTCTTCCAGTCAGCTTTCCTAAAACCTTTGCTACTTTAGGCAACTTTTCTGGTCCAATTACCATAAGCGCTACAAAAAAAATAACAATTAACTCCGAAAAAGAGACATCAAACATAAAACTTATTTTCTAACGCGAGTTTTTGACACTCCACGACGCGCTGTTTTAACTTTAGATGTATTTTCATTTTTGACTGCATCTTTAAAATTTTTAACAGCCGCTCCTAAATCACTTCCAATATTTCTCAGTTTGCTCGTACCAAATATCAAAAAAACTATTAATAAAACTATTAACCAATGTGTGATGCTTGAAAATCCCATAATAACTCCCTCTTAAATTTTTGCTAGTTTTGAACTTCCACCATAGACATGAAAATGCATATGAAAAACTTCTTGGCCGCCTTCGGCACCAGAATTAATCATTGTTCGAAAGCCTTGTAAACCCTGTTCTTTAGCTAATTTAGGTGCCAAAAGAAGCATATTCGATATGATTTCTTTATCAGCTTCACTACAAGATATTAAACTTTCAATATGTTTTTTAGGCGTAATTAGAAAATGAACTTTATCGATGGGGTGAATATCATGAAAAGCAATTAATTCATCATTCTCAAATATTTTTTTGCTCGGTATTGAGCCCTCAATAATTTTACAGAAGATACAAGTCATATTATTTTACTTTCGGGGGCGACTTTCTTTCTCTTCAATACCTGAAGTACCTTCTCTTCTAGAAAGTTCATTCAAAATATCTTCCGCACTTAAATTTTTATGCGCCATTAATACTAGAGTATGAAACCATAGATCAGCAACTTCATGGACAAGCTCTTTGTTGTCTCCTTGACGCGCAGCAATGATTGTTTCAAAAGCTTCTTCATTTACTTTTTTTAAAATGGCTTCCAATCCGTCACGATACAAAGAAGCTGTATATGATTTACTAGGGTCGTCATTTTTTCTAGCTTCCAGTGTTTCTGTAAGTTTTTTTAAAATCGTATTCATATTAATTATTTCTTATAAATATCTTTAGGTTCCTTTATGACGGGATAATCAGTAACCCACATATTTTTGTCATCTAACTTCTGATAAAAACAAGTTTCACGACCTGTATGGCAAGCAATGTTTTCAATTTGCTCAATTTTAAGTAGGATGACATCGCCATCACAATCAAGTCTTATTTCATGGACATTCTGCACATGTCCAGATTCTTCGCCCTTTTCCCAAATTTTTTTTCTGGATCTTGACCAATAAAAAGCTCTCTTATTTTTTTGTGTAAGTTCTAAAGCTTCTTGATTCATCCATGCAAACATAAGAATTTTATTTGTTCTATAGTCTTGAGTAATGACTGGTACAAGTCCATCTTCGTCCCATTTGATAGATTGTATCCAGCTCATTGGCGAATCTCGATGTGATTAAATTTCATAAACGCTTTCGCTTCATTAATCGTATATTCTCCAAAATGAAATATGCTTGCCGCTAAGACCGCATCAGCCCCACCTATTTTTACACCATCTACAAGGTGCTGAAGATCACCAACACCTCCAGAAGCAATAATAGGCACGTCCACTTTATCAGATATTGCCTTAATCAATTCGAGATCAAAACCTTTTTTTGT
>JBEGSH010000056.1:0-7242 GCA_041180025.1 Pseudomonadota bacterium | reverse complement strand
ATAAGTATTTCTGAAGGTCCTGCGACCATATCAATTCCAACCACACCGAATACTCTTCTTTTGGCTTCTGCAACATAAGCATTGCCTGGGCCTACAATTTTGTCGACCTGAGGAATCGTTTGCGTACCATAAGCAAGTGCACCGATTGCTTGAGCACCACCAATTGAAAATACACGATCAACTTTAACGAGCGCTGCGGCAGCTAAAACTAACTGATTTCTTTCTCCATGAGGAGATGGGACCACCATAATAATTTCTTTAACGCCTGCCACTTTTGCTGGAATTGCGTTCATTAACACTGAAGAGGGGTAAGCTGCTTTTCCTCCAGGAACATATAAACCCACTCGATCCAGCGAAGTTACTTTTTGACCAAGTAAAGTTTGATCATCTTCGGTATAACTCCATGAGCTCATTAATTGTTTATTGTGATAATCAAAAACTCTTTTAGCAGCTTCTTCGAGCGCATCTTTTGATGCCTTAGGAAGGCTTTCCAAAGCCAAATTTAATTCTTCTTTGGAAATTTCAAATTCTTCCATGCTAGAAAAATCTACATGATCAAATTTTTTTGTATACTCAATGACAGCTTGATCGCCTCTTTTTTTCACATCACTCAAAATTTCTGCGACCGTTTTTTCAATCTGAGTATTTTCTTCAGCCTCAAAGAAAATGAGCTGACTTAACTGATCTTTAAAGTTTGAATCTTGGGTATTTAATTTTTTAATTTGAATCATAAGTATGGTTATGCTTTAGTGCTTTTTCAAATTGACCAAGAATGGGCTGCAAGAGTTCTCTCTTTAATTTTAATGATGCCTGATTGATAATTAATCGCGAACTGATGTCGGAAATATCTTCAACTGCAACGAGATTATTAGCTTTTAAAGTTTTACCTGTGCTCACTAAATCGACGATCACATCTGCTAGACCTACAAGTGGCGCTAATTCCATTGAGCCATAGAGCTTAATTAAATCAATATGCATACCTTTTTTTGCGAAGTGTTCTTTAGCCACTTTTACATATTTTGTCGCCACTTTTAAGCGAACACCTTTTTGAATGGCGCCTGCATAATCAAAATCTTGTTTAGCAGCTACCATCATTTTGCAACGACCAATATTAAGATCAATGGGCTGGTAAAGTCCTTCTCCCATATATTCATCAAGAATATCTTTACCTGTAATGCCAATATCAGCTGCGCCATATTCAACATAAGTTGGTACATCTGTAGCTCTTACAATAATAAGTTTTATATCTTTTTGATTGGTATCTAAAATAAGTTTTCTTGAAGTTTCAGGATCTTCGTTACAAGAAATACCAACCGCCTCTAGAAGAGGGAGGGTTTGTTCAAATATTCTTCCTTTAGATAATGCGATTGTAATTTTCATCTTAGTGAATCCGTTTAATATTAGCGCCTAATTGATTTAGTTTATCTTCTAATTTTTCATATCCGCGATCAAGATGATAAATACGCTCAATCGTAGTTTGTCCTCTTGCTGCCAAACTTGCAATAACCAGACTTGCAGAGGCTCTGAGATCTGTTGCCATTACAGAAGCGCCTTCCAAATATTCTTTGCCTCTAATAATCGCTGTATTTCCTCTGATATCTATTTGTGCTCCCATACGAATGAGCTCTTGCACATGCATAAAGCGATTTTCAAAGATCGTTTCGGTAACTTCTGATACACCTTCTGCAATAGTATTTAACGCCATCATTTGTGCCTGCATATCTGTTGGGAAAGCAGGATAAGGTGCAGTTCTTACATTTACCGCTTTCAATTTCCCATCACTTTTAATGCGAATTGAATTATCATGCGATTCAATTTTAATGCCAGTTTCAATTAATTTTTGTGTAATTGCATCTAAACATTTGAGCTGTACATTTTTTAAAAGCACGTCACCGCCTGTCATCGCAACAGCAGCTAAATATGTCCCTGCTTCAATTCTATCAAAGATCACGTCGTGACTTGCTTTATGAAGCGAATCTACTCCTTCAATTGTAATCACATCAGTCCCTAAGCCTTGAATTTTGGCGCCCATTTTATTTAAGCATTCACCAAGATCTACAACCTCAGGTTCTTTGGCGGCATTTTCCAAAATGGTAATTCCATTAGCCAATGAAGCTGCCATCATTAAATTCTCAGTTCCTGTGACGGTAACAATATCCATATAAAATTTACAGCCTTGTAACTTGGATTTCGGCAAGTGTTTCGTCGAAGCTTCAATATAGCCATTATGAATATCTATTTTTGCACCCATCGCCTGTAAGCCTTTGATATGAATATCGACAGGTCTTGATCCAATAGCACAGCCCCCCGGCAATGAAACTCGAGCTTCACCAAATCTTGCAAGTAAAGGGCCTAATACAAGAATAGAAGCGCGCATTGTTTTTACGCGTTCATAAGGCGCATTTTTATTGGTAATTTCTTTTGCGGTTAATTCAGTTGAATCATTTTTCAGCTCAATATTTACGCCCATGTACTTTAATAAAGATTTGGTTGTATTTACATCTTGAAGATGAGGCACATGAGTTAATGACAATGTATCTTCAGTAAGAAGGGAGGCAATAAGTATAGGTAAGGCTGCATTTTTAGCGCCTGATATTTCAAGTTCACCGTGAAGAGGCGATTGTCCTTGAATAACTAGTTTATCCAAGTTATGAATTAGCCTTTAATAACTTTACTAGCTCTCCACTCTCATACATCTCTTTCATGATGTCGGCGCCACCGATAAATTCTCCGTGAATATAAAGCTGAGGAATGGTTGGCCAATTGGCAAACACTTTGATGCCTTCTCTTATTTCTGGATCTTGAAGTACATCGATTGCATGAAATTCGGTATCACATGCATCTAAAATTTTAGTTGCTAAACTTGAAAAACCGCACTGAGGAAATTTAGGGCTTCCCTTCATGTACAAAACTACATTGTGTTCATTAATTGTTTTTTGAATCTTCTCTTGCGCACTCATGCCTTACTCCTCAATATTACGTTTTTAATTGATTCCATTCATTTGGTGTATAAGTCTTCATAGATAGAGCATGAATTTCACTTTTCATCTTATCGCCTAAAGCACTAAATACCATTTGATGTTGTTTAACCCGATTTAATCCTTCAAACAAACCACTTACAATCGTACCCTCAAAATGGGTGCCATCCTCACCTAAAATTTCTATAAACTCGCATTCAAGTTTTTCGAGAATCGATTGCTTAATATCGTCAGCGGTCATCTTTTAGCTTCTTAATTTATAGCCGGATTTTAGCATTCCTAATGTAATGGAGGCCAACACAATGAAAAAGAAGGTTACGATTGAAAGGCTTAATAATGGAGCCACATCAGATTGCCCAAAAAAACCGTACCGGAAACCATCAATCATATAAAAGAAAGGGTTGAGCTGTGAAACCTTTTGCCAAAAAGGCGGCAAGGAATGAATTGAATAAAATACGCCTGACAGGAAAGATAAAGGCATGATCACGAAATTTTGGAAGGCTGCCATCTGATCAAATCGGTGAGCCCATATACCTGCAATAATTCCAAATGTACCAAGTAATGCACCCCCAATCATCGCAAATCCAAAAATAATCCACGGGTGCAACATAGGCAAATCAACATACAAAAGGGCAAATAAGTAAATGCAAGCGCCTACAAAAATACCCCTCACAATTGAAGCTATTAAGAAAGCCAAGAAAAATTGAAGATAAGTAATAGGTGTTAATAGTATAAACACAATATTTCCCATAACTTTAGATTGAATCAGGCTTGACGAGCTATTTGCAAAAGCATTTTGTAATAAAGACATCATGATTAAACCTGGAATAAGAAACGCTGTGTATTCAACATTATCGTAGACTTTTACATGATTTGCTAAGACATGAGAAAAGATGAGCAAGTAAAGGACTGCTGTGATCACAGGTGCGGCTACTGTCTGAAAAACGACACGCCAAAATCTTAATAATTCTTTCTTAAGAAGTGTCCATGTGCCTATAAATTCAGATTTAAAATTTATCATTTTTTACTTCCGGTGAGCTTTAAAAAAACATTTTCTAAATCCGAATTGGTAAGCTCCATATCTAATATTTTAATTTTTGATTTTTTTAATTCACTTATAATAAATTCGACTTCTACTATCTCTTCAATTAAAAAACTGATCGAGTGATGATCTATATTTTGCATAAGATTCTGAATACTTATAGGAATTTTCTTACCTTTTAAATCTAAACGTAGATTTAAATTTTTTGCTGAGAAACGTTTTAATAGGTTTTTTGTTTTATCTAATGCAACGACTTTGCCTTGGTCCATCATAGCAATTCGACTGCAGAGAGTTTCGGCTTCCTCTAGGTAATGTGTAGTCAAAACAATCGTATGGCCTTTTTGATTGAGTTTTTTGATGAATTGCCATAATCTTTTTCTAAGCTCGACATCCACACCTGCCGTCGGCTCGTCTAAAACTATGACTGGAGGTTTATGCACAAGAGCTTGGGCTATCAATGCTCTCCTTTTCATACCGCCAGAAAGCATTCTCATATTTGTATTGGCTTTATCTTTTAGATCCAGGCCTTCTATGACTTCATCAATCCAATCATCATTTTCTCGACCTTTGCCAAAGTAGCCTGCTTGGAATCGAAGCATTTCACGTACATTAAAAAAAGGGTCAAATACTAATTCTTGAGGCACAATACCAAGTGATCTTCTTGCATATTGATAATCTTGAATAACATCAAAGCCCATCACTTTAATCGAGCCTGAAGAAGGTTTTGCAAGTCCTGCTAGAATATTAATAAGAGTTGATTTGCCAGCCCCATTAGGGCCTAAGAGTCCAAAAAATTCACACTCTTCTATTGTGAGATTAATTCCTTTAAGCGCTTCTAATTTACCGAAGTTCTTTTTAACATTCTTAAATACGATGGCTTTTTTCATTGGAATAAATGCAACAAGTTTCTTGAATGAAACTTAAGAATACAAAACTTAATGAAGGGAAGATACTAAATCTTCCACTCCATATAATTTCGCAAGACTATTTAAATTTTTTGGTAGATTTCTAAAAACAAAATGTGATTGTGTTTTTTTAGATTGTCTTTGTAATTCAAAAATCAAACTTAACGTCGACGTATCTATAGAAGTTACTTTTGAGAAATCAATCGTCGTTTTTTTATCTAATTTTTGTTTGTTAATTAAATCAATAATAGCTGGTATCTTTTCAATTGTAAGATCGCCACTTAATTGCCATTGATTTTTATCAAAAACGATCATTTATTTGCGGTCGCTTTGTCAAAGCTAGCATTCTTCTCAGCAAGTTTTGAAATAAGAGAAGCCATGCCATTTTGTCTAATCTCATTACCAAATTGACCTCGATAGTTCGTAACTAAGCTTACGCCCTCAATGATAATGTCAAAAACTTTCCAAGAATTACCATCTTTCTCTAACATGTAGTCAATCGGTAAAGGAGGTGCGCCAGGTTGTAAAATTTCTGTCTTTACCAAAACTTCTTCGTCTGTTGGTTCAAATCGAGTTGGCTTATAGCTTAGCGTCTGATCTTTAAATTTTAACAATGCGCTGCCATAAGTTTTAACAAGCATCGTTCTAAATTCTTTTTTAAAAGCCTCTTGTTCTTCTTTGGTTGCTGCCGGGTAAGCTTTACCAAGAACTAGCTTAGAAATTCGCTCAAAATCGAAATAAGGAAGTATTTTTTCTTCAGTAATTTTATAAGCTTTTTCTTTATTGCCCGCTTTCAAATCTTTATCTGTTTTTAAAATTTCAAAAATTTCATCGGCTGTTTTCTTAACAAAAAGATCGGGCGCCTCTCCAGCAAATATGCTCACAGACATTATTAAACTTAAAATCATTAATAAAAACTTTTTCATAGCCTTAAAATCCTTTTTAAATTTAAATTATTTCTTCGGTTCTTCAGTTGCTTTATTATACAAGAATTGGCTGATTAACTTTTCCAATACAACCGCATCTTGTGTCTTAGCAATACGATCTCCTTCTTTTAAAAAGTGATCATCACCGCCAGCTTCTAAACTAATATATTGTTCTCCCAATAAACCTGATGTATAAATATTTGCGAAAGTATCTTTTGGAAAAGGATATCTTTTATCTATTTTTAGTGTCACAACGGCTTGGTAAGCTTTAGTATCAAATTTGATGTTATCAATACGGCCAACAACAACACCCGAACTTTTAACGGGAGCTCTTGGTTTAAGACCGCCAATATTTTCATAGTTTGCTGTAACCATATAAGTCTCACCCAAGGTGTTACTTGTAAGGTTACCAACCTTCATGGCTAAACCCATAAGCGCTGCAATTCCAATCGCTACAAATAAACCTACCCAAATATCTAATGTTGTCTTATCCATATTTACTCCAATCCTATATTAATGCGCAATCATAAACGAAGTTAAAATAAAATCTAATCCTAAAACAGTAAGTGAAGAAGTTACTACAGTTCTTGTAGTTGCTCGACTCACACCTTCCGCTGTTGGAGGTGCGTCGTAACCTTCGTAAAGTGCAATAATCGTACATGCAACTCCAAATACAACACTCTTGATCAATCCGTTAACCACATCAAATCTGAAATCAACATTCACATTCATTTGTGACCAAAATGCACCATGATCTACGCCAATAATGGGTACTGCAACTAAATAGCCTCCCATTACACCTACCATAGAAAAAATGGAAGCTAGTATAGGCATTGAAATAACGCCAGCCCAAAATCTAGGGCCAATGATTCTAGCTATTGGACTTACAGCCATCATTTCCATAGCGGACAATTGCTCAGTGGCCTTCATTAAACCAATTTCAGCAGTAATTGCAGTTCCTGCTCTACCTGCAAATAAAAGAGCAGTAACTACTGGACCAAGTTCTCTTAACAAGGCTAATGCAACTAAAACGCCAATGGATTCTGAAGAGCCATATTTTTGTAACGTGTAATATCCTTGTAAACCCAACACCATACCTACGAAGAATGCAGATACTACGATAATAATTAAAGACATGACACCGGTGAAATATATTTCACGGATTGTCAAATGAATACGTCTAAAACTTTCACCTGAATAAATTAAAGTTAGAAGAAATAATCTTGTTGCTGATCCTAAACGCCAAATTCTCGAGGTAACTTGATTGCCCAGATTGCTTAAAATTTTAAAAATTGGATTCATAAATTAAACTGACTCGTAAATGTCTTTTTTATAGCTAGGCGCATTGTAATGAAATGGAACAGGGCCATCTTTTTCCCCGTGCACAAATT
>JBEGSH010000055.1:0-6911 GCA_041180025.1 Pseudomonadota bacterium | reverse complement strand
ACCTTAAAATATCAGCACCATATTGATCCATAACTTTTTGAGGTGCTATAACATTACCCTTTGATTTGCTCATCTTATGACCACTTCCATCCACAACAAAACCATGCGTAAGAAGAGATTCATAAGGCGCTCTTCCATCAATAGCGCAACCTGTGAGTAAGCTCGATTGGAACCAGCCTCGATGCTGATCTGATCCCTCTAGATAAAGATCTGCTGGATAAGATAAATCTTCACGTTTTTTTAATACAGATGAATGTGTTGTTCCTGAATCAAACCAAACATCTAATGTGTCGCTTATTTTTTTATATTGATCAGCATCTTCGCCCAGCAAAGTCTTTGCGTCTAAGTTAAACCAAGCCTCAATACCTGACTTCTCAACTTCTTTAGCAACGAGCTCCGTTAATTCATTTGTTCGCGGATGTAACTCGTAAGTTTCCTTATGAACAAAGAAAGGCATAGGAACGCCCCAGTTTCTTTGACGTGAAACACACCAGTCTGGGCGGTTCTTAATCATAGCCTCCAAGCGAGCTTTACCCCATTCAGGATAAAAGGTTGTATGGCTGACGGCATCGTTTGCTTTATCACGCAATGTTTTTTTATTATTTTCCTGATTCATGCCGATAAACCATTGGCGTGTTGCTCTAAAAATCACTGGGGTTTTATGGCGCCAGCAATGGGGGTAACTATGTGATAATTTTTTTGAAGCAAATAAACATTGATTTGCACTTAATGTTTCGATAATTTTTTTATTGGCTTCCCAGATACTTTCACCTGCAAATTGCTCTACAAAAGAATAAAACTTACCTTCTTCATTCACAGGATTATCTACAGGCAATTGATATCGCATACCTACCGCATAATCTTCTAAGCCGTGCGCAGGAGCTGTATGCACGAGGCCAGTACCAGCATCTAGAGTGACATGATCGCCACAAATGACAGGTACATCCTTTTTATAAAATGGATGATTAAGCTTAAGGTGTTCTAAAGACTGGCCTTTACAAGAAGCTAATTTCTTAAAAGACTCAAAACCATAATGTGCAATATTTTTTTCAGCTAAATCTTCAGCAAGTATGAGATTGCATTTTTCAGTACTATACAAACCATAATTCAAATCTGGATGAACGCATACCGCTTGATTCGCCGGAAGTGTCCAAGGTGTGGTTGTCCATATGACTGCAAACGTGTCTTTTATTTCTTTAATATTAAATATATTTTTTAAAGTTTCGCTATCTGTAACTTTAAAGCCGACATCAATTGTTGGAGAAGTTTTATCTTCATATTCAACTTCTGCCTCAGCTAATGCCGAACCACAATCAACACACCAATGCACTGGCTTACTTCCTTGGTAGAGGTAGCCATTTTGGTAAATGTGCCCGAGCGCTCTCATAATATCAGCTTCGGTTTCAAAATTCATGGTGAGATATGGTCTATCCCAATCTCCCAATACACCTAAACGTATGAAATCATTTTTTTGTTTTTCAACCTGTGATACTGCATATTCTCGACATAACTCTCTAAATTTTTTAGGGTCAATATTTTTACCATGAAGTTTTTCAACAACAAGTTCAATTGGAAGGCCGTGGCAATCCCATCCCGGAATATAAGGCGCATCAAATCCAGATAATGTTTTCGATTTAACAATAATATCTTTTAAGATTTTATTTACAGCATGGCCGATATGAATATCACCATTCGCATAAGGGGGGCCGTCATGCAGAATGAATTTCTTAGCGCCATTTCTTTTTTTTCTTATTTTTTGATAAAGCTTCAATTCCTGCCAGCGCTTAACCCAAAGAGGTTCTCGTTTAGCAAGATCACCTCGCATAGGAAATGGCGTGTCTGGTAAATTTAATTGGTATTTATTTTCTTCGGTCATATATTCTATTTTTCAAAATAACGTGTTGCGTGAGCTATGTCTTTTTTAATTTGTTCGATCAGTGCATCAATATTTTCAAATTTCATTTCGTCTCTAATTTTTTCTAAAAAAGTCACTTGAACATGCTGGCCATAAATGTCTTCATTAAAATTAAGTAGATGAACTTCTAATAACAGTTTTGGGGTGCCTGCAATTGTAGGTCTGACTCCAAGATTAGCAACACCATTTCTATTTCCTAATTTTACCGCATATACACCAGTTAGCGCTGGTCTCAGGTGCTTCATATGTATATTGGCAGTTGGAAAACCCATTTGTCTGCCACGCTTATCGCCCTCAACCACCTTTCCACTGATTGTATAAGGCCTACCTAGGAATTGGTTTACTTCCTGAATACGCCCCTCTTTAAGGCTTTCTCTAATGCGAGTGCTTGATACCCTTTTGCCATTCACATCAATTTCTGGAATCTCAAATAACTCAAATGCATTTTTTTTTAAGTCTTCAATTCCTGCTTGTCGTTTAGATCCGAAACGAAAATCGTCGCCCACAATCAGCAATTGAACTTTTAATTGCTCTTTCAATATTTGACCCATAAACGCTTCACTAGAAATATTTGAAAACTTTTGATTAAAAGCACAAACAAAAACTTTTTCAATGCCATAGTCTAAAAAAAACTCTAACTTCTCTCTTAATGTTGTAAGCCGAGAAGGTGCATTTTCAGATATAAAAAATTCCTTAGGATGCGGCTCAAAAGTCATCACTGAAGGAGTGAGGTTTCTTTTTTTGGATTCTGCAATTAATTTTTTGATAAGCGCTTGGTGGCCTATATGAACGCCATCAAAATTGCCAATGGTAAGGCCAATAGGCACATTCGAATTCAATGGAAAATGTCTAAAGACTTGCATTACGAAAAATTAGATGGCTCTTCGAATGAATGATTTTAGTCTTAATCCCATCACCCATAGCGCGCCAAAATAAACACTAGAACCAACAAGAATAAGCATCACTAAATAAATTAATCTTTTTGAAATAGAATATTCAAGCCAAAGAGATGAATCTCCTTTTAAATAAAATAAAGTTAATCCCATCAAGGTTAATGCGACAAAAAGCTTTATTAAAAACTGAATCCATCCTTCATGTGGCTTGTAATATTTTTCTTTTCTTAAGTGGTAATACAGAAGACTTGCATTTAAACAAGCGCCTAAACCGATCGCAAGCGCTAAACCTGCGTGTTTAAATTGGCCGATAAATGCCATATTCATCAATTGTGTAGAAAATAAAGTGAAGAGCGCAATTTTGACTGGGGTCTTAATATTCTGTCTTGCATAAAATCCAGGGGCTAACACCTTAATCATAATTAGACCCATCAATCCAAAGCTGTATGCAATTGTGGCTTGTTGTGTCATTAAAACATCGTGCCTATTAAAAGCGCCGTAATGAAATAATGTTGTTATTAAAGGAAGTGATAGCACGGCAAGTGCTACAGCTGCTGGAGCTGCAAGAATGAATGTTAATTTTAAGCCCCAATCAAGCAAGCCCGAATATTCTTTTTGGTCTTTGCCTGAATATGATTTTGAAAGGCTCGGAAGTAAAATTGTACCGAGCGCGACACCTAAAACGCCGGCAGGAAATTCCATCAATCGATCCGCATAATAAAGCCATGAAACACTGCCCGTCTCAAGAAAGGATGCAAAGATAGTATTGATAAGTAAAGACAGTTGCGCGATAGAAACACCAAAAATAGCAGGTGCCATAAGCTTTATGATTCGCCATACGCCTTCATCTTTAAGATCTAACTGATATTTGGGAATAAACCCAATCTCCTTTAAAAAAGGAATCTGAAAAACTAATTGGAGAACGCCTCCGACAAATACAGCCCAAGCCAATACTAAAATAGGTCGATCAAAATAGTCCGCAAAAAATAATGCCGCAAAAATAAAGGATAAATTAAGCCATACAGGTGTAAAAGCCGGTACTGAAAATTTGTTAAATGTATTAAGAATGCCCCCCGCCATCGACACTAAAGAAATAAAAAAGATATAAGGGAATGTAATCCTCAATAAATCAACGGTAAGCTGAAATTTTTCTGAATGCTCAATAAAACCGGGCGCGCTAATATAGACAAGCCAAGGTGCTGCAAAAATACCTACACATGTAATAACAATAAGAAAAAGACTCAATAATGAACAAACATGATTAATCAAAAGGTGTATGGCTTCATAACTTCGCCTATTCTTGTACTCAGCAAGAATCGGTACAAAGGCTTGAGAAAAAGCACCTTCAGCAGAAATGCGTCTTAATAAATTAGGGATTTTAAAAGCTACAAAGAAGGCATCCGTTTCCATACCTGCACCAAAAATTTTGGCGATTAAGCTATCTCTCACAAAACCTAAAATTCTTGATACGAAAGTCATACTTCCGACGGTTGCGAGCGCTTTAAGAAGATTCATTGATTTTATCTATTTAAGTATCACTAAATTACAAAGATTTTAGCATGGCGGTCGTTTTATCAAGATTTCCAAGAAAAATATTGATTAGCTTAGAATATCAAGGGAATATGACTGAAATTTAGGCTTAAAATGAACGTTTTATCTTGTATAAAACCTCAAATATCGCTAAAATTCTCGCCTTCGTAATATAAAGATATTAATTAAAAGGATAAACATGGCAAATACCGCACAAGCTAGAAAGCGTGCCCGCCAAGCAACGAAGCAACGAGCTCACAATGCAAGTTTGCGTTCAACTTTGCGTACTGCAATCAAAAAGATTTTAAAAGCAATTCAATCGGGCGATAAAGCGGCTGCAAAAACATCTTTCCAAGAAAATGTTTCAGTCATCGACCGTATTGCTGACAAAAAGATTATTCACAAGAACAAAGCGTCACGTCATAAACAACGCTTAAACGCAGCAATCAAATCAATGGCTTAATATCAAAGAGAGCTTCTCTCTTTGATCTAAGCAATTCCTAAAAGTTTTCTTACTTCCATAGCCTTTTGAAAGGCTATATCTAGTTTCTCATCTAGCACTGTAAAGTGACCCATTTTGCGACCTGACCTTGCTTCGTGTTTGCCATAAAGATGCATTTTTAAACCAGGCTCTCTAAAGACTTTATCCCATTCAGGTTCTTTTGTTTTGCTATTTGTCCAAACATCACCCAAAAGATTCACCATCACTGCAGATGAATGAAGTCGTGAGCTTCCGAGCGGGAGACCTGCTAATACCCTTACCTGCTGTTCGAACTGATTCGTCACATTGGCATCAATGGTGTAATGTCCAGAATTATGCGGTCTAGGAGCAATTTCATTTACAAAAACTTTGCCTTCACTAATAAAAAACTCAACACCTAAAACACCAACATAATTAAGCGCTTCGGCTACGCGTTTTGCGAGTTGATCTACCAAATCATTAATCGCTTTTGCTGAGCGAGCTGGCACAATAGACACATCGAGAATGCCATTCGTATGAATGTTTTCTGAAACATTAAATGTTTTGATATAGCCTTTTTGATCTCGCGCTAAAACCAAAGAAACTTCCATATCTAAAGGAAGCATTTTTTCTAATACACATTCTTGTTTTGAGAATTGATGAAATGCGGCTATAGCTTCTTTTTGTGAAGCGACTCTTGCCTGACCTTTGCCGTCATAACCAAAACGCGCGACTTTTAGAATCGCAGGGTAAATAGAAGAAGTTTCCGAAGGAATGTCTTTATCTTCTCGAATAATTTCAAAAGGACCTACAGGAAGACCTGACTCTTTTAAGAAAGTTTTTTCTAGAACACGGTATTGAGCAATTCTTACTGATTCTGCAGACGGACTTACATGTATTTTTTTGGATATAAAATCCATACTATCAGCAGATACATTTTCAAATTCCGTAGTCACGGCCTGGCATGTATTTCTCATCTCTTCCAATGCCGACAAATCATCAAAAGCTTTGCATAAATGAATATCTGCGATGGCTCCTGCGGGACTATTTGGATCAGGATCTAAAACAGTCACTTTATAGCCCATCTCGTGAGCTGCAATGACAAAAAAGCGGCCCAGTTGGCCTCCCCCAAGAATACCAAGCATCGCTGAAGGTAAAATCGGTTGATCTAATTGACTCAAGGCTTCTCCGATAGATTCATATCAATTACTTTTTTTGCTTGCTTCTCTCTGAAAATTTCAAGTTTTTTAGCTAACACTTTATTTTCATGCGCCAAAATAGATACTGCGAAAAGTCCTGCGTTTGCAGCACCTGCTTCTCCAATAGCAAAAGTTGCTACAGGAATACCTCGTGGCATTTGAACAATAGATAATAAAGAGTCTTGACCTTGAAGATGCTTGGAAGGAATAGGTACGCCTAATACGGGTAATGTTGTTTTAGATGCAACCATACCTGGAAGATGTGCAGCGCCTCCAGCACCTGCAATAATAATTTGATAACCTTCCTTTGTAGCATGTTCAGCAAATTTGAACATGAGGTCTGGAGTTCTATGGGCTGAAATCACTTGAGCTTCATAGGGCACTTCAAAATCCGCAAGCATTTGTGCTGCAAACTTCATGACTGGCCAATCACTATCTGACCCCATGATGATGGCTACAAGTTTTTTATTTTCTGCCATGTAAAACTCCCTTTAAAAATCTTAAAGTAAAATTAAATTATCTCGATGAATCAAAGAAGGCTGATCAATGTAGCCTAATAAATTTTCTATCGCATTAGTGGACTTGCCCATAATTTTTTTTGTTTCAGTTGCATTGTAATTAATAAGTCCACGTGCAATTTCGTGTCCTTCTGCATCTTCACAAACGACCACTTCGCCTCGATCGAAATCACCTTCGACTTTAGTTACGCCGATAGGGAGTAAGCTCTTACCTTCTTTTTTAAGCGCTTCAATAGCGCCATCATCCAATACCAATTTACCCCTTAATTGTAAATGATCGGCGAGCCATTGTTTTCTTGCTGCAACTTTTAATTGTTTACTTTCTAAATGAGTGCCTATCATCTCGCCTTGGCTTAATCGAATTAAAACATTTTCTTCTTTACCTGATGCAATAAT
>JBEGSH010000054.1:0-12668 GCA_041180025.1 Pseudomonadota bacterium | reverse complement strand
AGTCGTACACAGTCATACCACAAACGTACATGTTTACTTGCCCTTTTTGGATAGGCTTAAAAGTCTCTTTATTTTTTGAAAGGGTGTTATAGATTTTAATCATTACAAATAAGCCTGTAAGCCTAAGGAAAACAAGGAGATAGTGATGGGCTTATTCATAAATAACATATAGATGATAAGGGTGCTATTTGGTAGAATTATGCTAAATTATTAGGTTAAATCATACCATGCCTCAAAAAAACGAATGTTCTAATATTAAGAATTTAAAAGGTTTTTTACTGTTTATCCTTTTATCTCTATCTACATTTTTTATCGCAAATGAAATTTATGCGGCTGACGATTTTAAATCAATCATGCAATTGATTGAAAAGGGCGAAAAAGAAAAAGCGGCTCAACAAATCGATCAATATCTTAAAACAAACCCGAATGATCCTCAGGTCATTTTTATTAAAGGGGTTGTTAATGCCGAGCTCGGAAAATATAACGAAGCTATACAAGCATTTACTTATCTCACTGAAAAACATCCAAGTTTGCCTGAACCATTTAATAACTTAGCGGTACTTTACGCTGAATTAGGTGACTATGATAAAGCGCAAAAGGCACTTGAATCAGCTATCAAAACTCATCCTAGCTATGCAACCGCGCATGTTAACTTAGGTGATCTTTATACGAAACGCGCTACAGTCGCCTACAACAAAGCCTTGGAAATTGACAAAACAAATGTACAAGCTAAAACAAAATTATCTCTTATTAAAAAACTCTTCAATGCAAATGATATTAAACCACCAGCCACGCCTATTTCGACCCCAGCTCAAGTAGCCACTAATAATGATGTCAATAAGAAGCCGTTAATAGCCCAAGCGACACCGGCAAATACCGCTCCATCAACTACTTCGGTCACTTCGAATACTCAACCGCCAAAGAATTTACCTCAAGAAGCACCTGTGGTTAAAAATAATGTTTCTAATATTGGTGAATCAGAAATTAATAACTTCATTACTGATTGGGCTGAAGCTTGGTCATCAAAAAATATTACTGGCTATTTAGCTAAATATTCTCCTAACTTCAAAACGCCTAACGGGGAAAGCTTCTCTGACTGGCAAGATTCAAGAAAAAATAGAATTTTAGGTAAAGATATAATTACTGTGGAAGTATCTGAAGCAAAAATATCAAGAAAGGGCGATAGTTTTGCTCAAGTAACTTTTAAACAGAAATATACGTCGAATAAATTAAGTCAAATCTCAAGCAAAACTCTCATCTTAAGAAAAGATGGTTCTGCATGGCTTATTGAGCAAGAGTATTCTGGCAAACAGTAATTGATGGAAACCTTCATCAACAATTCCCCCAAAAAAGAATTCTTCTTTTTTTTAATCTTTGCGCTTTTTTATATTCCTCAATCTTTAAGTGAAGAGGTATTTCTATCAAGCAAAAATTTCAATACCGCTGAATTAAGATATGAATCACCTGAGAAAATGCTTGTTAAATCTTTAGTAGAAATTTCTGAAGGAAGATTAGATATAGCACTCGAAACGATAGATACCCTTATCAAACAAACACCTAATTTTAAATTAGCCTATCTTATTCAAGGCGATTTGCTTTTAGCGCATGCAAAGCAAATTAGTGGTATTGGAGATGAACATAAAAGTGAAAAAAAAGAAGAGATTGAAAATTTTAAAAATGAAGCAAAAGTAAGAATTGAAAGATATCTTAATAGTCTTAACCTTCAAAACGAACCTAAAATTTTTGCCCAACTAAATGAAAAGGATAAATATCTTTTTTATGTTGATGCAGTTAACTCCCGACTTTATTTATACGAAAATATTAACGGAAAACTTACTTATAAAGATGATTATTATGTATCTATAGGTAAGAATGGATTTGGCAAACAATATGAAGGTGACAAGAAAACACCAGTAGGCGTCTACTTTACAGGCAAAAAGATCAAAGAATCATTATCAGATTTTTATGGGGATGCAGCCTATCCTTTAAGTTATCCAAATGAGATTGATAGAAAAAATAAACGAAATGGCTCGGGCATATGGCTTCATGGGACCCCCAAAACAACTTACAACAGAGCGCCGCTCGCAAGCGATGGATGTATTGTATTAAGCAATCCTGATTTAATGAAGCTATCCTCTGTTTTAGATACTAATAAAATCCCAGTTATCATTTCTTTTCGTTCGCTAAAAGATTTAGAGTCTGCCAATAAAAATTTAACTGAAAAAAAACTTTCTCTTATTAACGCAATAGAGGCTTGGAGAAAAAATTGGGAAGACCAAGATACTGACAATTACCTCAAGTTTTATTCAAAAAATTTTTTCAGCGAGAAAGATAACTTCGACACATGGGCAGAGAGAAAAAAGTTGATACAGTCTCAAAAAGCTAAGGTTTCTGTCAGGCTATCCGAAATTTCATTCTTTGATTACCCAAATACAGAAAATGAAATAGTTTTAGTAGATTTTATACAAGATTATAAAAGTCCTACAATTATGAATAAAATGAATAAAAGACAGTATTGGATCAATGAAAATAATGAATGGAGAATAATGTATGAAGGCGGCGCTTAATTTAATTAAGTTATTTTTTGTTTTTTTCTTCTTTTCACCTTTGTCTTATGCGGCCAATCCAATTGTTGAATTTGAAACCAATCAGGGCAACTTTAAAATTGAACTTTACCCTGATAAGGCGCCAAAAACAGTCAGTAATTTTTTATACTATGTCGATAACGGGTTTTATAAAGAAACTGTGTTTCATAGAGTCATTAGTAACTTTATGATTCAAGGTGGTGGATTTACAAGAGACATGTCAGAAAAAAAGACCCAGCCTCCGATTGCTAATGAATCCAATAATGGATTGATAAATAGCGCGGGAACGGTTGCAATGGCGAGAACAAATGACCCTAACTCTGCAACGGCTCAATTTTTTATTAATCTTATCGACAATAATTTTTTAAACTACACAAGTCCTGAACCAAGCGCTATCGGTTATTGTGTTTTTGGAAAAATCATCGAAGGCATGAATGTGGTTTATAAAATTGGCCAATTACCTACAGCTAACTCAAGGGGCTTTTCGGATGTGCCTATTAGGCCTGTCATAATCATTAATGCAAAACATATCAATTAATATTTTAATAAAGGAATCTAAGTGATTACACTCTCAACCAGTTTAGGTAATATTGTTTTAGAACTTGATGCTGACAAAGCTCCCATTACTGTCGAAAACTTCTTAAGTTATGCGAAAAGTGGTTATTACAATGGCACAATTTTCCATAGAGTAATTGACGGCTTCATGATTCAAGGAGGTGGGTTTGACGGGTCAATGAAACAAAAGTCCACTGAAAATCCCATAAAAAATGAAGCTAATAACGGTCTTAAGAATAATAAATATACTATTGCCATGGCAAGAACTTCCATTCCTGATTCAGCCACAAGCCAATTCTTCATTAATGTAAATAATAATGATTTCTTAAATTACCCAGGACAAGACGGCTGGGGGTATTGTGTTTTTGGAAAGGTTACCGCAGGGACTGATGTTGTAGATAAAATTCAAAAAGTTGCAACAGGTAACTCAGGCGGCCATCAAGATGTCCCTCGTGAAACTGTGACGATTCTCAATGTCACTATTGATTAATATTGCCTAATCAAACTATATTTTTATCAGATATTCACTTGTGCGAAAGCCGCCCAAGTATCACTGATGCTTTTGTAAGCTTTTTAAATAAAGTTACCAATGAAGTCGATGCGCTTTACATACTTGGGGATCTTTTTGAATATTGGATAGGCGATGATTCAAACCAACACGAAAATGTAATTGAAGCTCTCAAAAAATTAACGGATCGACATATTCAAGTTTTTTTAATGCATGGCAACAGAGATTTTCTCATAGGATCAGCCTTCGAAAAAAAGACAGGTGCTGTTTTATTAAATGATCCGATACTTGTCGAAATTTTTGGAAAGAAAATACTCCTATGTCATGGAGATACTCTCTGCACAGATGATATTGAATATCAATCGTTTAGAGATAAAATTAGAAGTGAATCATGGAAGAATGAATTTCTAAAAAAATCTCTTTCTGAACGAGTCTCTATTGCAAATGAATTTCGAAAAGAAAGTGAATTAAATAAAAAAAAGAAATCTTTAGAAATAATGGATGTAAATCTTGATGAAGTAAATCGAACTCTCATCCAATTTAACTATCCGGATTTTTTAATTCATGGGCATACACATAGACCAAATCAACATTCAATCAATCTTGACGGCCATCAAATACAACGTATTGTTTTAGGTGATTGGTATGAACAAGGAAGTTATTTGATTCTAAATGCTCATGGCATCGAAACACACCGAGTTTAATTTTTAGAAAACTCTAAGGGCCTTCTTTTTTCTGCTACTTTATCCAATACGCCGTTAATATATTTATAGCCTTCGATTCCACCAAAGGTTTTAGCTAACTCAACGCCTTCATTAATGGCTACTTTATATGGAATAGTCGTGTCATAAATAAGCTCATAAATTGAAATACATAAGATTGAATGCTCTATAGGGCTTAGTTTTTCAATAGGCCGATCAATGAAGTTTGAAATTTCACTATTTAATTGATCCATATTACTCATGACCCCATCAAAAAGATTCTGATAAAAGACTTCGTCGGCCTTTAGGTAGTCTGGATCATCTTTAATATCTTTTTTAATTTGATTAACATCAAACTGATTTAAGATGCCACGATAAATACTCTTCATCACAAGCTCTCTAGATTTACGCCTATTATTTACTAGCTTTTTTTTCTTTTTAATCGGCTGTGTTTCTAACATTAGACTGACTTTAATAAATGAATCATTTGTATAGCGACCTGGGCAGCCTCAGCACCTTTAACCGAAGTCCGCTCCATAGCTTGCTCATCGTTCTCGGTAGTTAGTATTGCATTAACAATTGGCATGCTAAATTCCAATTGAACATCCATAATTGATTTTGCTGAGTGATTTGCTACCACTTCAAAATGAAAAGTTTCTCCTCTTATGACAGCGCCCAAAGCAATTAGCGCATCAAATTTTTTTGATTGCGCCATCTTTTTAAGAGCTAAAGGACTTTCTAAGGCGCCAGGGACTTTTGCCAATACGATGCGATCATCTTTTACACCAAGCTTAAGAAGCTCATGATGACAGGCCTTAAGCAAAGCTTCGCCAACATGCGAGTTAAATTCTGACATCACAATACCAATGGAAAATAACTCTCCATTTGATTTTTTTACAATCTCTCTCAATTCACAAAGCCCTTCTAAATTACTTTTTAAACAAAAAGTAATTTTAACTTATATGAGAGCCATCTTTAGTTTTTATATTAATTAATGGAATAATATCCAAGCCTTTTGTATGGTGCTCCAAATCCCATAAGAGATAGGTATACCAACGGCTGACCAGGCAAGCAAAGTGATCAAAGGTGTTTTTTCAGCTTTTCCAATCACCTCTTTTGCTGAAATGAATTTCTCGTGTGCTAATTTTTTTTCAATTAATAACTCTTTGTCAGTCATAAAGAATTTTTTATCAACAGGTCTCACCATAAGATTCGCAATAAATCCAACAGCAAGCATCATTGCCAATATATAAAAGATAGGTGCATATATTTCTGAAAAAGGAACTTGTGCTTCAACTCTCATATCATGCATATAATTAACAATTACTGGACCTAAGATTCCAGCTGTTGACCAAGCCGTTAAGATTCTTCCATGGATTGCACCCACAAATTGAGCGCCAAACATATCGGCTAAATAAGCTGGTATCGTTGCAAATCCTCCGCCATACATGGAGGCAATAATACAAAAACATGCGGCAAAGAGCGCTAAAGATTTTGATCCTGCCATATAAGAAGCAGTGACATACATCAAAATACCAAGGGTAAAAAATGCGATATAAGTCAGTTTTCTTCCTAACTTATCTGAAATGCTAGCCCAGAAAAAACGGCCAAAAATATTAAATAAAGAAATTAATCCCACAAATCCAGCACCTACAGCTGCTGCAAGCGCTAACAAAGACTCATCTTTTTTAAGATCTGCAAAGCCCAGATCTGCATGGCCAATTAAAGCGCCGCCAAACGTCTCTTGAAGCATAGGTGCTGCTGCCCCAATAATACCAATGCCTGCTGATACGTTCATACAAAGCACTATCCATAAAAACCAAAACTGTGGCGTTTTATGTGCCTTATTTAAATGGACATGATTAACCGAAATCATATTGTTACTTTTGTTCTTGGGTGGATTCCATCCTGCTGGCTTCCATCCTGATGGCGGTACGCGATAACCTAAAGAACCCGAAATCATAAAGAGGCTATAAATAATAGCTAAAACAACAAATGTTTGCCAAATTCCAGGCTGAGTAATGCCGTTAATTTCTGTAGAGAATTTTGTCATCAACATAGTGGCAAGCGGAGAACCAATCATAGCGCCTCCCCCAAACCCCATAATGGCCATGCCCGTTGCCATACCTCTTTTATCTGGGAACCATTTAATGAGCGTTGAGACAGGGGAAATATATCCTAAGCCTAAACCTATACCTCCAATCACGCCGCTTCCAAGCCACATCATCCAAAGTTGATGTGTGTAAATACCAAATGCAGAAAGTAATAACCCGCCACACCAGCATAAAGTAGATACAAGTCCCGCTTTCCTAGGACCTGCTCGCTCTAACCAGCTTCCCCAGAGTGCTGCGGAACACCCTAAAAGAACAAAAAATAAGGTATACATCCATCCTAAATCAAATTGAGTCCAGTTACAGTCGGTAGCAGTTAAAGCTCGAAGTGTTCCATGAAGCTTATCTGCAAAAGTTGCTGCTCCTGCAGAGCATGCAGCCAAAGGTTTTCCATCGCCGCCTGTCAATATATTTCCCAGAGGCTTCCAAAAAACACTGAATCCATAGGCCATACCAATTGAAAGGTGAATGGCTAATGCAGCAGGTGGAACCAACCAACGATTATAGGAAGCTTTAGCGGTGATATATTCTTTTGAAAAAAAGTTGGACATACACATTCTCCGAAAATCAATAATTCAATCTTAAATTAATCTTAAAAAAATTACCTAATTCTTTATGAATTAGATAATGTCATTAAAATGTCATATTAATGTCATACGATCATAACCAATCTATTAATATTAAGAAACTATGAAAGCAAATATATTGATCGTTGAGGATGAAAGTCCTATTCTTGAGCTTTTAGCCCTCAATATTTCTCAAGCCGGCTATAACCCATTAAGAGCAATAAGTGCCGAGCATGCAGAAAAACTGATTAGCGAAGCACTTCCCGATATCATTTTGCTCGATTGGATGTTGCCCGGCATGTCAGGTATAGACTTTGCAAAAAAATTACGCGGCAATGCTTTAACAAAAGCAATCCCTATTATTATGTTAACAGCGAGAAGTGATGAGCTAGATAAAGTCAAAGGCTTGGAAGTTGGTGCTGACGACTATATTACTAAGCCTTTTAGTCCTCGTGAACTCAATGCTCGAATCAAAGCTGTTCTCAGAAGAAAGGCTCCCGAGCTTACTGAAGATCTTTTAAAAATTAATGGTTTAGAATTGGACCCTGTATCCCACCGGGTGACTGGAAATAATAAACCATTGGAAATGGGTCCAACAGAATTTAGACTCCTCCATTTTTTTATGAGCAACCCTGAGAGAGTTTACTCAAGAAGTCAGCTACTAGATAAAGTTTGGGGAAGTCAAATTTTCATTGAGGATCGAACAGTAGATGTTCATATTAGAAGACTAAGAAATATTCTTGCACAATCTCAGCATGAAAATTTAATCCAAACTGTCCGTGGCTCAGGCTATAGACTCTCTACAAAATAGAATTTACCTAGATCACTTTCAAGTATTACTCGCTATAATACTCGTACGTTTTTAACGAGAAAAAACATTGCAAGATATCCGTTGGAATACTTTTTGGGTTTTATTATTTGTATCTTTTTTATCTCTTATATTTTGGGGGTTTAAAAGTTTAGAAGTTGCTTTATTTTTTTTCATTTCATGTATCTTTGTTTATTTACTTTCTCATGTCTATTGGATTTATCGTCTAAACAAATGGCTTAAAAGTCCAAATTTATCAACCATTCCTAATGGGTCAGGCATTTGGGAAGAGATTTTTGCGACACTCTATCGAGAATATAGAAAACAAAAAAAGAGTAAATCTGAGCTTACGACGACTCTGGGTAGATTTATGACAGCGGCAGAAGCCATTCCTGACGGCATCATTGCATTAAATCAAAATAATGAAATTGAATGGTGCAATAAACCTTCTGAAAAAATGCTTGATATTCATCTAGCCAAGGATATCAATCAACCTATTAATTACTTATTACGTGAAACGAGCTTTACTGAATACCTCAATGACAACAAATACGAGGGTACGCTTAAATTAATTTCTTGGCGAAATACAGGCAGATCATTCGAAATACTTCTAGTTCCCTTTGGTGTTAGTCAAAAACTTCTTATCTGTCGAGACATTACACAAATTGAAAAAAATGATTCTATTAAACGCGATTTTATCGCAAACGTTTCACATGAGTTAAAAACACCTTTGACTGTCATTGTTGGATTTTTAGAAACACTTTCTGATATGAAAAATGAATTTAATACAAAAACGCGTCCTTATCTCCAAATGATGCTTGAGCAGTCAGATCGAATGAAAAAATTAGTTGAAGATCTACTTCAACTTTCATCCATAGAATCTAACGCAGCACCTGCAGAGAGAAAAGAAATAGATATGGTTGAACTCTTCAAAAAGTTAAAAAAAGATTCAGATTTGGTATCTGGAAAATTACATAAAATTAATATGTCTATCAATAGAAATATTACTTTATTAGGTTATGAAAAAGAAATTTATAGCGCCTTTCTGAACCTTGTTAGCAATGCTATACGGTATACCAAAGAGGGCGGCAGTATTCATGTAATATGGGATATTAAAGATCAAAAACCTTTTTTTGAAGTGCAAGATTCAGGTATAGGTATTGATGAAAAATTAATCCCAAGGCTTACTGAGCGATTTTTCAGAATAGATGCTGATCGAAGTAGAAATTCGGGTGGCACTGGATTAGGATTGTCTATTGTTAAGCATGTCTGTATTCGACATCAAGCTCAAATAGAAATTACCAGTCAAATAGGTAAAGGCAGTCAATTTAAAATAACCTTCCCTCAAGAGAGATTGTCCTTAAAAAATTAAATGAAAAAGAATAAATTTTATTGCATCTTTTTTTGTTTGCTATTTTCAATTTACTTCTTAATACAAAATTCGTACGCTAAAGAAATAGTGGAGCCAGATAGACAATCTGGTAACCAACTTGGAAAAACTGATTTTGATCGTATGGCTGACCATGAAATTAGAGAGAACATCCAAAGCTTGAGAACGCTCATGATTAAACTCTACAAAAGAAATCCCTCGGAGTTAAAGAAAAGCACTTCAGATGATGCGGAAAAAATGGTCAATTGGGTATTCAATGGAAATCATAACTGGAATTTTGAAGCGATTAATAATGTTCAAGGCACTGATGCGATCTATCTTGCCTTCAACGAAGAATATAAAGGTGATCGCGTACTCCCTTTTATTGTAGGTATCTACACAATGCTCATAAAAGCTCATGGGGGCAAAAAAGAATTTTATTTATTTGACTCAGTTGATCCTCAGCTTTTATACAATGCATCTCGTAACATTGAAACGGCTGTTTGGAAACTATCTAATGCTAAAAATAGCACTGGCAAACCTTTCTTGCTTGCTAACGAGTTAACCGAAAAAGAAAATAACTTATCTTTTGAACGAGAGTTTGGAAAAATTATTGGCAGAACAGATTTTCTTGCTTTTACGCTTTCAGAAAAAATGGAGCGAAGTATTACAAGAATTATTCAAAATGTAGCTACCGGTCTATTAATTCCGATTTAGAAGCTATAAAAGTATTTTTTCAATCCCACCTTTGGTTGAGCTCTCTACGTAGTTTTGCATCCAATTAGCACCTAATAAGTTCTTCGCCAATTCAACTACTATGTAATCAGCTGTTGTATTTGTATCTTCGCCATAACGAGCCAATCCCTGTAAGCAAGAGGGACAAGAAGTAAGAATCTTAACTTCCCCTAATGATCCTGGTTGATCAATACCCATTTTCTGAATACCTTTTTCAATTTCTTCTTGCTTTCTCTTTTTTACTTGCGTTGCAATATCTGGCCTGCCGACAGCAAAGGTTCCGGATTCGCCACAGCAGCGATCATTTAAAGGTACACTTGTATTCATCAATGCATTAGTAACTTTAGTAGGTGCATATGTTTTCATCGGGCTATGACAAGGATCATGGTACATATATCTTGTACCTGATACACCTTCCATTTTTACACCTTTTTCCATGAGATATTCATGGATATCTAATAATCTGCAACCAGGAAATATTTTTTCAAATTCATATTTTTGTAATTGGTCCATGCAAGTACCGCAAGACACAATGACTGTTTTAATATCTAAATAGTTAAGTGTGTTTGCTACTCTATGAAACTGAACGCGATTATCTGAAGTTATTTTTTGGCCTTTATCATGATTGCCAGATGATGTTTGTGGGTAGCCGCAGCATAAATAACCTGGCGGCAGAACAGTAATAGCACCAACTTCATATAACATCGCTTGAGTCGCTAATCCTACTTGAGAGAAAAGTCTCTCAGATCCACATCCAGGGAAATAAAACACTGCGTCTGAATCTTCATTAATTTTTTGTAGGTTTCGAATCACAGGCACAACTTTATCATCCTCAATGCCAAGGAGGGCTCTTGAAGTTTTAGTAGGCATATTTTTAGGCATAGGCCTATTTAAGAAATGCACAATCTGAGACTTGATTGGAGCTTTACCAATTGTTGAAGGTGGATTATTTTTAAATAAATTAATACCGCCCAGTTTTTTCAATAAATTATGCCCAGCCTGTTGGGCTTTATAGCCAAAATCAACCATCAAAGTTCTCATGATTTTAATGGTGACGGGATCTTTCATATTCAAGTAACTCATAGCCAATGCAGTACCTGGACTAAAATGACGCTTACCTTGCTCTCTTAAAAAGTTTCTCATCGCAATTGAAACATCACCAAAATCAATGTCTACAGGACAAGGATTTAAGCATTTATGACAGACCGTGCAATGATCAGCAACATCATTGAACTCATCAAAATGTTTAATAGAAATGCCGCGCCTTGTTTGCTCTTCATATAGAAATGCTTCGATAAGAAGTGAGGTTGCTAAAATTTTATTTCTTGGGCTATAAAGCAAATTGGAACGAGGAACATGTGTTGTACATACTGGCTTGCACTTTCCACAACGCAAACAGTCACTAATAGAATCTGCTATTTCTCCAATAGCGGACTGTTCCATAATGATCGATTCTTGTTCTAGTAGTCCAAAACTTGGCGTATAAGCATTTTCCAGTCCAGATCCCGGTAGCAATTTGCCTTTATTAAAATGTCCAAAAGGATCTACTTTATTTTTATATTTCTCAAATGCTTCAATTGTGCTTTCGTCTAAAAATTCCATTTTGGTAATACCGATGCCATGCTCACCAGAAATTACGCCATTAAGACTTCTAGCTAAAGCCATTACTCTTGCTACCGCTTCATGTGCCTCTTGCATCATTTGGTAGTCGTCTGAGTTCACTGGGATATTAGTATGAACATTACCGTCTCCGGCATGCATATGAAGCGCTATAAACACTCTGCCCTTCAAAGTGTTTTTATGTATTTGATCCAACTTAAGCAAGAAGCTTTGATATTCTCTTCCGCTAAAAATTTCATGGAGCGGCTCTTTGAGTTCTTTCTTCCATGAAATTCGTAACTCATAAGACTGAAGTGCTCTAAAAATATTTTCATACTTGTATTCAATGTCATCATGTCTTTCAAGAAGCGTTGAAAGTGGGCTATCCAAATTGTCGAGCATTTGGCCCCATTTTTCTCTCAATCCATGAATTAAATCTATACTCATTTTTTGCTTAACTTGATTAAGCTCTGGGTCTGAGTTCAAACCTTCTTCTTCATAGGTAAACTTATCGTGCTCAATAAAAGTTTCTAAGTCATCTAAAAGTTTTAATTTGTTTTTAATTGAAAGTTCGATATTAATTCTTTCAATACCATCAGAATATTCGCCAAGCTTAGGAAGTGGAATAACAACATCTTCATTAATCTTGAATGCATTAGTATGTTTTGCAATAGCTGCTGTTCTTGCGCGATCAAGCCAGAAACGTTTTCGTGCATCTGGGGATACCGCTATAAAACCTTCACCATCTCTCGAATTGGCAATCTGCACAATTTGAGAAGCAGATAACCCTACAGCGTCCTCATCATCACTTGCAATATCAGCAATTAAGACCATGCGAGGACGTTCTTGTCTTGCAGCTTTAGTGCTATACCCAACTGCTTTAATATAACGCTCATCCATATGCTCTAGACCAGCTAAGAGCGTGCTATCGGATTGATCCAAATAATCTTTGATTTCAACAATTGCAGGAACCGCATGGGACACATTTCCAAAAAATTCTAAGCATACAGTTCTTATGTATTTAGGCATTTTATGAAGGATAAAAGTACCCGATGTGATAAGTCCGTCACATCCTTCTTTTTGAACGCCTGGAAGACCACTCAAAAATTTATCAGTAACATCTTTACCTAA
>JBEGSH010000053.1:0-2969 GCA_041180025.1 Pseudomonadota bacterium | reverse complement strand
CTTGAGTGCATTTCTCAGAAATTACTGCAGGATTAAGATTTTTTCTTTTTGCATAATCCAAAAATAAAGCTACAGCTAATTCTTCTCCCATCATTGAATTAATGGCTGCGACGCACCCAGTATTTTTTGGAGTTTTCGTGTCGTATAACTCAAGAAGTTTTTTTAAATCAATCATCATATTAATTAACGCCCTTAATGTAGATACTTTCCTCAAGCCAACAAAGTGAAATTTAAACTAAAGCACTCAAAAAATTACATCTGATTTTTTTCATTAACTGATAAAATGAAGCAATAATCAAGTAATTAGGTGACGGAAAAATAATGAGCAAAGCTAAAGCCACAGTTGCAGAGGATAGAAAATATCTAGTTAAGACTGTAAAAGAAGCAAAAAATATATCTTCAGCATGGTTAAAAAAGCTTTCTTTAGATAAAGTCATCAAATTTGGTCTACCTGAAGTAGATGATAGGCACCATGTGTGGCGAATTCCATTATGTGACGAAACTCAAAATAAACTTGGTGAAATTGTCATTGATGCATACACAACAGGGATTCTCTCCAATAAAACCACTAACCCTGAAATCCTTGAAGCCAGATTATTACGAAAACCGAATCCCAAAAGTAAACCAAAAAAAACTAAACCAAAATATGAAATATCGAAATTAAGAAATACAGTTGGGTTTGGTGATTGCGTTGATTTATTGGAGCAAATGCCCTCTCAATCAGTAGATTTAATCTTCACATCTCCCCCTTATTTTAACGCTCGACCCGAATATTCAGAATATGAGGTCTACGAAGAGTATCTTTTAAAAATGCGCCAAGTAATTAATAGAGCGCATCGAGTCTTAAGTGAAGGCCGTTTTTTTGTAATCAATACTTCCCCCGTACTTTTACGAAGAGTTAGTCGAAATCAATCCTCTAAAAGAATTGCTGTTACATATGATTTACATCGCATATTTATAGAAGAAGGGTTTGACTTTATTGATGATATTGTTTGGGTAAAGCCTGAGGGGGCAGGTTGGGCAACGGGGAGAGGAAGAAGATTTGCGGCTGATAGAAATCCTTTGCAATACAAGGCAGTTCCAGTAACCGAAAATGTGATTGTATATAGAAAAAGAACTGATTTATTAATTGATTGGCATATAAGAAATCATCCAGACCAAGATATAGTTGAAGCATCAAAAGTTCCAGATGGGTACGAAAAAACAAATGTATGGAAAATTAATCCAAATACCCGATCAAAGCACCCCGCCCCATTTCCATTAGAACTTGCTCAGAAAGTAATTAGGTACTATTCATTTAAAAATGATGTTGTAATGGATCCATTTGCTGGATCTGGAACAGTGGGCGCTGCAGCATCTGGGCTCGATAGGCGATTTGTATTATTTGACAACAATCCTGAATATATTGATCTAATGCGCGAAGAGTCCGCAAAATGGCTGCGCTCAAAAGCGAAAGATATCCTATGGCTGAATGTTGAGTCACGCAACAATGAACTTCAACCCTTTTTAGATATATAAGAAATGAACCGATCAGCTTCAAAATCTCTATTTACAGAAAAAATCTTTCCATCAAAGGCGAAAATTTTATTATCTGGAGGTGGTAAGGAGTTTATTGAAATTATTGGTTTAGAGGTTACCCGCAATACAGTTCTTAGTGTCATGATGGGCGAAAATCTGCGCGAGCATACAGAGCCACTAACAAGAAACCGGATTGCTCAAATAAATGGCGCTATTGTTTCAATGTTTTTTGCTGGAATGTCCTCAATAAATAACTTTTCTGATCAACTATATAAACTTTCAGCAGAGCAATTAAAAACCAAAAAAATTGATAAGCAGTCAACTTGGCTTGCACAGTGGTTGATTGGTCTTACTGGTAAATCAGTACAAAATGTCCTCAAAGGTGATCATGGGTCGTTAGATAAATACATTCTGGAAACTTCTAAGGTTATTAAGGAATGTGCTCAAAAATGTGAAGAGAATTTTGGCAATATTCAAATGTTAATAAAAAATCAAGATGATGAGGTTTTATTAAATTGGCAAGAGATTATTCAACTAACTACCGCAATTGGAGCGCAAACTTTAACTATTCGGGGATCTGATAAATCTACGTACGGAAAATTATTTGAAAAATTAATATTGGGTAGCATCCTCACAATTCTTGGATTTGAAAGAGTAGATGAAAAGAAGAGCTCTAAAAATAGCATGATTTTTTGGTTATCTGACTCAACAGATACACGCGAAGTTGATGCTACTGCCATCATCAGACCTGGCAAGCTAGCCCTATTCGATATTGGTTTTATTGGCCCTGGAAACTCAGAGATTTCAAAAGATAAGCTATCTAGATTTTCAAAACATCGTGAAATATCTGGACAAACATATGACGCTAAAACATATATTGTTGTAGATAGACTACCTAAAACAGGAAAAACTGAAGGTGCTGCAAAAAAAATTGATGCAGAAATTATTCAGATGAGTATGAAGTATTGGCCTAAGGAGTTAGCGATTAAGCTTAATGAGGGGGTTGGATTAAATCATCCATTATGCAAAATGCCTGATGATGAAATTGAAGAATATTTAAGGAACCAACTTAAATCAATTCAATTACAGAATTTTCTTGGAGATATAGCTCTCATAGATAATGATACCGTCGATGAAGATGAGGGCTAACTTGTTGACTGGTGCGGCTGGCAGGAATTGAACCCACGACCCCTTGGTTCGTAGCCAAGTACTCTATCCAACTGAGCTACAGCCGCATAAGATTTATTATCTCATGAAACAACAAACCATTCAGGGTCATTCTAAGATTGAAATAATCCAAAAAACACCTCAGGACTTTACCTGACAAGATGTTTGGCGGAGACGAGAAGATTCGAACTTCCGATCCAGGTTTTGCCCAGATGCTCCCTTAGCAGGGGAGTGCCTTCGACCACTCGGCCACGTCTCCGTATCACTTCACTGAATTAAATCAG
>JBEGSH010000052.1:0-3442 GCA_041180025.1 Pseudomonadota bacterium | reverse complement strand
GGGCTAAAAAAATACTCAATCAATATAAGTTAACCGAAAAATGTGATGTTTTATTTTCGCCTGTATATCAAAAACTTAACACCACTGATTTAGGGAATTGGATTTTAGAAGATCAACTGCCCGTGCGCATGCAAATTCAATTACATAAATTACTCTGGGGAGAGAAGCCTGGTGTCTAAAGCAGTTGTTCTTTTATCAGGCGGCCTTGATTCTGCCACAACGCTTGCGATCGCAAAAAGTGAAGGCTATGAATGTTATGCCTTAAGTGTGAATTATCATCAGCGTCATATTGCAGAATTGGAAGCCGCAAAAAAAATTGCCGTCCAATTTAAAGTGAAAGCGCATAAAACGGTGGAAATGGATTTAAGTTGGATGCTCACGTCAGCGCTGACGAATACTGATTTAAAAGTGCCAACCGAATTAACTACCCAGATTCCCATTACTTACGTGCCCGCCCGCAATACTCTCATGTTGACGCTCGCTTTAGGTTGGGCTGAAGTGATTGGTGCCCATGATATTTTTATAGGGGTCAACGCTGTCGATTATTCAGGTTACCCTGATTGTAGACCTGAATATATAGAGCAATTTCAGAAAATGGCCAATTTAGCCACTAAATCGGCTGTGGAAGGTCAAACGATCCAACTTCATACACCGCTCATCCATTTATCTAAAGAAGCTATTATTGCCAAAGGTGTTGGATTG
Source organism: Pseudomonadota bacterium (assembly GCA_041180025.1). GTDB lineage: Bacteria > Pseudomonadota > Gammaproteobacteria > Burkholderiales > Methylophilaceae > Methylopumilus. The sequence goes on along the minus strand of JBEGSH010000052.1, from coordinate 2,740 downwards.
GGTGTGAATTATAGTCTAACAGTCTCGTGTTATCAGGCCGATCAAACAGGCCAAGCTTGTGGGGTCTGTGATTCGTGTCGTTTAAGGCAAAATGGCTTTAAAGCCGCTGGGATGGATGATCCCACCCCTTATCAATAGCCAAAAAGAGACCTTAAATTCTTGTCTTTAAAGTGATTTTGCTTGCCAAATATGCCAAAAATAGCGTAAAATCCGCCCCTTTCTTAAGAAAATTTTTAACTAATTGAAGAGTGTAAATTATGGTAATTATTCGACTTTCTAGAGGTGGTTCAAAAAAGACCCCTTTTTACAATGTAGTAGTGGCAGATTCAAGAAATCGCCGCGACGGACGCTTTATTGAGCGTATTGGTTTTTATAATCCAATGGCTAAAATTGGCACCGAAGCACTTCGCATTGATAACGAACGTGTGACACATTGGAAAGGCCATGGTGCACTTCTTTCAGATTCAGTGAATCGCTTAGTGAAGTTACATTTAAAAGGCCCAGAAGCAATTGTCGCTTTAAAGAAAAAAGATGCAGACAAAGTAGAAGCTAGAAAAGCTAAAGAAGCAGCTAAAAAAGCTGAAGAATTAAAAGCAGCGATGGACGCTAAAGAAGCAGAAGAAAAAGCGAAAGCAGCAGAGGCTGAAGCCGCAGCTGCAGCAGCGCCTGCTCCAGAAGCAGCACCGGTTGAGGCAGCTCCAGAAGCGCCAGTAGAAGCGGCAGCTCCAGCTGAGGCAACTGAACCACCAGCTGAAAGCGCTTAATGTTTTGATTCACTTGTTGATACAAGTGATATGAGTGAGGTAGAAAAATTTATCATGGCACGCATCAGTGGGCCATATGGTGTCAAAGGTTGGATTAAGATTCAGCCCTTCACGGTAGATATCCATCAACTTCTCAATAAAAAACAGTGGCTAATTGGAGATGAAAAATCATCGATAAGCTACCCGATCGAAACATCAAAAATACACGGCAATACGATTGTGGCTAAGCTTTTGAATGTGGATGATCGAGACGCGGCATTTGGGCTAAAGAATAAAACGATCTTAGTACCCAAACATGAGTTACCCGCCTTAGAAAAAGGCGAATATTACTGGAATGATTTGATGGGGCATGAAGTCATCAATCAACAGAAAGAACATTTAGGTGTCGTTCAAACTTTTCTGGAAACGGGAGCGAATGATGTCTTAGTCGTAAAGGGCGACAAAGAATATTTAATCCCTTTTATTCCGCATGTGATTATCAATGTGGATATGGCAAAAAAAGAAATTGAAGTCGACTGGGATAAAGATTTTTAAATGAAACCTTTGTCTTTTGATGTGGTGACCCTTTTTCCTGAGATGTTTCAAGCATTGAAGGATTTTGGCATTACCTCTCGTGCATTTCATGAAGCGTTTGTTGATTTAACTTTATGGAATCCAAGAGATTTTACAAATGATGCACATCGCACAGTGGATGATAGGCCTTATGGCGGCGGTCCTGGCATGCTGATGATGATTGAGCCTTTGAAGAAGGCCATCGATGCTGCTAAAAAAGCGCAAATGAATAAAGGTATTCAAGATGTGCGAGTGATTCATTTATCCCCAAGAGGATTGCCACTCACACATCAAAAAGTGATGGAACTGTCAAAAGCTTCAGGACTCATTTTTTTAGCGAGTCGTTATGAAGGAGTGGATGAGAGGCTGATTGAAAGTAGTATCGATGAAGAAATTTCAATTGGCGACTACGTATTAAGTGGCGGGGAATTACCTACCATGGTGGTGATGGATGCGATTATTAGGCAACTACCAGGTGTGTTAGGAGATGATAATTCGGCCATTGAGGATTCGTTTGTGAATGGCTTACTTGATTGCCCTCACTATACGAGACCGGAAGTGTATGAAGGATCTAAGGTGCCGGATGTATTATTATCGGGTAACCATGCTAGAATTAGCGCCTGGCGATTACAGCAATCGTTAGCGTTAACCAAGGTCAGACGACCTGATTTGTTGGCCGCAAGGCTGTTGACTAAAGAAGAGACTCGGCTGCTTGAAGCAATAGATAAGCAGGAACAAGACTCTATATAACTAAAAGGAACGGATTATGGCAGATATTATTCAATTATTAGAGCAAGAAGAAATTGCTCGTCTAGGTAAAACCATCCCTAATTTTGCACCAGGCGACACAGTTGTAGTCGGTGTAAACGTGGTCGAAGGTACAAGAAAACGTGTGCAGCTTTACGAAGGTGTTGTGATTTCAAAAAGAAATCGCGGTCTCAATTCAGCTTTCACAGTTCGTAAAATTTCATCTGGTGAAGGTGTTGAGCGTACATTCCAAACTTATTCTCCTTTAATCGCATCCATCGAATTAAAACGTCGCGGTGATGTGCGTCGTGCAAAACTTTATTACTTACGTGAGCGTTCAGGTAAATCTGCACGTATCCGTGAAAAATTAGATGCACGTGAAAAAGAAATTATTCAAGACATTCCAAAAACAGAAACACCGAAGGCGGCAGCGCCTGAGGCAGCTCCCGATAAGGCAGCTGAGTAATTTAAAAAGCCTCGCTTTAGCGGGGCTTTTTTATTTGTGTTAATCTTTTTGTATGGTGAAGAAAACACGAGAGCCCATTGTCATTTCTGATGACGAAAAAAAAGTTATCGATCAATTCATTGATCATTTATGGCTTGAAGATGGTTTAGCTAAAAATACTTTAGAAAGCTATCGTTTTGATTTAATGCAATTCTCAGAATTTTTAAATCGC
>JBEGSH010000051.1:0-28243 GCA_041180025.1 Pseudomonadota bacterium | reverse complement strand
GCTTCATTGAAATGATCACGACCCGTACTTTTGGGCGCAGTTTTTTCAAAATAAGCATCTTCAAAAAATGCATCAAGGAGTGTTTCGATAACTTTACCTTCTTTGGCCCATGCGCCATTCTCATCAAATGCTTGATTAAGATGCAACTTGCTCCAGTGATCTAATAAAAGATTACCAGGGCCGGTATCAAAACCTGACACAGAAGTTTTAGGATTTAATAGGGTGATATTGGCAATTCCGCCAATATTAAGAATTGCGCGATAAGTTGTTGGGTGTGAAAAAATTTCATGATGAAATGCAGGCACCAATGGAGCGCCTTGTCCACTTGCTGCAACATCTCGACTTCTAAAATCAGCAATGACATTGATATTGGAAAGCTCAGCTAAAAGTGCAGGATTTCCAATCTGCAAGGTGAAGCCTTTTTGAGGTTGATGCCGAATGGTTTGCCCATGAAATCCAATGGCTTTGATATCTTTGGATGCGATGTTTGTTTTTTCAAGCAAAGCTTTAATCGCTTCATAGGCTTTTTTACTCACGGTGTTGCCTATGATGAGACTTTCTTCAAGCTCATTAGTATTGGGTGAGTGAAGTCTTAATAAAGCCTCTTTAAGTGAATCTTCATAGGGCACATAACTATGACCCATAATTTTGATGTCTTGAGGTGTTTCACCAAAATTGACAAGCACCGCATCCATACCATCAAGGCTGGTGCCGGACATAAGACCTATAAATAATTCATTCATGTGTAAGATTGTAAATGGTTTATTTCCGCTATTTTCCATATTGGTAAAATAATTTAGGCTAAAATGATGGCAATTATTAAACTTCAATAAAACCATTCGGAAATATTTGTGGCTACTGAAATCAATCAAGCATTAGCGCTCATTAAAAGAGGCGCTGAAGAAATTCTTCTAGAAGAAGAGCTTCTTGAAAAACTCAAAAAAGGAAAACCTTTAAGAGTTAAAGCTGGCTTCGATCCTACGGCCCCGGATCTTCATTTAGGCCATACCGTTCTATTAAATAAACTTAGACAATTTCAAGATTTAGGCCATCACGTTTTATTTTTAATTGGCGACTTCACAGGCATGATTGGCGACCCCACAGGTAAAAGCGCGACACGACCTCCTTTATCTCAAGACGAAGTTAAAAAGAATGCTGAGAGTTATGCCGAGCAAGTTTTTAAAATATTAAAGCGCGATCAAACCGAAGTCGTTTTTAATTCAACATGGCTCACCGATTTGGGTGCCGCTGGTATGTTGAAATTAGCAGCAAGCCATACGGTCGCTCGAATGCTAGAGCGCGATGATTTTAGTAAGCGATATAAAGCTAACCAACCTATCGCTATCCATGAATTTTTATATCCCCTTCTTCAAGGCTATGACTCTGTAGCATTAAAAGCAGATGTGGAATTAGGCGGTACGGATCAAAAATTTAATTTATTAATGGGTCGTGAATTACAAAAGCAATCAGGCCAATCTCCACAATGTGTCATTACGATGCCGCTTCTCGAAGGTTTAGATGGCGTGCAAAAAATGTCTAAATCACTAGGCAATTACATTGGGATTAATGAGGCGCCTGAGATTATTTTTGCAAAAATTATGTCGATTTCAGATGAATTAATGTGGCGATATATTGAGCTACTCTCTTTTGCATCTTTGGATGAGATCGCAAGTTGGAAAGCAAACGTAAAGGCAGGCCAAAATCCTCGCGATATCAAAGTTACTTTTGCTCAAGAAATTGTGGCGCGCTTTCATTCAAAAGAGGCTGCTATCGAAGCGCTAGATAATTTTCAAACACGTTCTAAGGGTGGCATCCCAGACAATGTGCCTGAAGTAAACATTGCGATTCAAGCCGATACGATAGGTATTTTGCTGCTCCTTAAAGAGGCGGCACTTGTGGCAAGCACTTCAGAAGGCATGCGTCTTATTGAGGGCGGCGGTATCAAAATTGACGGCGAGCGTCTTGAAGATGGCAAAAAAATGATCCCAAAAAATAGTGAGTTTGTGGCTCAAGTAGGCAAACGAAAATTTGCCAAGATTAAAGTGCTTTAATGTGATGGATCGTATTGATTTTTAATGAAGTTTTGATTTCAATTATCTGAATTTATTGATATAATTCGGCATGAAAATATTGATGGGCTTTAGGCCCATTTTTTGTTTCTGCAACTTGGGTAATTTTAGGAAATCAGCCTTAGATGGAAAAGCTTGAAACATTAATTGAAAAGACCGTACAGCAGCTCGGATACGAGTTGGTCGATTTGGAGATTTCAAATCGAGGAAAACTTTTGCGTGTTTATATTGATAAGCCTGATTCAGTCACCATTGATGATTGCACTTTAGTAAGCAACCACTTAGGTCACGTATTTACCGTAGAGCAGGATTTAGATTACGACCGACTAGAGGTTTCATCCCCTGGTATGGATCGCGTTTTAAAGAAATTAACTGATTTTGAACGCTTTAAAGGTGAGCGAGCTTCTGTGAAGTTAAGAATGCCTTTAGATGCGCGTAAAAATTTTTTAGGCACCATTGATGGAACAGAAAAAGACACTGTGCTATTGATGTGCGAGGGTGAGCTTTATCGTTTTGCTTTATCAAATATTGATAAAGCGCGATTGAGCCCAGAATTTAAACGTTAGAGAATGAGTTGCGGAGATTGAAATGAGTCGCGAGATTTTATTATTAGTAGATGCTTTAGCCCATGAAAAAAATGTGAACAAAGAAGTGGTCTTTGAAGCACTTGAATCAGCTTTGGCTTCTGCTACAAAGAAAAAAAATTCAGAAGATATTGATGTGCGCGTAGAAATCAATCGCGACACGGGCGAATATAAATCTTTTAGACGTTGGACGATTTTGAATGATGAGCTCATTGAAAATGAAGATGCTCAGATCTCTCTCACGGATCCTCGTGCAGAAGGCAAAGCTGAAAACGATACGATTGAAGTGCCTTTAGAGTCTATTGAATTTGGACGCATTGGCGCACAAGCTGCAAAACAAGTGATCCTACAAAAAGTACGTGAAGCCGAAAGAGAGCAAATTTTAGAAGACTTTTTAGGCCGTAATGAAAAATTAGTGACAGGCGTGATTAAACGTATGGATCGTGGCAATGGCATTATTGAGGTAGGTCGTATTGAAGCAGTGCTTCCACGCGATCAAATGATCCCTAAAGAAAATTTACGTATTGGTGACCGCGTGAGAGCTTATCTTACAAATGTTGAAAGAAGTCACCGCGGACCGCAATTGATTTTATCCAGAACAGCACCTGAATTTCTCGTGCGTTTATTTGAACTTGAAGTACCTGAAATTGAAGAAGGTTTATTAGAAATTAAATCTGCATCACGTGACCCAGGATTGCGATCAAAAATTGCTGTAAAAGCAAACGATCAAAGAATTGATCCTGTAGGCACATGCGTCGGCATGCGTGGGTCAAGAGTGCAAGCTGTGACAGGTGAGCTTGCGGGTGAGCGTGTCGATATTGTTTTATGGTCTATGGAGCCAGCACAGTTTGTCATTAACGCCATGGCACCTGCTGAAGTTTCAAGTATTGTCGTTGATGAAGAAAAACACAGCATGGATGTTGTAGTGAATGAAGAAAACTTAGCGCAAGCGATTGGACGAAATGGTCAAAACGTTCGTCTTGCATCTGAACTTACAGGTTGGAATATTAATATTCTGACGGAAGAAGAGTCTTCTAAGAAAAATGAAGAAGAATATGCAAGTACCAGTCAATTATTCATGGCGAAACTTGACGTGGATGAAGACGTGGCTGACATTCTTGTGCAAGAAGGATTTAGTACATTAGAAGAAATTGCTTACGTACCATTACAAGAGATGGTTGAGATTGAGGCGTTTGATGAAGACACAGTGAATGAACTTCGTTCACGTGCGAGAGCAGCTCTTCTGACCGAGGCGATTGCTAAAGAAGAAAAAGTTGAAGAAGCAGCAGAAGATTTACTCACGATGGAAGGTATGGATGATGCTACAGCAAATCTGCTTGCATCAAAGGGTATTTCAAAAATGGATGATCTTGCAGATCTTGCGGTAGATGAATTGGTTGAAATGACTTCGATGGATGAAGAGCGTGCGAAACAGTTAATTATGACTGCTAGAGCGCCTTGGTTTGTTTAAAGGCATTTACATCCTACGATGAATATTATGAGGTACTAAATGGGACAATCAACTGTCACTAAATTTGCTGAAGAACTAGGATTACCTGTTGATTTATTAATCGAACAGCTAAAAAGTGCTGGGGTAAATAAATCAGCAGCAGAAGATTCATTAACTGAATTAGATAAATCAGCATTGCTTGAATATCTTCGTAAGGAACATGGCCAATCTCAAGCGCCAAAAAACAAAATCACTTTAACGCATAAGCAAAATAAAGAGATTAAAAAAACAGACAGTACGGGACGCGCTCGTACCATTCAAGTCGAAGTACGTAAAAAACGTGTATTGGTAAGGCGTGAGGATGGACAACCTGTTGATACGCCTATTGCAGAACCTAAGCCTATTGAGTCAGTAGCGATACCTCAAACAAAAGGCCACGTGCTCGGTGAAGATGAGCTATCGATGCGTGAAGACGAAGCGAAGCGCCATGCAGCCCTTGCTGCAGCGCAGGCCGAAGATATTAGAAAAAAACAAGAAGCGGTTGCAAAAGCAAATGCAGCGCCAGCAGCTAAATTAAGTGAAGGTACACTTCATCGCCCCGCTTCTAAAGCTGGCGTTAAAGTGGAAGGCAAAGAAAAACAAGTCGATAAGAGCGAGAAGGATTGGTCTGATCGCGAATTTAAAAAACGTACACTGAAAGGCCGTGGCGATTCTAGCGTCGCTTCAGGATGGCGCTCACCCAAATCAAAATCAAAACATCGCGAAGAAAATGAAGAGTCAACATTTGTAGCACCTACCGAACCGATTGTGCGTGATATTCACGTACCAGAAACGATTTCAGTAGCTGACTTAGCACATAAGATGTCAGTGAAAGCTACTGAAGTGATTAAGGTGCTGATGAACATGGGCATGATGGTGACGATCAATCAAATTCTAGATCAAGATACTGGAATGATTGTGGTCGGTGAAATGGGACATAATGCGATTGCAGCTTTAGATAACGATCCTGAAGCGCTGATTGATCAAGACTCAACGGTGGAAGCTATTTTAGAAACGCGTCCTCCTGTGGTGACTGTCATGGGTCACGTCGATCACGGTAAAACATCACTCCTTGATTACATTAGAACAACGCGCGTGGCTTCTGGTGAAGCAGGCGGCATTACACAACATATTGGTGCGTACCACGTGGAAACACCACGCGGCATGGTGACTTTCTTAGATACACCAGGCCATGAAGCATTTACGGCAATGCGTGCTCGCGGTGCTAAAGCTACCGACATTGTCATTTTAGTGGTGGCCGCAGATGACGGTGTCATGCCACAAACTATTGAAGCCATTCATCATGCAAAAGCAGGTAATGTGCCGCTTGTGGTTGCAATTAATAAAATTGATAAACCTGAAGCAGCGCCTGAGCGCGTGAAAATGGAACTTGTCGCGCAAGAAGTGGTACCTGAAGATTTTGGTGGTGACACCATGTTCGTAGAGGTCTCAGCAAAATCAGGACAAGGGATAGATAAATTACTAGAGTCAGTGCTTCTTCAAGCTGAAGTGTTAGAGCTTAAAGCGCCTAAAAATACGCCAGCAAAAGGCATTGTGATTGAAGGTCGTTTAGATAAAGGCCGCGGCCCTGTAGCAACTATTCTTATTCAATCAGGCACATTAAAACGCGGCGATACATTATTAGCTGGTTCAGCTTTTGGTCGTATTCGTGCAATGCTTGATGAAACAGGTAAAGAAATTAAAGAAGCAGGACCTTCGATTCCTGTGGAAGTGTTAGGTTTAGCCGACGTACCAAATGCAGGCGAAGAAGTGGTGGTCTTAAATGATGAACGCAAAGCGCGTGAAATTGCTTTATTCCGTCAAGGTAAATTTAGAGATGTGAAATTAGCAAAACAACAAGCTGCAAAACTCGAAAATATATTTGATCAAATGGCTGAGGGTAGCGTCAAAGTGTTACCACTCATTATTAAATCCGATGTGCAAGGTTCATACGAAGCGTTATCTACATCACTCCAAAAATTATCAACGGATGAAGTTAAAGTGAATGTGATTCATATGGGTGTTGGTGCCGTGACGGAGTCTGATGTGAACTTAGCAAGTGCATCAAAAGCGATTTTGATTGCTTTTAATGTCAGAGCAGAAGCAGGTGCGCGTAAACTCATTGATTCACTCGAGGTTGATGTTCACTATTACAGTATTATTTATGAAGCTGTGGATCAAGTGAAAGCAGCGCTTGGCGGATTGTTATCTCCTGAGCAAAAAGAAAATGTTATTGGTATGGTTGAAATTCGCGAAGTATTCAAAATTTCTAAAGTGGGTTCGATCGCTGGTTGTTACGTTCAAGATGGTGTGATTCGAAGAAACTCAATGGTTCGCGTCTTAAGAAATAACGTTGTGATTCATTCAGGCGAACTCGATTCATTAAAACGTTTCAAAGATGACGTTAAAGAAGTTAAAAATAATTTTGAGTGCGGACTCTCTATTAAAAACTTTAATGAAATTGAAGTGGGCGATATGCTCGAAGTATTCGAAGTGGTTGAGGTTGCGCGTAAGCTTTAACCATGGTGAATCGATCATATGCGAGAAGTGATCGCATTTCAGAACAAATTAAGCGAGAGCTCGCAGCGCTTATTCAATCAGAACTCAAAGATCCTGCTGTAGGAATGCTGACGATTACTGAAGTCCAAGTGACCCCTGATTTACTCCACGCCAAAATATATTTTACATCCCCTACAAACGATCCTTTGATCATGCAAGGCCTAGAGCGCTCCACAGGATATTTGCGAGCGCAATTATCAAAGCGTATGGCAACACGCGGCATACCCCAACTGCATTTTGTGTACGATACGTCTATTGATGAGGGCATGAAAATTTCACAGCTCATTAAAGACGCACTCCCTCCCCAGTAATTTATTTCCATGCAAAAGAAGTCTTTGAGGCGCGAGATTGATGGCGTTTTTCTCCTTGATAAGCCGCTTGGATTTTCATCAAATCAAGCGTTAAAAAAAATTCAATGGTTGTTTAATGCAAAAAAAGCAGGACACACAGGCACCCTTGATCCGATGGCTTCAGGACTTTTACCTATTTGTTTAGGTGAAGCTACAAAATTCTCTCATCGTCTTCTTGATGCCAATAAAACTTATATCGCAACGATTCAATTAGGCATCACTACTTCAACAGGAGACCAAGAAGGCGAAGTGGTTTCAGAAAAAGAAGTTGTCTTAAATGAAGCTCAATTAAAAGATACATTAAAAAAATTTATAGGCGATATTACACAAATACCACCTATGTATTCCGCGTTGAAATTTGAAGGAAAACCCTTGTATGAATATGCAAGAGAAGGGATTGAAATTGAGCGCAAATCTCGACAAATCAAAATTTATGACATCAAGCTTTTAAAAATTGAAGAGAGCATCATCACAATTGAAGTGGCATGCAGTAAAGGCACTTACATTCGAACTTTAGCAGAAGATATTGGGCAGACATTAGGATGTGGTGCCCATTTAAAGGGTTTAGAACGGACCCAAACGGGTAATTTTCAGTTATCAGATGCGCTCTCGATCGAGGCGCTTGAGGAGATGTCTATGACGTCCCGAGAAAAAGCACTTATGCCGATGGATGCTTTACTTGAAGACTTATTATCGGTCGAATTAACTGTGGCCGAAACAGAAGCGATTAAAAAAGGGCAAAGCATTGATTTTATTGGTAAAAATGAGAAAGAATTGCGCTTATATAGTGCTTCAGGTCAATTTGTAGGTGTAGGCCAGCCCGACCTTGAAGGACGCCTTTTTCCTAAGCGCTTAATCGCAAATATATTATAAAAAACATATTGTTAAATCAAAAGAATACAATTAAAATACGCGGTTCTGAATGAGGAGAGAAGATTAAATGGCATCAACAGCAGCAGAAAGAGCCAAAGTTGTAAGTGAATATCAACAGGCAAAGAACGACACAGGATCCCCGGAAGTGCAAGTTGCACTTATCACAAGTCGTATTGGTTATTTAACAGAACATTTCAAAACCAATGCAAAAGACCATCACTCACGTCGTGGACTTTTAGCACTTGTAAGTCAACGCAGAAAATTATTAGATTACCTCAAAGGTAAGAATTTAGGTCGCTATCAATCATTGATTGAGCGTCTTGGTTTACGTAAATAATTTTTTAACTATTTAAATTAATTAGTTTAAGAGATTTATTGATTCGTAAGTTTTGAAGCCGATTGCAATCCTTCTTTAAAGGAAGATGCGTCGGCTTTTTTATTGGATGTTAAATGTTAGTTAATGTATTCGTTATTAAGAAGTGAATAACGGATGAAAAAAGAAAAGGGTAAATTATGTTTAAAGCAATTAAGAAAAGTATTCAATTTGGTGCGCACACCTTAACACTTGAAACAGGTGAGATAGCAAGACAAGCAGATGGCGCAGTATTAGTAAGTTATGGTGATACAGCAGTGTTAGTAACAGTCGTGGGTAAACACGATGTTAAAGAAGGTCAAGATTTCTTCCCACTTACAGTTGATTATCAAGAAAAAACGTACGCTGCAGGTAAAATTCCTGGCGGTTTTTTTAAACGAGAAGGACGTCCAAGTGAAAAAGAGACACTCACTTCACGTTTAATTGATCGTCCATTACGCCCTTTATTTCCAGAAAGTTTTTACAACGAAATTCAAATCGTTGCGATGGTCGTTTCATCTGACAGTGAAATTGATTCTGATATTCCAGCAATCATTGGCGCTTCAGCGGCGTTAGCTATTTCTGGCATTCCATTTTATGGACCGATTGGTGCAGCGCGTGTAGGTTACATTAACGAAGAATACGTGACTAATCCGACAGCTTCGCAATTAAAAGACAGTGAACTTGATCTCGTAGTTGCGGCGACAGATTCAGCAGTATTGATGGTGGAATCAGAAGCAAAAGAACTACCTGAAAGCGTCATGTTAGGTGCTGTGCTTCATGGCCACAAAGAAATGCAAGCTGTGATTAAAATGATTAATGAGTTAGCTAAAGAAGTAGGCAAAGAGCCATGGGATTGGGTTGCACCAGAACCAGATAAAGCACTCATTAAAAAGATTCATGATTTAGCAGCAAAAGATGTTCACGCTGCATTTCAAATTAAATCAAAAGGTGATCGCTCAGCAAAACTAGAAGAAATTAAAAACAAAGTATTCGCTGAATTGATTACTGAAGATACAGATACGATCGAAACAAACAAAATTAAAAATGAATTTTTTAATTTAGAAGCAAAAACAGTTCGTACACAAATTTTAGATGGTGAGCCACGTATTGATGGTCGAGATACTCGTACAGTAAGACCGATTGCGATTAGAACGGGTATCCTTCCAAGAACACATGGCTCAGCATTATTTACACGTGGTGAAACACAAGCGCTTGTAGTGGCAACATTAGGCACAGGCCGTGATGAACAATCGATTGATGCACTTCAAGGTGAATATTCAGATCGCTTTATGCTTCATTACAATATGCCTCCTTATGCAACTGGAGAAACTGGACGTGTAGGCACACCTAAGCGCCGTGAAATTGGTCACGGTCGACTCGCTAAGCGCGCATTGATTGCTGTATTACCTTCTAAAGAAGATTTTAGTTACACAATTCGTGTCGTTTCTGAAATTACAGAATCTAATGGTTCAAGTTCTATGGCTTCTGTATGTGGCGGTTGTTTAGCTTTAATGGATGCAGGTGTTCCGATTAAGGCACACGTCGCAGGTATTGCGATGGGCCTTATTAAAGAAGGTAATCGCGTTGCTGTTCTAACAGATATCTTGGGTGATGAAGATCATTTAGGTGATATGGACTTTAAAGTAGCGGGTACTGAAGATGGTATTACAGCACTTCAAATGGACATCAAAATTACAGGTATCACGACTGAAATTATGCAAGTAGCATTAAGTCAAGCTAAAGAAGGACGTGAACATATTTTAGCGATTATGAAAAAAGAAATGAAAGGTAGCCGTCAAGAGCTATCTACATTTGCACCAAGAATTATTACTGTGAAAATTCATCCCGATAAAATTCGCGAAGTGATTGGCAAAGGCGGATCAGTGATTAAAGCTTTAACTGAAGAAACAGGTGCGACCATTGATATTGAGGATGACGGCACGATCAAGATTGCTTGTGTCGATGGCTTACAAGGTGAAGAAGCTAAACGTCGTATTTTAGAAATCACAGCAGAAATCGAAGTAGGTCAAATCTACGAAGGTACTGTAATTAAGATGTTAGACTTTGGTGCTATTGTATCTCTACTCCCTGGTAAAGATGGTTTACTTCATATTTCACAAATTGCACATCAACGTGTAAATGCAGTGACTGACTTCTTGTCTGAAGGACAAAAAGTTAAAGTGCAAGTGATTGAAGTGGATGATAAGGGTCGTGTTCGTGTAAGTGCAAAAGCATTGATCGAGCCACCTCCTGCCGAAGAAAAATCTGAAAGCAAAAAAGAAGACTAATCGTTTTAAAGAAATTTAAGACAACAAAAAACCCGGGATCTCCCGGGTTTTTTTTATTTCAATAGCTTGATTAGCCCGCCATTTGTTTTTCACGGATTTCATCAAGTGTTTTGCAATCAATACAAAGCGTCGCTGTAGGGCGTGCTTCCAAACGTTTTAAACCAATCTCTTCGCCACAGCCAGTGCAATAACCATAATCTTGGCTTTCGATATTTCTTAAAGTTTCATCTATTTTTTTGATAAGTTTACGTTCGCGATCACGGTTTCTGAGTTCAAGTGCCATATCAGACTCTTGGCTTGCACGATCATTAGGATCTGCGTATGAAGTGAGTTCATCTTGCATGGTATGAACTGTGCGATCAATATCCTGACTTAATTCTGTTTTCCATTCATTAAGGATTGTGCGGAAATGATTAAGTTGGCTTTTGCTCATATAGTTTTCGCCTTTTTTAGCTTCATAAGCTCTAAATTGTTTTAGGCCTTTTTGAGATGAGCTAGTTACTTTAGATTTAAGCGGAACAACTTTTGCAGGTATAGGCTTTTTAGCAACAATTTTCTTAGCTGCTACCTTTTTAGGAGCTACTTTTTTAACCACTGCTTTTTTAGCGACTGGTTTTTTCTTAACTACCAATTTTTTGACTGGAGCTTTTTTCTTAGCAACAACTTTTTTAGCTACTTTTTTAACTGCCATTTTTTAATCCTAAAGTAAAAACAAATGAAAATAATCGCGAAAGTTTACACTGATCGACTATGAAAGCAAGATGTAATTGAGGTATTTTTATGACTATTTATGGGGTAGAAAGCTTTTGTGCGAGAAGCGTATTTTCCATTAATGTGGCAACCGTCATAGGTCCGACTCCTCCTGGAACGGGGGTAATAAAACCAGCTCTTGTTTTTGCGATATCAAACTCAACATCCCCTACTATTTTTCCGTCATCAAGCCTACTGATACCAATATCAATCACAATAGCGCCAGGTTTAATCCAGTTACCTTTAATAAGCCCAGGTATGCCCACTGCCGCCACAACAATATCTGCCAATTCAATTTTTTGCTGAAGATGTTGCGTATGACGATGACATATTGTCACGGTACAGCCAACTAAAAGAAGTTCTAAGCCCATAGGGCGACCGACATGGTTAGATGCACCGACTACAACTGCATCAAGTCCTCTTGTTGGGAGCTGAGTGGCTTCGATAAGCTTCATCACACCATAGGGTGTGCAAGATCTTAATTGCGGCTGTCTTACTGCTAATAAACCAATATTTTTAGGATGGAATCCATCCACATCTTTATGCGGTGAAATGGTCTCAAAAATGACATCATTATTAATATGGTCCGGTAAGGGTGACTGAACTAAGATGCCATCAATATTGGCATCATTATTTAATGTTTTAATAAGCGCGATAAGTTCTTTTTCAGATGTCGTATTAGGTAAATCATAAGCAATCGATTTCACACCAATTTTTTCACAAGCTAAGCGTTTATTTCTAACATAAATGGATGATGCAGGATCAGAGCCCACAAGAATGACTGCTAAACTCGGATTTCGAATGCCTTTTTTTAATCTCACATCAATTTCTTGTTTAAGAACTTGAAGAAGATTTTCAGCAACTGCTTTTCCATCAATTATCTTGGCTGACATGGATTGATCTATGAATATAAAACATCATTTTAACATATTGGACTTTTAACTATGCCCTACACGGACTGAATCTTTTGTAAGAAGAGTCGTCGAAGAGTATGATTAATCTAGATTATTTTTTAAGGGAGTTAACAATCATGAAGAAAAGTTTTTGGTTGGTTTCATTAGCATTAATTTTTGGGTTCAATGCACCTGTTTTTGCAGCCCATGATGGTATGGGCGAGCATTGCAAGATGCATACAAAAATCATTTGAAGAAGCAGATATTGATCGTGATGGTACGCTGGATCGTGAAGAAGCAAAAGCTGTCTGTAAAGAAGATTTTGATCTCATGGATAAAGACCGTGACGGGACATTGACTAAAGAAGAGCTCAACGCATGTAAGGGTAAAAAGGGTAAGTCAGGCCATAAAAAAGCCGCTAAACCTGCGTAAATAGAAGAAATCATGGGGCTTAAGATAGCCCCTTTGATTTGACCTAAACCCTTAATTAGGCTATATTCTCGCCCTCGGGGTGTAGCGTAGCCTGGTAGCGCGCCTGCTTTGGGAGCAGGATGTCGGGAGTTCGAATCTCTCCACCCCGACCAGATTTAGCATCTTACTTACTATAGAAAAAAAGGATTTTCTGTAACACGCTTTGTGTTGTTAAGCTGCCCGTAGCTCAACTGGATAGAGCACCAACCTTCTAAGTTGGGGGTTACAGGTTCGATTCCTGTCGGGCAGGCCAATTTCATAGTTCATTGGTGGCTGTAGCTCAGTTGGTAGAGTCCAGGATTGTGATTCCTGTTGTCGTGGGTTCGAGCCCCATCAGCCACCCCAGTTTTTAAATGCATTGAATCCACAGTTAATTGACGATATAGTCATTTCAACTTTAATTAATGTTTAATGCATTCATGGACGATCAGCAACTTCTTCGATATAGCCGTCATATCTTATTGCCTGATATTGAGTATCAGGGGCAAGAAAAACTTCTTCATAGTCATATTCTAATTGTAGGTGCAGGCGGATTAGGTGCGCCCATTGCCATGTATTGCGCCGCTGCCGGTATTGGAAAAATAACCATATGTGATTTTGATGATGTAGATTTAAGTAATCTTCAAAGACAGATTATTCATGACACACAATCAGTAGGTATTAACAAAGCTTCTTCCGCAAAACAATTTATTCAATTACTTAATCCAGATATAGAAGTGATTGCAGTGACAGAAAAACAAACTGAAGCAAGTATGAAAGTGATTGCGAAAAATGTTGATGTCATTATTGATGGCTCAGATAATTTTGCGACACGTTATGCGCTTAATCGAATTGCAGTGGAGTTAAAAAAGCCTTTGGTTTCCGGTGCTGCTGTAGGATTTGAGGGTCAGATCAGTGTCTTTGATATGAGACATCATAAGAGCCCTTGTTATCATTGTTTATTCCCTGATACAGGTGACCGCAATGAAACGCGCTGTGCCGACAACGGTGTTTTTTCTCCTACTGTTGGTATGATTGGCACTTCCCAAGCCGCTGAAGTGATGAAAATTATTTTAGGTATTGGCGAGTCCTTAGAGGGTCGCTTACTATTGCTAGATGTGAAATCAATGCAATGGAAAAATATTCAACTTAAAAAAGATCCATCCTGCCCCGTATGTTCTAAGTGATTTTTTGTGGCAGACATCTGCCATGAGGCCTGATATCACTTATCCCTATGTTAAAATGAATCTTTAACAAATCCTCTATGTGTTTTATTCATGGAAAATAATCTCTCTAAACCTTTTAATCCAAAAGATATTGAAAGTCGTTGGTATGACTTTTGGGAATCAAAAGGCTTTTATCAAGCAGGCTTAGATACAAAAAATAATAATTCATTTTGTATTTTATTGCCCCCACCTAACGTAACAGGAACGTTACATATGGGGCATGGATTTAATCAAACCCTTATGGATGCATTAACGCGTTATCACCGCATGAAGGGTGACAATACGCTATGGCAGCCCGGTACCGATCACGCAGGTATTGCAACACAAATCGTAGTTGAAAGACAGCTTGATAAAGAGGGTATTTCAAGACATGACTTAGGCCGAGAAAAGTTTTTAGAAAAAGTATGGGAATGGAAAGACTATTCAGGTGGCACGATCACACAACAGATGCGTCGTCTAGGCACTTCGCCCGATTGGTCACGCGAACGTTTCACGATGGACGAAGGTTTATCAAAAACAGTCACTGAAACATTTGTAAGTTTATTTAAAGAAGGCCTAATCTATCGTGGCAAACGTTTAGTGAATTGGGACATTCAATTACAAACAGCCGTATCTGACTTAGAAGTCATTCAAGAAGAAGAGGATGGATTCTTGTGGCATATTCAATATCCTCTTACATCCGGCAAAGGACGCTTGACGGTTGCTACCACAAGACCTGAAACGATGTTGGGTGACGTGGCGATTATGGTTCACCCGGAAGATGAGCGCTATCAAAAATTAGTTGGCCAAATGGTAAAGCTTCCTTTATGTGATCGGGAAATTCCAATCATTGCAGATGATTATGTAGATCAAACATTTGGGACAGGTGTTGTGAAAGTAACGCCGGCACATGACTTTAATGACTATGCAGTAGGGATGCGTCATAAGCTGCCGATGATAAGTGTGTTGACACTCGATGGACACATTAATGAGTCAGCGCCAAAAATTTATCAAGGTCTGGAGCGATTCGCTGCGCGTAAAAAAATTGTAGAAGATTTAGAGGCGCAAGATTTTCTTGTTAAAACTGAAAAACATAAACTGAAAATTCCTCGCGGCGATAGAACAGATGTGGTGATCGAGCCGATGCTCACAGATCAGTGGTTTGTTGCCATGACAAAAAAAGGTTATGACGGAAAAAGCATTACAGAAAAAGCACTTGATGTTGTAAAAACGGGCGAGATTAAATTTTTTCCTGATAATTGGGTGAATACTTATAACCAGTGGTTAAACAACATTCAAGATTGGTGCATTTCAAGACAACTTTGGTGGGGCCATCAAATACCAGCGTGGTATGGCGATCAAGGCCAGGTGTGGGTTGCGCATAATGAAGAAGAAGCAAAAGCGCTCGCTTTAAAAGAGGGCTACCAAGGACATTTAAAACGTGATCCAGATGTTTTAGATACCTGGTACTCATCAGCCCTTTGGCCTTTTTCAACACTTGACTGGACACCAGACTATCCGAAAGTATCAAATCCAGCGCTCGATCTTTATTTGCCCTCCACGGTATTAGTGACAGGTTTCGATATTATTTTTTTCTGGGTAGCCCGTATGGTGATGATGACAAAACATATCACCGGAAAAATTCCTTTTAAGCATGTCTATGTGCACGGATTGATTCGTGATGCAGAAGGCCAGAAGATGAGTAAGTCCAAAGGCAATGTTTTAGATCCTATCGATTTAATTGACGGCATCTCATTAGAAGCACTCATAGAAAAAAGAACCACGGGGCTTATGAATCCAAAGCAAGCCGAATCGATTACTAAGAAAACACGCAAAGAATTTCCAGAGGGCATAGCCGCTTTTGGCACTGATGCACTACGTTTTACTTATGCGAGTTTAGCTAGCCCTGGACGTGATATTAAATTCGATCTTCAGCGTTGCGAGGGCTATCGAAACTTTTGTAATAAATTATGGAATGCGACGCGATTTGTATTGATGAATTGTGAAGGCAAAGAAAATGGTTTTGGCGAATGCGTTGATGGCTATTTAGAATTTTCAAAAGCCGATCGTTGGATTGTGAGCGTGTTACAACAAAGAGAAGCAGCAATTGAAAAAGCATTTATAGATTATCGATTTGATTTGTTATCCCAGGAGCTTTATCAATTTGTCTGGGATGAATTTTGTGATTGGTATCTAGAAGTGGCTAAAGTTCAATTGCAAATTGGTAATGAAGCAGAACAAAGAGCGACACGTAGAACACTTTTACGTATACTCGAAACTATCTTAAGATTAATACACCCGGTGATGCCTTTCATTACCGAAGAAATTTGGCAAACGATAGGACCTATGAATGGCAAGTCAGGACCTTCGATTATGCTAGAACCATATCCACAAAGTGACAGTAAGAAAATCGATCAAGAAAGCATTCAATGGATGTCAGTTTTAAAAGAGATGGTCGATGTATGCCGAAAACTTCGTGGCGAAATGAATATTTCCCCAGCACAGAAAATTCCACTCGTCATTTCGGGGGATAAAAAATCACTTGAGCTATATGCAGCTTATCTTAAAGCGCTTGCTAAATTAACTAATGTCGAGATTGTGGATGAGCTGCCATCAATGGATGCGCCCGTGATGCTAGTGAAAGATTTTAAACTAATGCTTAAAGTTGAAGTGGATGTGGTAGAAGAGAAGGAAAGAATTACAAAAGAAATAAATCGCATTCAAATTGAAATTCAAAAAGCTAAAAGTAAGCTAGAAAATGCTAGCTTTATTGATAGAGCGCCTGAAGCGGTAGTCGCCCAAGAAAAAAATCGTTTAGTAGAATTTACAGAGACTTTTGAAAAGTTAGAAGCGCAACTAAAAAAATTAGCTTAAATGACGTTTTTTGATAAAGAAAGTAATGACGCCATCATCGTCTTTAAGAGATAAAAGCTCATGCCCAGTCTGACGACAAAATGCATCAAAATCTTTTTTACTTCCGGGGTCTGTTGCAATAATTTTTAAGACCTGATCAGATTGAATTTCATTTAAACCTTTTTTACATCGCAAAATAGGCAACGGGCATTTAAGTCCTGTCGCGTCTACCTCATGGTCATAATGCATATTATTTGAGCGCTGAAAAAGTATACCCAGCATTTGCCCAAGCAATGACACCGCCTGCTAAGTTATATACATCATGATAATCATGTTCAGCAAGATAAGATGCTGCGTGCGCTGAGCGAACGCCGCTATGGCAATAAAAAACAATACTAGATTTTTTAGGAAGTTTATCAAATGCTTGAGGAAGGTTAGCAAGGGGAATATGTTTTGCACCTTGGATGATGCCTCTTGCAACCTCGTCATCATTTCTTACATCAATCAAAACTAAATCATCTTGCTTGATCATGCCGTGTAAAGTCGCGGCATCGATAGTCATAAAAGCGCTCATATAAGAATAGGTTATGTATTAAAGAATTTTTTGAATAATGAGGGCGATCACGTTTGTTGCAGCAAGTGCTTGTAAACCCCAAAGTGTGAATTTCATACCCTTAACTCTAAGTTCAAAATTAGGTGTTGCTTCTAAAAAAGCTTTTGCATAATAAAGTCGACCCGCAGTAAATACGCCACCTAAGAGTAAAACAATCGTCCAATGAATACGATTAGCTTCAAGACATGCCAAGAGAATAAGACCTAAAGGCACATACTCTGCAAAATTGCCATGCGAACGAATCGCTTGTTGTAAATCGTCTCGACCGCCGTCACCTAAAGACACTTCATTTTGTCGCCTTAAGTTAATAACGTTAAGTGTTAATTTCACGTATACAAAGGTAAGGATAGCAGCGTAAATAGCCGTAATTTTTAACATGATTTTTGAATGAAGTAATCTAAGAAGGGCTCATTATAGCATCGAGACCTAACCTATATAAATGGCTACTACTTAATTTTTAGGGCAATAGCTTCTTGAAGTTTTACGGACAAGTCTTTTCTTGATTGAGTAGGTTTCATCGGATATCCAATATCTACATCAACTTCAATATGATTGGATTTGGCAACGCGCTTGAAGGATTGTAATAAAGTTGTTGACCCATGAAAACTCGTACGATTTGTAATCACATTATTTTCTTTATATTTAATTGACAGGGGTAAAAGTAATTTGTTGGATTCGAAAGCCGATTGAAATAAGTTGCTTTTAAATGGAAGCACTTGATATCCATTTGACGTAATGCCTTCAGGGAAAATACATATCGACTGCTTATCATTTTTGAAATGATGATTCATCGCTTGAATCACTTCAATTAAGCTTGATTTGCGATCGCGATCAACAAAAATAGCGCCGGAAATTTTAGCGAGCATTCCAATGATAGGCCATGTTTTGATATCAGTTGCAGAGACAAATGTGATGGGTTTTAGTGAAAAGATCACAGGGATATCAAGCCATGAAATATGGTTTGAAACCACGAGATAACTATCTTTACCTAAAAATTTTAATACCTCACCAGAGAGCGTAATTTTAATCTTTAAAATACGCAGAAGACGCTTCGCCCAGTGTTGAATAAGAACCCGACTGATATTCCTTGGAAGAATAATCATAGCAATACAGAGAAGCACTGCTAAAAGTAAATGGAATGCCATCAACGTAGATTTAAAAATAAAGTTCATAGTGAGTGCTTATAAAAGTTCGATGCCATAAGGCTTTATAATTTTTGCAAAAATATAAAACGCAATCAAAGTAATAAGGACGGATATACCGAGCGTTGGCCAAAAACCAAATCGTTTCAGTAAAAATGGAAATGCTAAGAACATCGGTAGAGTGGGTACAACGTACCAAAAGGTATACCAAGCATGATTCGCAATTTTAGATTCCGGCTGTTTTTCTACATAGAGCCAAATTAAAGTAAGCACGGTCACGAGAGGGAGGGCTGCTATAAGTCCGCCTAATCGGTCACTTTTTTTAGCTATCTCAGAAATTAAAACTACCATACCCGAGGTCATTAAAAGTTTAAATAAAATCCACATCATCGTCTTTCTTCTCTTAATGAGTCTAGATTTGGTTTTTCTTCAGGATAAGCTTTTAAGTAAATTGCTAAATCATGATCGAGTGTGTCCCAGTTTACGAAACCTGCAATCTTTTTATAAATTTTATGAATGAGTATATTTCGATGCTTACAAAAATTTGTTAAGGGAATGAGTTGATGACCAGTTTCAATCTTTGCAGGGTAAGCTGTTTGACCGCTTTGAATCGTTTTGGCGCCTATTTTGTATGACCAGTTGACGAATTCAATCCACAATCTAAAGTAAATAAACCAATCTCGAGGAGCTTCATAATCAATACCTATAAATTTATTAATCACATGATCGTCTAAGTGAAAACATAACATAAAAGCAATTATTTCATTTGAAGATTGGTGTCTTAGAATAATAAAGTGAGCTTCTTTTTCACGAGAGATAAACTCAAAGAATTCTGGTGTTAGTTCTTCGAATTTAGTTTTTCCTTTTAAATAAGTTTTTGAAAATAGACGGTAAAGTTGATGAAGAGTTTGATTGTCTGGCAGATGAATGACGCTAACTTTGAGAGGGGCCGATAGGCCTTTTTTCAATTTTTTCTTAAGTTGATACCTTCTTGATGCTTTAAGTGATTCAAAGTAATCCTCCGTTTTATTTCCTTTAAGCTTTAGAAGTGCTGATGGAAAGCTCACAAGAGGGAATAGATTTTTAGATTTAGAAATTTTTGAAAGTGTTTGATGAAATGCTTCTGGAAAATCTTTCCATACCAACATAGAAGTATTATATTTTTTTGCTTGTTTTTCAGCAGCTTCTTGAATGCAAATAAAAACATCATCTTGAGTGATCTCATTATTTTTTAAAAACTGTGGGTCAATGCCGATATGTCCTTCATCAGAGCAGGCGCTTCCTATAAAAAAAGTACGTTGATATAAAAAGGACGGTATAAATTTACCGATTAACTTTATGACAGGAAGAACTATGGGGGGCATGACAAGTTCGATGGGCACATCCATAACAAAAGCAGGAGCTATACCGATAGGTTCACCATTATAGGAAATCAGTCCGTAAGTAAAAGTGAATTGTTTTTCAAGATGGGAGCATTCAAGCGATCGATACCACCATTGACCTTCGTATGGAGCTGGAAAGCAATTATCCCAGAGTGCTTGCGGGATTTGCGATTCAGAATTAAGCCATTCAAGAGTGAGCTGTTGTATCATTTATGAGAATTATACTTAAAACCTTGTAATTCTTGACTTATGCAGAAATTTTTATTTTTTTTAACTTTACTTTTATTTAGTAGCTTACTTTTTGCGGTTCATTCAGATTACTGTGTGACTTGTGAGAGAGATAAGCATGGCCGCATTAAAAGAAGTCTTGAGGTAAAAAAAGCTTTTAAAAAAATGCAGCCATGTCCGTCAACAGGCAAACCTTTTGGAGCTTGTCCCGGCTATATTATTGATCACATCATCCCTTTAAAGCGAGGTGGCTTAGATGATCCATCTAATATGCAATGGCAGACTCTAGAAGAGTCAAAAGAAAAAGACAAATGGGAATAACTTTTTATTTTGAGATCTGATTTCAAGTAATATAATCTATATCATGAAACGACAAATCTTTTATATCGACTATCCTCAAGAACATCAGGGTGATGCATTACATGCTTATCAATGTAAGTACTGCAAAGTAGATACAGTGAAAATTAATGGCTTACTTGAAAATCATTTGCCAAATTGTCACTATAGAATTGAAAAAGAAAAAACGATTACTGAGTAAGTCTTTGACCAATTAAGGCGGCACCAATCACGCCTGCTGAATCACCTAATATATTCTTAACAATTGGCGTTGTCGGTACATCATTAAAAATACGCGCATAAACTTCCTCAATACCTTCTTTATATAAACTTTTTTCATTGGAAAGTCCGCCACCTAAGACCACAATGTCAGGATCCAGAATATTGATAAGATTCGCTAAGGCTTGACCAAAGCGCGCATAGAAATCTTGTTTAATTTTTTTTAAAGACTCATCTTTTAATGGCATTTTGAAAAAATCCATTGCCGAGATTACACTGCCCGTTTTATCTTTAATTCTTTTTTCTAAGCCACCCCCCGATATAAAACTCTCGACACAACCACTCGCGCCGCAATAACAAGGTGATCCTTGAGGATCAATCACCATATGACCCCATTCACCCGCAATATTTTGAGGACCTTGTCTAATTTTTCCATCAAATACGATGCCACCCCCACAACCTGTTCCCATAATGACTCCAAACACAGAAGGGTATCCTTTGCCTGCACCCATTAATGCTTCTGCGAGAGCAAAACAATTAGCATCATTTTCAATGACAATATCATGCACTAGTTTATCTTCAAGAAGAGATTGAAGCGGCAAGCCATTTAAACAAAGGGTATTAGAATTTTTAAGTAGATGTGTTTTTTTTGAAATAGAGCCAGGCGTCCCTAAGCCGAGTGTATGTGATTTATTTTGTATTGACATAATTGCTTTTGAATAAAGTGCGTGGATTTGGTCAAAGATATGTTCACTACCCAAATGAGCTTCTGTGAGTAATCTTTCTCGAAAGAGGGTATTGTCCTGATTATCTAATACAGCCACTTCAATTTTAGTACCACCTAAATCAATACCAATATGATAATTGGAGGCCATTTAATTATTTTGAAAATGACGTCTGATATACCAGACAATGAAGATCGCTGCTCCACCTGCAATCACATAATGAAATTCGTGAAAATAAACTTTTAATGTGCCCCATTGCTCACCAAATACCATACCAATATATGCAAGTGCCCAGCACCATATAAAGGAACCTACAAAAGTGTAAATAATAAATTTTGTCATATTCATTTTTGCAATACCTGCAGGAAGCGCTATAAAAGTTCTCACTGCAGGAAGGAGGCGACCTATAAAAATAATGATCTCACCATAATTTTTAAACCAATCATCCGCCATCTTTAAATCTTTTTTAGAGATAAGTACGAAGCGACCATATTTTTCAGCGAGGGTTCTCCCGCCTGTTTTACCAACATAATAAGCAGGTATAGAGCCCAATACACATCCTAGTGCACCCATGAAAGCTACGATCCAAAGTACCATCTCGCCTTTAAAAACAAGGTACCCTGCAAAAGGCATAATAATTTCTGAGGGTAATGGAATGCAGGCTGACTCGATGGCCATCAATAAGACAATACCTCCATATCCCATACTCGATATGACACTCATAATCCAAACAGCCAATAATCCGATCAATTTTTCTAGCATGAGGTATAGCCCAATTAAGGTTGATATTGAATTCTATCGTATGTTATAGAAACCTTTAATGCATCAGCAAATTTTTACTATAATGAATTAACCAATTTTAAAAAAAATATATATGAAACAGATGACAATTTTATTTCTATTTGCCTTACTCTCAAGTTGCAGCATGATGACTTACACAAATCAGGGTAAACTATCAAATACAAGTCAAACTTATATTATCAACTGTGCCTTTTGGGATGCTTGTTATGCAAAAGCAGAGACGTTATGTTCCAAGGGTTATAGTCTTGTAGATAAATCAACAAGCCTGCCTTACAGTTTAGAAATTTCATGTAAGTAATTTTTAGCTATTAAACGATCAAATCTATTGTGCATGGTATGCATCATTTCTAAAGAGAGTTAAATGCAAATACAATTTTTAGGCGCAGCGGGCGAAGTTACCGGATCGAAATATTTAATCCATACAAACCTTGAAGAGTCGTCATGTAAATTCATGGTGGATTATGGAATGTTTCAGGGCGCGCGTGAAGCTGATGAAAAAAATCAAAAACTATTATCCCTGCATCCGGAAGAAATTTCTTTTCTGGTTCTTACGCATGCGCATATAGATCATTGCGGGCTGATTCCTCGTTTATGTGCTGAAGGATTTAAAGGGCCTATCTATTGCACGACTACGACTGCAAAATTACTTGAAATTATGTTGCTCGATAGCGCACATATTCAGGTCTCTGATTTTGAGAGAGCGGAGAAAAAAAATAAATTAGGCAAATGGCATGGCGATATGCCCGTTCTTTTATACGATACCAAGCAAGCGATCGAATCACTGAATCAAGTCAAAGCGATTCCCTATCACAAGAAGTTTTCACCTACCCCTGGCATTGAAGTGACATTTGAAGAAGCGGGCCATATTTTGGGGTCTGCTATTGCGGTTATCGACGTTAAAGAAAAAAATGAAACTTCAAAACGTTTGGTTTTTTCAGGCGACTTAGGCATGTTTGAAAAACCTATTTTCCGTCAGCCTTCATTGATTGAATCTGCAGATGTATTACTTGTTGAATCCACTTATGGAGATCGACTTCATCGAAGCATCAAAGAAACAGAAAATGAGTTAGTTGAGATTGTGACGCAGACATTAGACAGGGGCGGAAACGTCATCATGCCAGCTTTCGCAGTAGGAAGAACACAAGAGATATTATTTATCTTAGCCGACCTCATTAGACGAGAACGTTTACCTCATTTAAATGTGTGGGTCGACTCACCTATGGCCACAAAAGTTACTGAGCTCACAACCGCTTGTATGGATGAGCTTGATGACGATGCAAAATTGCTTTATCAATGGCTTCTTGATCATAAGAATAAAATTGATGTGCGATTTGTAGCTGATGTAGAAGAATCAAAATCATTAAACCGATTAAAAAGTGGTGCAATTATTATTTCGTCGAGCGGCATGTGTCAGGCAGGAAGAATTCTTCACCATCTGATCAATAATTTACCTTTTGAAAAAAATGCCATTGTGATTACAGGATTTCAGGCATTAAGAACCTTAGGTCGTCGACTAGTAGATGAAGCCACTTCAGTAAAAATAATGGGTGAGTATGTGGATGTCAAAGCATCCATTCATACATTAGGAGGTTTATCAGCGCATGCTGATCGAGATAATTTATTGAAATGGTTAAAAGGATTTAAACAAAAACCGAAACACGTTTTTGTGGTTCATGGCGAACCCTCAGCTTCCGTTCATTTTGTGCAATCGATTCGAGAAATTTTGAATTGGAATGATGTCATTATTCCAACACTTCAAAGTACGTTTGATATTAGCTAATCGCTAAACCTTTTTCATCAAACATACCTTCAAAGAGCACAGAACTTAAATAACGCTCAGCGGTATCAGGCAAGATCACAACAATAGTTTTTCCTTCATATTGAGGAAGTTTTGCAAGTCTCACGGCCACCGCAGCAGCAGCCCCACAAGAGATACCAGCTAAAATACCTTCTTCACGCGCTAACCTTCTCGCGAAAGCGATAGCGTCTTCGTTGCTAATTTGTTCTACCTTATCAATAAGAGATAAATCTAAGTTACCTGGAATAAAGCCTGCCCCGATGCCTTGAATTTTATGAGGTGACGGCTTGATTTCTTGACCATTTAATTTTTGTGTGATGACAGGACTTAACGAAGGCTCAACTGCTACTGATTCAATATTTTTTTGTTTTGTATGTTTGAGATAACGTGAAACACCAGTAATAGTGCCACCAGTTCCAACACCTGATACGAATACATCGATGTTGCCATTCGTATCATTCCATATTTCAGGACCTGTTGTTTTTTCATGAATAGATGGATTAGATGGATTATTAAATTGTTGAAGCAAAACATATTTACTATCAGTAGCTGCAATTTCAGTAGCTTTTGCTACAGCACCATTCATTCCTTTAGGCCCTTCCGTTAAAATAATTTTAGCGCCTAGAGCGGTTAATAGTTTCCTACGCTCCATACTCATAGTTTCAGGCATGGTAAGTGTAATAGGTATACCTTTAGCTGCTGCGACAAAGGCAAGAGCAATACCTGTATTACCACTTGTCGGCTCGATAAGTTCTTTTCCAGGGCCAAGTAATTTATTTTCAATGGCATCATTGATCATAGCGACACCAATGCGACATTTCACAGAGTAAGCTGGATTTCTACCTTCAATTTTAGCGAGCACAGTTGCCTTAGCACCGTCTGTCACGCGATTTAATTTGACAAGCGGTGTATTGCCTATAGTTTGCGAATTGTCTTCAAAGTAAGTCATGATAATTCCTAAAAATTTTAAATTTTTTTATTAACCAAAGTGATAATGTTTTTTCAGTGCTTTTTTAATATGCCAAGTGCAAGTCAATCCTTCTTTAAAGGTGACAAGATCGCCCTTACCAAAATTAACAGGCTCGCCACCATCAGGCGTCACTGTTACTTCACCCTCTAGAATATAGGCAATCTCTTGTTCCGAATAACTCCAAGGAAAAGTGGATGGCTCTTTTGACCATGTGGGACAAGACTTTATGCCTAAAGCATTAAGTCTCTCTTCGCTTGGATTTTTTTCAACAATAATTTTAGACATCACGGTCTCCCATAAGATGAATGGATAATTCATTATAATAAGAATATTAAAATATTAGTAAATCATCATGCTCAATCTAGATCAAATGTATTTTTTTCTAACACTCACTCAATGAGTAAACAACAGATAGAAAAAGTAGGTTGGCATTTTGATCACAGCTATATAAAGCTTCCCAAAGATTTTTTTGTTCAGCAGCTACCAATAGAAGTATCAAATCCAAAACTTATTTTATTAAATGAGCCTTTATTAAAATCTTTAGGATTGGATAAAGAAGCTTTAAGTCTTTTAGCGTGGGGCAATATTTTTTCTGGCAATCAAATTCCTGAAAAAGCATATCCTATAGCACAAGCATACGCAGGACATCAGTTTGGCCATTTCACTTTATTGGGAGATGGAAGAGCGGTCCTATTGGGCGAACAGATTCGTCTGGATGGCGAACGTTTTGATATTCAATTTAAAGGTTCTGGACAAACGCCTTATTCTAAACGTGGTGATGGCCGTGCTGCATTAGGTCCCATGCTTCGTGAATATATCATTAGTGAAGCGATGCATGCGCTAAATATCCCAACGACAAGAAGTCTCGCTGTGGTAGCCTCTGGAGACGTTGTTATGCGAGACGAGGTATTGCCTGGCGCTATACTCACAAGGGTTGCTAAAAGTCATATTCGTGTAGGTACTTTTCAATTTGCGTCCACATTGAATGATGTTAATAAATTAAAAATACTCGCTGATTACACAATCGATCGGCACTTCTCAGCGTGTAGAGAAGAAGCCAATCCCTACCTTGCTTTTTTAAACGCAGTTATTGAAAGACAAGCTTTACTCGTCAGCCAATGGATGCATGTGGGTTTTATTCACGGCGTCATGAATACAGACAATATGTCGATCAGTGGAGAAACGATTGATTATGGTCCTTGTGCATTTATGGACCGCTATCATCCGGAGACTGTATTTAGTTCGATCGATCGTCAGGGTCGCTATGCATATGCCAATCAAGCGCCGATCGCACAGTGGAATTTGGCAAGATTTGCGGAGACATTACTTCCACTCATAGATCAAGATACTGATAAATCGATTCAATTGGCATCTCATTCAGTGAATGGTTTTTCAGATCAATTTCAGAAGGCATGGTTAAAAGGCATGCGAAAAAAAATAGGTTTACTTGATGAGGAGGCAAGTGATATTGATTTGATCAATGAATTATTAATTCTCATGCAAAAAAATAAGGCCGACTATACACTCACATTCAGACATCTTTCGTCAGATGCAATCTTAGAGGACGCTATTTTTGAAGATGTATCATTTAAAGCTTGGTACAAAAAATGGCTATATCGCATTCAAAAACAAAAAGAAGGTGAGGGGACTTCAAGAGTCATGATGTTAAAACATAATCCAGCAGTCATCCCACGTAATTATTTGGTGGAGAAAGCGTTGTCGCTTGCAGTGGCAGATCAAGATTACCGATTATTAAATGATTTTATTGCAGCGCTTCAAAAGCCTTACGAGGATTCGAAACTGTTTAGCGAGCCACCTTTAGAGGAAGATAAGTCGTATCAAACGTTTTGCGGGACTTAAAAAAGTAAATCACACATAAGGCGAATAAACCTTATGTGTGAAAAATGAAATTATTTTGCTTTTTTAGCTTTAGGAGCTTCTTTTACTTTTGCAGGTTTAATAGATTTTGCAAGTTGAGCCTTAAGATCTTCAAGATCTTTGCTTTGCGCTGTTACTTTTGCTTCTAAGTCAGCCACAATAGCTTTCTTTTGAGCGTCAGCTTTTTCATAATCAGTCACTTTTTGGTTAAGTGTTGAAATTTGATCATTTAAATTTTTAATTTCTGCAGTTTGTGCGCTTAATTGATCTTCAGCGTTATAAGCGCTATATGAAAAATAACCTGCTACTGCGATTAAGATTGCAATGATGATGTTTTTAAAAGTGCCAGAGTTTTCCATCTATGATTCCTTCTTGATTATGTTGAATTTGAAAGTATTCTTAATATACACATACTCTCTTAGGTAGGCATGATATAAGAAAGTTCACCAATCTCAAAGTAACTGAGTATTTTTAGAGAAATAAAAAAACCCACATGAAGTGGGTTTTTTTAAATCAGTGACCAGTTATTTTAAAGCGATCACTTTTGTAGCTTTTGAACAAAGCTCACCACTTGATTTGTTTACCATGCCTACAATGTCTTCTGAGCGAAGATTGGCTCGTGCAAGTGCTTTTTCAGCCTCAGTTTGCGCTTTGCAAGCAAGTACAAAATCGTTATTTTTAACAGCGATCACACTTAAATTTTGTAAGCGTGCTGCACGCTCTAATTCGTGAAGTTTTTCATTGCTTTGAATGAATGTGGACGCAGCCACTGTAGTTGAAATTGCTGCAACAGCAGCGACAATAATAAGACTTAAACGTACTGACTTTTTCATTTCTTTTCCTTTTGGGTTATATAAATATTTTGCACTTTTGATGCAAGACATCATTTTAGAATATGATTGTTAATAAATTATGACAAAAGTTCTAACTTCTAAATCTAGCGTATTTGAGTAGATTCAAATAAAAAAGCCAGCAAGTGAATCACAAGCTGGCTTTTTTAAGACTTTTTAATTCGAAATTATTTCGATTGAGATTGCTGAGCCTTAGCACAAAGCTCTTGATTGCTCTTGTGGATCATACCAAGCAGGTCTTCAGCTTTTGAGTGCACTTTACCTAAGTATTCTTCTGCTTCGCTTTGTGATTTACATGCGAGAACATAATCTTTATTGCCAATAGCTATTAAAGTTAAATTTTGTAGGCGAGAAACAGCTTCTAATTCTTTAATTTTTACTCTTGCATTAACATATTTGAATGTTACAGCTGCTGTTGCAACTAAACCAATTAATGCAACCGCTATTGTTACTTTTGTATTTTTTTTCATTACTTTCCTTAGATCGTACTTAAAATTTGAATGGTGGCCAGGGGCAGAATCGAACTGCCGACACGCGGATTTTCAATCCGCTGCTCTACCGACTGAGCTACCTGGCCATATA
>JBEGSH010000050.1:0-40071 GCA_041180025.1 Pseudomonadota bacterium | reverse complement strand
GTGTCAATTACAGTAACACTCATTGCACCAATCGCGATGGAAGAAGGTTTACGCTTTGCGATTCGTGAAGGTGGCCGCACAGTAGGTGCTGGTGTTGTTGCTAAGGTGATTGAATAGTTTTTTAAAAATTAATACCGCAAGGTATTCGCTCTTTGGAAAGGTAGTAAAAAATGCAAAGTCAGAAAATTCGTATACGTTTGAAAGCGTTTGATTATCGTTTAATCGATCAATCAGCTCAAGAAATCGTTGAAACCGCAAAAAGAACAGGTGCTGTTGTTAAAGGACCTGTCCCACTACCTACTCGAATTGAAAGATTCGATATTTTAAGATCGCCACATGTGAATAAGACATCACGCGATCAATTTGAAATAAGAACTCATCAAAGATTGATGGATATCTTAGATCCTACAGATAAAACAGTGGATGCTTTAATGAAGCTGGATTTAGCTGCTGGGGTTGATGTAGAAATTAAGTTGTAAAAGTTTAAAGCGTTAGGTATAATTCCGCGCTCTTTGTAGAAATCGGTCAATTGTAATCGGTTTCGTTTAATAATAATAATTTAAGGATACGATCATGAGCTTAGCGCTTATTGGTCGCAAAGTTGGTATGACAAGGGTGTTTACAGAGGATGGCACTAGCATTCCTGTAACGGTACTTGAAGTTTTACCTAACCGCGTGACACAGATCAAAACAAT
This sequence comes from Pseudomonadota bacterium, assembly GCA_041180025.1. GTDB lineage: Bacteria > Pseudomonadota > Gammaproteobacteria > Burkholderiales > Methylophilaceae > Methylopumilus. Next base: position 39,376 of record JBEGSH010000050.1, on the reverse strand, counting down.
CGCTTCGGATGGCTATACTAGCCTCCAATTAGCCTATGGTGCGACAAAAGCTACCAAGCTTGATAAAGCACTTACAGGACATTACGCTAAAGCAGGTGTAACAGCAGGTACTGGATTACACGAAACTGCAATCAAAGAAGAAGATGTAGCGAATTTCCCTTTAGGCACGAATATCACAGTAGAAAACTTCAAAGAAGGCCAGCTTGTTGATGTCACAGGTACATCAATTGGTAAAGGTTATGCTGGTGTTATTAAAAGATATCACTTCAGCTCAAATCGTGCATCACACGGTAACTCAAGATCACACAATGTTCCAGGTTCAATCGGTATGGCTCAAGATCCAGGCCGAGTTTTCCCAGGTAAACGCATGTCTGGTCATTTGGGTGCTGTGAAAGTAACAACACAGAATTTAGAAATCGTTCGTGTAGACGCTACAAAAAATTTAATCCTCATTAAAGGAGCAGTTCCAGGCTCTAAAGGCGGCGATGTTTTAGTTCGTGCAGCTGTGAAAGTGAGCAAATAATGGAATTAAAATTACTCGATAAAAACGGAAAAGCTGCTAAGAAAAGCGTTACAGTTTCTGACGCATTATTTGGCCGTGAATTCAATGAGGCTCTTGTTCATCAATTAGTTGTGGCATATATGGCTAATGCGCGCGTTGCAACGCGCTCACAAAAAACAAGAGGCACTGTAAAACATAGTACTCGCAAACCTTATGCACAAAAAGGTACAGGTAATGCACGTTCTGGTATGACTTCAAGCCCTATATGGCGTGGAGGCGGTAGAACATTCCCAAATTCACCTGATGAAAATTTCTCTCACAAAATGAATCGAAAAGCATACCGCGTAGGTATGAGATCTATTTTGTCTGAATTAGTAAGACAAGAGAGATTAAGTATCGTTGAGGAATTTAAAGTAGAGACACCAAAAACAAAACAACTCGTCGATAAAATTAAAGACATGGGATATACACAAGGTGTTTTAGTTTTAACGGATGCGTTTGATGAAAATTTATATTTATCATCAAGAAATTTAACTAACGTAATGGTTGTAGAAGCGCAATATGCTGACCCAGTAAGTTTAGTTCAGTTTCCAAATGTAGTAGCTACAGCTGGTGCACTTAAAAAACTTGAGGAGATGCTAGCGTGAGTCAAATAGTCCATACACAAGATCGTATTATTCAAGTTATTTTAGCGCCACAAATTACTGAGAAAGCAACATTTGTTGCTGACAAACATAATCAAGTGGCATTCAAAGTAAGAACTGATGCGACTAAGTCAGAAATTAAAGCTGCTGTTGAATTAATGTTTAAAGTTGAAGTGAAAGCTGTGACATTACTCAACGTAGGTGGCAAGGTAAAAAGAGCAGGCCGTTCATTTGGTAAAAGAAATGATTGGAAAAAGGCTTATGTAAGTCTTAAGCCAGGCCAAGAGATTAATTTTGCGAGCGGCGAATAAGGATAAAAAATGGCTTTAGTTAAAGTAAAACCAACCTCCCCAGGAAGACGCGCAGTTGTTAAGGTCGTTAACCCTGACCTACATAAAGGCAAACCTTTCGCACCTTTACTCGAAAAAAAGAATAAACATGCCGGAAGAAATAGCCGTGGCGTTATTACTATTCGTCATCATGGCGGCGGTCATAAACAACATTATCGAATGATTGATTTCAAGCGAAATAAAGATGGCATTCCTGCAAAAGTAGAACATCTTGAATACGATCCAAATAGAACTGCAAATATCGCACTTCTTTTGTATGCAGATGGTGAAAGAAGATACATCATTGCTCCTAAAGGTGTAGCTGTCGGCGCTGAATTAATTAGCGGCTCTGAAGCACCTGTTAAAAATGGTAATGCAATGCCATTAAGAAATATTCCTGTAGGTAGCACAATTCATTGTATCGAATTACAACCTGGCAAAGGCGCACAAATGGCCCGTTCTGCTGGAACTTCTGTACAGCTTTTAGCAAGAGAAGGTACATATGCTCAGTTAAGACTTCGTTCAGGTGAAGTAAGAAAAGTACATGTAGATTGCAAAGCAACTTTAGGTGAAGTCGGTAACGAAGAACATTCTCTTAGATCTATCGGTAAAGCAGGTGCTATGAGATGGAGAGGCGTTAGACCAACAGTGCGCGGTGTGGTTATGAACCCCGTCGATCACCCTCATGGTGGTGGTGAAGGAAAAACTGCGGCTGGTATGCATCCAGTAAGCCCTTGGGGAACTCCAACTAAAGGCTATCGAACAAGAACAAATAAACGTACTGACAATATGCGCGTCAGTCGTCGTCCAGCGAATAAGAGGTAATAGATATGGCACGTTCAGTTAAAAAAGGACCATTCATTGATGCACACTTGGCTAAGAAAGTTGAAGTTGCTTCAGGTAATCGTGATCGCAAACCAATTAAAACTTGGTCAAGAAGATCAACCATCTTACCTAACTTCATTGGTCTTACCATTGCAATTCATAATGGCAAACAACATGTACCTGTATTAATTACAGAAAATATGATTGGACATAAATTAGGCGAATTCGCATTAACAAGAACCTTTAAAGGTCACGCTGCTGATAGAAAGGCTAAGGTATAAAAATGGCTACTGAAGTTTCAGCTGTTCTTAAAGGCGTTCGTTTATCTCCTCAAAAAGCAAGATTAGTTGCTGATTTAGTAAGAGGAAAAAAAGTAGATTACGCACTCAATATACTGAATTTCAGCCCAAAAAAAGGTGCTGAAATTATTAAGCGAGTTGTGGAGTCTGCAATTGCAAATGCTGAACATAATAATGGGGCTGATATAGATGAATTGTTTATCAAAACAATTTATGTAGATAAAGGCATTATTTTAAAACGTATCCGTGCTCGCGCTAAAGGTCGTGCAGGGAAAATCACAAAACCAACTTGTCACATTAAAGTGACAGTCGGTAACTAAAGAGAAAAAAATATGGGTCAAAAAATTCATCCAATTGGTTTCCGCTTAAGTGTTCAAAAAAATTGGACATCACGTTGGTATGCTAATAGTAAAAATTTTCCTGCGATGTTAAACAATGACATCAAGGTTAGAGAATTTTTAAATAAGAAGTTAGCGAATGCTGCGGTAAGTAAAATTCTTATTGAGCGTCCTGCGAAAAATGCAAAGATTACAATTTTTTCAGCAAGACCTGGCATTGTAATTGGAAAAAAAGGTGAAGATATTGAAACATTAAGATCAAGTTTACAAGCGCTTATGGGTGTTCCAGTTCATTTGAATATTGAAGAGGTGCGTAAACCAGAAATCGACGCTACGCTTATTGCACAAAGTATCGCGCAACAATTAGAAAAACGTGTGATGTTTAGACGTGCAATGAAAAGAGCAATGCAGAATGCAATGAGACTTGGTGCTCAAGGTATTAAGATTATGAGTTCTGGCCGTTTAAATGGTATCGAAATTGCAAGAACAGAATGGTATAGAGAAGGCAGAGTGCCTCTTCATACACTTAGAGCTGACATAGATTACGGTGTTGCCGAAGCAAAAACAACTTACGGAATTATTGGCATTAAAGTATGGGTCTTTAAAGGCGAGTTATTTGAAGACAATACAAAAGACACTTCACAGTCATTAGATGCTGCAAATCCAGCAATTGAAAAAACAGCTGAAGAAAAAAAACCAAGAAAACCAAGAGTTAAAAAAGAAGAAACAACGGCACAAGAGCCAGAAAAAAAAGTGAGAAAGTCGAGGGCTAAAGATGTTACAACCGGCTAGACAAAAATTTCGTAAGATGCAAAAAGGCCGAAATAAAGGCATTGCAACGACAGGAAATAAAGTAAGTTTTGGTGATTTCGGTTTGAAGGCTATTGGACGTGGTCGTCTAACAGCACGTCAAATTGAAGCTGCACGTCGAGTGATGACACGTCACATTAAACGTGGCGGCCGTGTATGGATTCGTATTTTCCCAGATCAACCAATTTCAAAAAAACCTGCTGAAGTTCGTATGGGTAATGGTAAAGGTAGTACAGAGTACTACGTAGCTCAAATCCAGCCTGGAAAGATGTTATATGAAATGGACGGAGTAACTGAGGCATTAGCGAGAGAAGCATTTAAATTAGCAGCAGCTAAGCTTCCAATCGAAACAACCTTTATTACTCGTCATATCGGAGGCTAATATGAAAACAGCTGATTTAAGAAAAAAGACAACCGAAGAATTGGGTACCGAGTTATTGGAGCTAAGAAGAGCCCAGTTCTCATTGAAAATGCAATTGGCAACTCAACAATTAAACAAGGTTGATCAGATTGCTAAAATTAAACGTGATATCGCAAGAGTTAAAACAGTTCTTGGCGAGAAAGTTAAACAGGCTTAAATATGACTGATACAAAAAAAGTTGTTAGAACCTTTACGGGCAGAGTTGTAAGCGACAAGATGGATAAGACAGTAACTGTATTAGTTGAAAGAAAAGTAAAGCATCCTTTGATTGGCAAAGTGATTGTTAAGTCGAATAAATTTCATGCTCATGATGAAAAAAATGAAAGCAAGGAAGGTGATTTGGTTGTTATTACAGAAAATCGTCCTATTTCAAAAACTAAAACATGGGTCGTTAGTAAAATAGTTACAAAGGCAGTTCAGGTTTAGTTTTAAGAAGTTGAGATTAAGAAGTAAATAGCATATAATGCGAGACTTTTTTGGGGTTCATAAACTATAAGTTTATAAGCTAACCCCCCAATACTGACCGTAGTATATCGGCTAATTTAAAAGCTGGCTTTAGTAATAACGGATTAAGTTGGAGATAAATTCATGATTCAAATGCAGTCAAGATTAGAAGTTGCTGACAATACTGGCGCACGTTCAGTAATGTGCATTAAGGTATTGGGCGGCTCAAAACGACGTTATGCAAGTATTGGCGACATTATCAAAGTAAGTATTAAAGACGCAGCTCCTAGAGGAAGAGTAAAAAAAGGAGAGGTTTATAGTGCAGTTGTTGTGAGAACAGCAAAAGGCGTTAGAAGACCTGATGGCTCTTTAATTAAATTTGATGCAAATGCAGCCGTTCTTTTAAACAGTAAGTTTGAACCTATTGGAACACGTATATTTGGACCTGTGACTCGTGAATTGAGAACAGAACGGTTCATGAAGATTGTTTCATTAGCACCAGAAGTTTTATAGGAGTATACGGATGAATAAGATTCGTAAAGGTGACAAAGTCGTTTTAAATACAGGTAAAGATAAAGGTAAGCAAGGCGTTGTTTTAAGCGTGCTTAAAACAGGCCATGTTGTGGTTGAAGGTTTAAATATGGTGAAAAAACATACCAGACCTAATCCAGCAAAAAATATTCAAGGTGGAATCGTAAGTAAAGAAATGCCACTTAATATTTCTAACGTTGCTCTCCTTAATAACTTGACTCAAAAAGCTGACAAAGTCGGAATTAAAAAATTGGACGATGGTAAGAAAATCCGTGTTTTCAAATCAAACAACGAAGCAGTTGACGCATAGGAAAAGAAATGGCTCGATTAAAAGAATTTTATAAAACAGAGGTCATTAAAAAAATGACTGAACAATTTGGTTATACATCACCAATGCAAGTGCCTAGAATTGAAAAAATTACTTTGAATATGGGCGTAGGTGAAGCAGTAGCTGACAAGAAAATCATGGAGCACGCTGTAGGCGACATGGAAAAAATTGCTGGTCAAAAAGCTATTGTTACAAAAGCTAAAAAATCAGTGGCAGCATTTAAGATTCGTGATGATTATCCGGTAGGTTGTAAAGTGACTCTTCGCAGAGATCGCATGTATGAATTCTTAGATCGACTCGTCACAATCGCAATTCCGCGAATTAGAGACTTTAGAGGTATTTCTGCTAGATCATTTGATGGTCGTGGAAATTACAACATGGGTGTTAAAGAGCAGATTATTTTTCCTGAAATTGAATACGACAAAATCGATGCATTAAGAGGGATGAATATCACAATTACAACGACAGCAAAAACTGACGAAGAAGCAAAAGCATTGTTATCTGCGTTCAGTTTTCCATTTAGAAACTAGGTTTAGACTATGGCTAAAATGTGCATGACAGAACGCGAATTAAAACGACGCAATATGGTTGAGAAATTTAAAGCCAAACGCGCTGCTTTAAATGAAATTATTTCTGATATCAACGCATCTTCAGAACAAAAACAAGAAGCGAGACAGAAATTACAAAGTTTACCCCGCAATTCAAGTCCAGTTAGATTAAGAAATCGTTGTTCTCTAACAGGTCGTCCAAGAGGCGTCTACAGCAAGTTCGGGATTGGTCGAAGTAAATTAAGAGATTTAATGATGCGAGGCGAAGTGCCTGGCGTGATTAAAGCAAGTTGGTAATAGGAGAAAAATAATATGAGTATGAGCGATCCAGTTGCCGATATGCTAACCAGAATTAGGAATGGTCAAGGTACTAATAAGGTATCTATCACCATGCCTGCATCTAAACTAAAAAAAGCTATCGCAAATGTTTTAAAAGATGAAGGCTATATTGAGAATTATGCTGAACACGAAGTTCAAGGCAAGCCAGTATTAAATATTGAATTGAAATATTATGCCGGCAGACCTGTTATTGAAAAAATTGAAAGAGTAAGTAAGCCAGGTTTACGTGTTTACAAGGCAAGTGAGAGTATTCCAGAAGTAATGAATGGTCTTGGTGTTGCAATTGTGTCGACATCTAAGGGAGTTATGACAGATAGAAAAGCAAAAGCTGCGGGTATTGGCGGCGAAGTGCTTTGCTATGTGGCTTAAGGAGATAATATATGTCACGTATAGCTAACGCACCCGTAACGATTCCTCCCAAAGTAGAGGTTTCAATCAGCGATTTGAATATTTCAATCAGTGGACCGATGGGTAAATTAAATCAGTTCATTACACCTAACGTTAAATTAAATAACGATGGTCAAGCAATTACATTTGCAGCAGCAGACGAATCTCAGCAAGCAAATGCAATGGCTGGAACTATGCGAGCTCTTGTTGCAAACATGATGAAAGGTGTTTCTGAAGGATTCGTAAGAAAATTAACTTTAATTGGTGTTGGATATAAAGCTCAAGCGCAAGGTGCAAACCTTAATCTTGATTTAGGTTTTTCACATCCAGTGAATTACAAAATGCCAGAAGGTATTAAAGTTGAAACACCAAGTCAAACTGAAATTATTTTAAAAGGTTCTGATAAGCAATTAATAGGTCAGGTTGCTGCTCAAATTAGAGCATATAGACCACCAGAGCCATACAAAGGTAAAGGCGTTCGCTATTCAGATGAGAACGTTATTATCAAAGAAACTAAGAAAAAATAAAGGTTGAGATATGTATAATACGAACCCCCGTTTACGTCGCGCCAAAAAGACAAGAGCAAAAATTGCTGAGCTTCAAGTGACAAGATTAAGTGTTCATAGAACGAACACAAATATCTATGCACAAATCATAAGTGCTGGCGAGAATAAAGTTTTAGCAAGCGCTTCATCTCTTGAAGCAGACGTTAAAAAAACTTTAAAGAATGGCGGCAATATTGAGGCAGCAGCTCAAATTGGCAAACGCATTGCTGAGAAAGCAAAAAAAATCGGTATTACAAATGTGGCATTTGATAGATCAGGTTATCGCTATCACGGCAGAGTTAAAGCTTTAGCAGATGCTGCTAGAGAAAACGGCTTGTCTTTCTAACCCAACAATTTATATAGGTCAAAACATGGCAAAAGATTTAGAAAATCAACAAACGCAAACAGACGGTTTAAGAGAAAAAATGATTGCTGTAAACCGCGTTACTAAAGTAGTCAAAGGCGGTCGAATCATGAGCTTTGCTGCGTTAACTGTTGTAGGTGATGGAGACGGTTCCGTTGGTATGGGTAAAGGTAAAGCAAGAGAAGTGCCTGTAGCTGTTCAAAAAGCAATGGATGAGGCTAGAAGAGGCATGCTTAAAGTAAAACTAAACAATGGTACTTTGCAACATGCAGTGATGGGTGAGCATGGCGCTGCAAAAGTATTCATTCAACCAGCTTCAGAAGGTACTGGCATTATTGCTGGTGGAGCGATGAGAGCGATTTTCGAAGTGATGGGTATTACGAACGTTTTGGCAAAATGTATCGGTTCAACTAATCCATACAACGTTGTAAGAGCAACATTAAATGGACTTGAGTCAATGAATACACCTGCTGAAATTGCTGCCAAACGTGGTAAATCAGTAGAAGAAATTAGAGGTTAATCAAATGGCAAAGACAAAAAAAGAAATCACAGCTGGTTTAAAAGTTACATTAATTAAAAGTTTAATTGGAAGAACTGAGCCTCACCGTGCAACGGTTAAAGGGTTAGGCCTTAGAAGATTACATCATACGGTTGAATTGCAAGACACTCCTGCGATTCGAGGCATGATCAATGCAGTGAATTATTTACTTAAAGTCGAAAAGATATAAAGAGAAATTATGAAACTAAATACATTAAAACCAGCAGTTGGCTCTAAAAAAGTAGCAAGACGTGTTGGCCGAGGTATTGGCTCTGGTCTTGGAAAAACAGCTGGGCGTGGCCACAAAGGTCAAAAATCTAGAGCTGGTGGATTCCATAAGGTTGGTTTTGAAGGTGGTCAAATGCCTATTCAAAGACGCCTTCCAAAACGCGGATTTAAATCACTCACGCAAAAATTAACTGCACGCGTTAGAACAAATGAACTCAATTTAGTTGAGTCAGACAATATTGATTTACTCGTTTTAAAGTCAGCTAAATTAATTTCTGATAATGCAAAAACAGCAAAAGTTTATTTATCTGGTGAAGTAAAAAGAAAATTAACAATCCAAGGTTTATTGCTAACTAAGGGCGCTCGTGCAGCAATTGAAGCGGCAGGCGGAAAAGTAGTAGAAGTTTGAGAATTTAATTTTGGCTCAAGATAATCTATTAGGTGCTTTTGGTAAAACAAGCGAATTAAAAGGTCGCATATTATTTGTTTTGGGCGCTATTGTTGTGTATAGACTTGGTGCTCATATTCCAGTACCTGGAATTGATCCACTTGTGCTTAAAAAATTATTTGACTCACAAAGTGGCGGCATCTTGGGAATGTTTAACATGTTCTCTGGAGGCGCACTAAAAAGATTTACATTATTTGCATTAGGGATCATGCCTTATATTTCAGCATCGATCATCATGCAATTATTAAGCGTAGTATCGCCTCAGCTTGAGCAGTTAAAAAAAGAGGGCGAAGCAGGTAGAAGGTTGATAACAAAATATACGAGATACGGCACGGTTATTCTGGCCGCGTTTCAGGCGCTTGGTATTTCAATTGCGCTAGAGTCTCAGCCAGGGTTGGTACTTGATCCTGGATTAGCTTTTAGACTCACAACAGTTGTAACTTTAGTAAGTGGAACAATGTTCCTGATGTGGTTGGGAGAGCAAATTACCGAAAGAGGTATTGGTAATGGAATCTCAATCATTATTTTTTCAGGCATTGTGGCAGGATTGCCAAGTGCTTTGGGAAGCACGCTTGAGTTAGCTAGAACGGGTGCATTTTCAATTCCCTTAGTTTTCTTTTTGTTTGCTGCAACTATTTTAGTAACAGCGCTGGTTGTTTTTGTTGAAAGAGGCCAGAGAAAAATTACTGTTAACTATGCAAAAAGACAAGTTGGCAATAAATTATATGGGGGTCAAACCTCTCATTTGCCTTTGAAATTGAATATGGCGGGTGTAATCCCACCTATTTTTGCATCAAGTATTATTTTGTTTCCGGCGACTTTGGCCGGATGGTTTGGATCTAGTGAAAAAATGTTGTGGCTTAAGGATATTGGAGCTGCGATTTCACCAGGACAACCTATTTATATTTTTCTATTCGCGGTAGCGATAGTGTTTTTCTGCTTCTTTTATACTGCTTTGGTTTTTAATCCAAAGGAAACGGCAGATAACTTGAAAAAAGGTGGTGCGTTTGTTCCTGGGATTAGACCGGGAGAACAAACTGCAAAGTATATCGACCAAATAATGGGTAGATTAACTTTAGTAGGTGCTGTGTACATAACGCTCGTGTGTTTATTGCCAGAGTTTTTAATACTTAAGTTTAATGTTCCTTTTTATTTTGGAGGTACATCGTTATTAATTATTGTGGTGGTAACGATGGACTTTATGACCCAGGTTCAATCTCATCTGATGTCATATCAGTATGAGGGATTGCTTAAAAAAGCTAACTTTAAAGGTGGCGCTAATGCGCTTAGATAACCTTTAATCAATGGCAAAAGAAGACACAATTGAGATGCAAGGGGAGATTATAGAAAATCTTCCAAATGCAACTTTTAGAGTTAAGTTAGAAAATGACCATGTTGTATTAGGTTATATTTCAGGAAAAATGCGTATGAATTATATTCGCATTCTTCCAGGAGATAAGGTGACTGTTGAAATGACGCCTTATGATTTAACCAGAGCAAGAATTACGTTCAGGGTTAAATAAGTAATATTAATTAAAATTTAAGAGGTATAAAAATGAGAGTTCGCGCATCCGTAAAAACATTATGCCGAAACTGTAAAGTTGTCAGAAGAAGAGGTGTTGTGAGAGTAATTTGCTCAGATCCTCGACATAAGCAACGACAAGGATAAGGGTAGGTTGTTAATTGTTAAAAATTCAACAACCTGTTAAAATATAAGGCTTTTTATTTAATTTGCCATTTTTTTTGGAGTAAGTTATGGCTCGTATTGCTGGGGTAAATGTACCCGATCATCAACATGCAGAAATTGCTTTAACAGCAATTTATGGCATTGGAAGAAATACCGCAAAGAAAATCTGTGTTGCGGCGGGAATCATTGCGACTGCTAAATTAAAAGATTTGAACGATGCTGATGTAGAAAAGCTTCGCGATCAAGTAGCAAAAATTAAAGTTGAAGGTGACTTACGAAGAGAAGTCACAATGAACATTAAACGATTAATGGATCTTGGTTGTTATCGAGGTGTAAGACACAGAAGAGGTCTTCCAGTGAGAGGTCAGAGAACTAAAACGAATGCAAGAACAAGAAAAGGCCCTGTTAAAGCAATTAAACAGGCTAAATAAAAAAGGTTTAAGGATTATTTATGGCAACAAAAGCTAATGTTCGTGTAAAAAAGAAAGTTAAGAAAAACGTAGCTGAAGGTATTGCTCACGTTCACGCATCTTTCAATAACACAATCATCACAATTACAGACAGACAAGGTAACGCATTATCTTGGGCAACATCTGGCGGCGCTGGATTTAAAGGCTCAAGAAAAAGTACGCCTTTTGCAGCGCAGGTAGCAGCTGAAGCAGCAGGTAAGGCAGCTCAAGAGTGTGGTGTAAAAAATCTTGAAGTAAAAATTAAAGGACCAGGCCCTGGAAGAGAATCTGCAGTGCGAGCTCTTAATGCTGCAGGATTTAAAATCACAAGCATTCAAGATGTGACGCCAGTGCCACATAATGGTTGCCGTCCACCTAAGAAAAGAAGAATTTAATAAGTTGAGCATTGAATTGCTCATTGAAACAGGAGAGTTATTTTGGCAAGAAATCTAGATCCTAAATGTCGTCAATGTAGAAGAGAAGGCGAAAAACTTTTTCTTAAAGGCGAAAAATGTTTTACTGATAAATGCGCTATTGAAAAGCGTAATTTTCCTCCTGGCCAACACGGACAAAGAAGAGCGAGTCGTTTATCAGATTACGGCGTTCAATTAAGAGAAAAACAAAAGCTCAGAAGAATTTATGGAATCTTAGAAGCGCAGTTTAGAAGTTACTATGCTGAAGCGGAAAGAAAAAAAGGCATTACCGGCGAAAATCTTTTACAGCTTTTAGAGTGCAGATTAGATAACGTTGCTTATCGAATGGGCATTGGTGCTTCGCGCACAGAGGCTAGACAAATCGTAAGACATAACAGTCTTTTAGTAAATGGCCAAAGAGTAAATATCCCTTCCTATCAAGTGAAGCCAGGCGACGTGCTCTCAGTTGCAGAAGCATCTAAGCAACAATTAAGAATTAAAGGTTCGATTGAAGCTGCAGAACAAAGGGGCTTTCCAGAATGGATTGAGGTTGACGTAAAAGGCCTTAAAGGTACATTCAAAAATAAACCACTACGTGATGATTTGCCTGCAACAATCAATGAATCACTTGTTGTTGAGCTCTACTCAAAATAATTAAATAAGAATTATTGATAAGGATACATAATGCAAAATAGTCCTACAGAATATTTAAAACCAAGAATTGTAAATGTTGAAGTTATAAACCCAGTAAGAGCTCGCGTTACTTTAGAGCCTATGGAAAGGGGTTTTGGCTTTACTTTAGGTAATGCATTAAGACGTGTTTTATTGTCCTCAATTCCTGGCTATGCGATTACTGAAGTGAAAATTGATGGCGTAGTTCATGAATATTCAACTTTAGACGGCGTGCAAGAAGACGTAGTTGATATTCTCTTGAATTTAAAAGGTGTTGCATTAAAGCTACATAATAAATCTGAGACAATCCTCACGCTAAACAAAACTACTGAAGGCCCTGTAACGGCTGCTGATTTTGAAACAAATCATGATGCTGAAATTATTAACCCGAATCATTTGATTGCGCATCTTACAAAAGGTGGAAAATTAAATCTAGAAGTTAAGGTTGAAATGGGCAGAGGTTATCAACCTGTTCCAGCAAGAAGAAAATCGAATCAAGAAGATAAAACCTTAGGTTTTATTATGGTAGATGCTTCTTTCAGCCCAATCAATAAAGTAAGTTATTTTGTTGAAAGCGCTCGTGTAGAACAAAGAACAGACTTAGATAAATTAATCATGGACGTTGAAACTAATGGCGTTATTGATGCTGAACAAGCGATTAGAGACGCTGCTAGAATTTTAATGGGACAACTTTCTGTATTTGCAAACTTAGAAAGTGCTTTAACTGAGGTTGAAGTAAAGCAAGCGCCCCAAGTTGATCCTGTCTTATTAAGACCCGTTGACGATCTAGAGCTCACTGTAAGATCTGCAAACTGCTTAAAAGCAGAAAATATTTATTACATTGGCGATCTAATTCAACGAACTGAAAATGAGCTTTTAAAAGCTCCAAATCTTGGAAGAAAATCACTTAATGAGATTAAGGATGTTCTTGCTTCTAAAGGTTTAACTTTGGGTATGAAACTAGAAAATTGGCCTCCAGCAGGTTTAGAAAAAGCGTAATTATTAAATAAGAAAAATTTGAGGGTAAGAGTATGCGTCACGCAAATGGTCATAGAAAACTAAACAGAACGAGCAGTCATCGACAAGCAATGTTGAGAAATATGGCTACCTCTTTGTTAAAAAATGAGATTATTAAAACTACATTACCTAAAGCTAAAGAGCTTAGGAAAGTGGCTGAGCCTCTTATTACATTAGCAAAAAATGCAACTTTATCTAATAGACGTTTAGCTTTTAGTCGCTTAAGAGATAGAGATATTGTGACTAAATTATTTGCTGAATTAGGCCCGCGATATAACACAAGAAAAGGTGGCTATTTAAGAATATTAAAATGTGGCTTCCGAGACGGAGATAATGCGCCTATGGCCTTTGTTGAGCTTGTAGATAGACCTATTGTCGAAGTTGCAGCAACAGCTCCTAAAGAAGAAGCTGTAGCAGAATAATAAATTATTCTTGTATTAATAAAAAAAGCCAGCTAAAGCTGGCTTTTTTTATTTTACTGATTTAAAACTAAAAATTATTTAATTTTAGCTTCTTTATAAACGACATGTTTTCTGACAACAGGATCAAATTTTTTGATTTCCATTTTATCAGGCATCGTTCTTTTGTTTTTTGTTGTTGTGTAGAAATGCCCAGTACCCGCACTAGATTCTAATTTGATTTTTTCACGCATATATATTCCTTAAATTTTCTGGCCAGCTGCACGCATTTTTTTAACAATAGCATCAATGCCTAGCTTGTCGATTGTTCTTAGCGCAGCATTAGTAATTCTCATTGAAACCCAACGATTCTCTGTTTCAACCCAGAATTTACGGTTTTGTAAATTAGGTAAAAAGCGTCTTTTGGTCTTGTTATTGGCGTGAGATACGTTGTTTCCTGACATTGGTTTTTTGCCGGTTAATTGACATACGCGAGCCATAATTTAAATCCTTTATTTATTACAATAATTTCGAAAAAGAGTGCTATTAAACCACATAACCCACTGTCTTTTCAAGTGAATTCGTTAGTTTTTACCTGTACTTCCAAAGCCGCCTTCACCTCTTTCAGTCTGAGGGAATTCGTCTACCAAGTTAAATTTGGCCTGGATAACGGGAACAATGACAAGCTGGGCTATACGCTCCATAGGGTTGAGCAGGAAAGCATTTTCGCTTCGATTCCAGCAAGAAACGAGCAATTGACCTTGATAATCCGAATCAATTAGACCTACTAAATTCCCTAAAACAATCCCGTGCTTATGTCCTAAACCTGATCTGGGAAGAATAAGAGCTGCATAAGCAGGGTCTTTAATAAAGATAGAAATGCCAGTGGGTATAAGAAATGTTTCGCCAGGATTGATAGTTTGTATGTGTTCAGTACATGCTCGAAGATCGAGACCAGCTGAACCTGGTGAAGCATAATTAGGTATCATTTCCTCGATACGTTTATCCAAAATTTTAAAATCAATAGTTAGACTCATATTATTTATCCGAATGTATGCGATGAGCTATTTCATTCAAAATAGCTTTTGCTGCAACCATTTTATTTGATTTTGGTACGTCAATAACATTGTTTTTATCAATTATTGAAATCTTAGTGTCTTCAAGGCCCATGGATTCATGAATTAAGTTTGCCACAATTAAATCTAAATTTTTTTCCTTCAATTTTTTTTGTGCATTCTCAATCAGATTTTCACTTTCTGCTGCAAAGCCTACTTTAAATATTTTATTTTTAGATAATCCTATTTCTTTGAGAATATCGATTGTAGGAGTGAGCTGAAGTGTCATATCTAAATTATCTTTTTTTAATTTACCTTTAAATATTTCTTTTGGCTTGTAATCAGAAACAGCCGCTACACTAATGAAAATATCTTGATTGTTTATATGTTCTAGCACGGCTTGGTGCATAGAATGCGCATCGCTTGTATGAATGACATTTATATTTTCTGAAAAAATTTGTTGTGTTGATGAAATTAAAGTGACAGATGCACCCATAGATTCAGCAGTATTAGCGATAGCAGCACCCATATTACCCGAGCTAAGATTTGTAATGCCTCTTACATCGTCTATCATTTCAATTGTGCCACCAGAAGTTATTAACAACCTTTTATTTTTAAGTAATTTCGGCGTGAGATAATTTTGAATTGATCTAAATAATTCTTCAGCATCCATCATTCTTCCGATACCTACATCACCGCATGCTTGCTCGCCCGAATCTGGACCAAAAAATAAGACACCATCTTTCTTTAATTGAGAAACATTGCGCTGAGTAGCTGCATTGGTCCACATATGGACATTCATGGCTGGTGCTAAAGCAATTGGACAAGACCTCGCTAAACTTAAAGAAGACAAAAGATCATCAGCAAAACCATGTGTTAATTTTGCTAGGAAATTAGCACTGGCTGGAGCAATCACAATGAGGTCATAATTTCTTGATAACTCTATATGTGACATCCCATTGCCAGCGTTACTTTTCCATAAACTTGTTAATACTTCTTTACCCGACAAAGCCTGGAAAGTAAGCGGTGTAATGAAATGGCTAGCAGACTCAGTCATCACAACTTGAACATCAAAATCGTTTTTAATAAGAAGGCGAGTTAATTCAGCAGCTTTGTAAGCGGCTATACCTCCAGTAACGCCAAGAATGATTTTATGAGCTGCCAAGATAAGATTTACGTACTTACAATTAAATTAGTTTTTTTAATTTTTATTAATTGCATATAATTAAAAGAATAAATGGGAAATAAGTATATCAAAGATATATGGCAATAAATTAATTTAAACATCAAGTTTGGATACATCATGATTAAAAAATATTTAAAAAATATAGTTTGGTTTTTAATAGCTATATTAGGAGCTCTTGCTTTTTCGACGATTGCACTGAGTCGAAATGAAAGCATCAATGCTGTTTGGTTTATTACAGCAGCTATTTGTGTATTCATGATTGCCTACAGGTTTTATGCAAGCTGGATTGCGGCAAAAGTTTTAGTTATTGACGAACACAAAAAAACGCCAGCTTTAAGACTAAGAAATGATAAAGATTTTATTCCTACAAATAAATGGATTGTATTTGGCCACCATTTCGCTGCTATAGCCGGACCGGGGCCTCTTGTCGGCCCTACATTAGCCGCACAGTTTGGTTATCTTCCAGGAATGTTATGGATACTCATAGGTGCTGTATTGGGGGGCGCCGTCCAAGATATGACCACACTATTTTTTTCGATGAGACGTAACGGAAAAAGCTTAGGGCAAATGGCAAGAGATGAGATTGGTGTGATTGGCGGAACTGCTTCATTGATTGGTACTTTTTTAATCATGGTTATTTTGATTGCCGTTTTAGGATTGGTAGTTGTAAATGCTATGAAACATAGCCCTTGGGCAACATCAACAGTTGCTGCAACTATACCCATAGCAATTTTTATTGGCATTTACTTAAGATCCATCAGATCAGGAAGAGTGCTTGAAGCATCTTTAATTGGATTTGGATTATTGCTTCTAGCTGTTTTTGCTGGAGGTTTAATTGATCATTCGCAAACCTTAAGAGCTTATTTTGATCATGACAGCTTGACATTGGCGTGGGCCGTTATTTTTTATGGCTTTGCAGCAGCAGTTCTTCCGGTTTGGCTTCTATTAGCCCCGAGAGATTATCTATCGACTTTTGTAAAATTGGGCACAGTGATTGTTTTAGCTGTTGCAATTATGACATTGCAACCGGAGATTAAAATGCCTGCATTAACTCAATTTACTGACGGCACAGGCCCTATTTTTGGGGGAAGCGTATTCCCTTTTGTTTTTATTACCATAGCGTGTGGCGCTATTTCCGGATTTCATTCTTTAATAGCATCAGGTACAACCCCTAAATTATTAGATAATGAAAAATATATTCCTATGATTGGCTATGGAGCAATGCTTCTAGAATCTTTCGTAGCCATTATGGCCTTGATAGCTGCAACAGTATTAGAACCAGGTATCTTTTTTGCAATTAATAGTCCTGTGGGCGTGGTTGGAGCAGAAGCTGTGGGAGCCATTCAAAAAATCAATTCCTGGGGATTTAAAGTAACAGTTGAAGAAATGGAATTACTTGCAAAAAATATGGGCGAAACATCGCTTTTTGCGAGAACAGGTGGCGCTCCTTCATTGGCAGTAGGCATGGCAAACATATTTGGCAAAGCTTTTGGTACAAATTTATTAGCGATGTGGTATCACTTTGCCATTATGTTTGAAGCAATATTTATTCTTACTACGCTAGATGCAGGAACTCGTGTTGGAAGATTTATGCTGCAAGACATGATTGGTAATATTTATCCGAGGTTTGGACAAACATCATGGATGCCATCTATTATTTTAAGTAGCGCAATTGTTGTAAGTTGTTGGGGATATTTTTTGTACATTGGTGTGATAGATCCCAACGGCGGAGTAAATATTTTATGGCCGTTGTTTGGCATGGCAAATCAGATGCTTGCAGCCATTGCATTATCTGTAGGCACTGGCATTCTTATCAAATCAAATAAATTAAAATATGCTTGGGTAACAGGACTGCCTTTAGTTTGGTTGATTATTGTGACGACGACAGCTGCCTATCAAAAAATATTTAGCCAAGACATTAGGGTTGGATTTATTGCAGCAGCCAGAGATCTTACGGATAAAATAAATATTGGGCTCATCGAAGACAATAAAATTTCCATTACTCACCAATTAATTTTTAATCAAAAATTAGATGCATTCATTACTTTATTTTTACTTATTATTTTGTGGACAGTTGTTGTTGATATGCTAAGAATTTCATTTTTCAAAAAGAATTAATAAATTATGTTAAAAGTAATTAAATCAATATATAAATTCTTGCGCAGACTATCAGGAGACGATCTTTACGATCTATATTTGAAGAATCATAAGAAATGTTCAAGTAAACATAAATTGATGAGTAAAAAAAAATTTTATCAAGCTACGCTTGAAAAAAAATGGAGCGGTATAAAACGCTGCTGTTAGTTTTTCTTAAAAAGATAAATGCCAACCAAGAGCATTGGAATAGACAACCATTGACCCATTGAAAGATTTAAAAAGAGCAAACCTAAGAATGAGTCAGGCTCTCTTGTAAATTCAATTAAAAACCTAAACGTTCCGTATAGTATTAAGAATAAAGCAGCTATCTGGCCTGCTTTCCTTTTTTGATTGGAATATAACCAAAGCAATACAAACATAACGAAACCTTCAAAGAAGCTCTCGTAAAGTTGAGAGGGGTGTCTTGGAATGTCATCTACATTCGGAAAGACCATAGCTAAGAAAAATTGTGTTGGCCTGCCCCATAGCTCCGCATTAATAAAATTTCCAATCCGACCAAAAGCAAGCCCTAGAGGAACCAACGGGGCAATGAAATCTAAAACTGAAAGTAAAGTTATTTTATATTTTTTAGCTGTGAGAATCATAGCAATAACTACACCTAAAAATCCTCCATGAAATGACATGCCGCCTTTCCATAACGCAATGATCTCAATCGGTTCTCGAAGATAATATTGCAGTTGATAGAATAAGATGTAACCTAATCGACCACCGGCAATGACACCTATAGCCCCATAAAAGAAAGCGTCATCTAGCATCTTTTCATTCCAGGATAGCCACGGACGTGTTTTGATTTGAACTTTACCTAACTGAAGAAATCCTAAAAAAGCAAAAAGATACATGATTCCGTACCAATGAATTTGAAACGGCCCAAGATTAAACGCAACAGGATCTATGTGAGGATGAATAAGCATAAGATTCATGTCATTATAAGTTAAAATAATTATTTAAATTAATTGTAATTTAAGAGGCCATTATGCCCATATATCGCTCTAAAACGACAACCCATGGTAGAAATCAAGCTGGTGCTCGCGCGCTTTGGCGAGCCACAGGCATGAAAGATGAAGATTTTTCAAAGCCAATTATTGCAGTTTGTAATTCATTTACTCAATTCGTTCCGGGTCATGTTCATCTAAAAGATATAGGACAGCTTGTAGCAAGAGAAATTGAAAAGCATGGTGGCGTTGCGAAAGAATTTAATACCATTGCAGTAGATGATGGTATAGCTATGGGACATGATGGCATGTTATATAGCTTACCAAGCAGAGATCTTATTGCAGACAGCGTCGAATATATGGTAAACGCTCACTGTGCAGATGCCATTGTTTGTATATCAAATTGCGACAAGATAACGCCCGGTATGCTCATGGCGGCTCTCAGAATTAATATTCCTGTAGTCTTCGTTTCAGGCGGACCCATGGAAGCTGGAAAGGTTAATTGGAATAATGAAATAAAGAAATTAGACTTGGTAGATGCAATGGTAGCTGGTGCTGATACAAGAGTCTCTGATAAAAGCTCTGATGAAATTGAACGATCAGCTTGTCCAACATGTGGATCATGTTCTGGAATGTTTACAGCAAACTCAATGAATTGTTTAACGGAGGCCTTAGGATTAAGCTTGCCTGGCAATGGAAGCACTCTAGCTACGCATGCGGCTAGAAAAAAGTTATTCCAAGATGCCGGAAAATTAATTGTTGATTTAGCTAAGCGATATTACGAAAAAGATGATGAAAGTGTGCTGCCTAGAAATATTGCAAATTTTAAAGCTTTTGAAAATGCCATGAGCCTAGATGTTTCCATGGGGGGCTCTACAAATACTGTTCTT
Organism: Pseudomonadota bacterium; assembly: GCA_041180025.1. Lineage (GTDB taxonomy): Bacteria > Pseudomonadota > Gammaproteobacteria > Burkholderiales > Methylophilaceae > Methylopumilus. The sequence goes on along the minus strand of JBEGSH010000050.1, from coordinate 19,652 downwards.
CATTTACTTGCGGCAGCTCATGAAGCTAAAGTAAATTTCACAATGAAAGATATAGATCGCATTTCAAGAGAAGTACCTTGTTTAGCAAAAGTAGCGCCTGCTACAGCCAAGTTCCATATGGAAGATGTTCATAGGGCAGGCGGTGTGATGGGAATTTTAGGGGAGCTTGATCGTGCATCTTTAATTCACAGAGATGTTTCTACGGTCCATTCTAAAACTCTAGGGGAAGCAATAGATCATTGGGATATTGTGTCAACTAAAAATGAAGAAGTAAGAAATTTTTACCGTGCTGCACCAGGAGGCATACCCACGACAATTGCATTTAGTCAAAGCATGCTATATCCAACTTTAGATGATGATAGAACTTCTGGCTGTATTCGAAATAAAGAGAATGCTTATAGTCAAGATGGTGGACTTGCTGTTCTTTTTGGAAATATTGCACGAAATGGCTGTATCGTTAAAACAGCAGGAGTCGACGAAAGTATATTGAAATTTAAAGGACGTGCACGTGTTTTTGAATCGCAAGAAGAGGCTGTTGCAGCTATTTTAGGCGACAAGATTATTGCAGGCGATGTTGTTGTGATTGTATATGAGGGGCCAAGAGGCGGACCAGGTATGCAAGAAATGCTTTATCCAACTACCTATTTAAAATCAAAAGATCTTGGCAAAGTTTGTGCGCTTTTAACTGATGGTAGATTTTCTGGGGGAACCTCTGGACTAAGCATTGGCCATGTGTCACCCGAAGCTGCGGAACAAGGAGAAATTGCGCTGATTGAAGAAAATGATCAGATAGAAATTGATATTCCAAATAGAAAAATTGATTTAATGATCGATGATGCGACTCTCACTCTAAGAAAAAATAAAATGAATGCTAAAGGCAAGGATGCTTGGAAGCCTAAGCCAAGAAACAGAAAAGTATCTCAAGCATTAAGAGCTTACGCATTAATGACGACAAGTGCTGATAAAGGCGCTATTCGAGATATTTCGAAGTTAGAAGAAATATAATTTTTAAAATGATAAGTGAAAAAAATATATCCTCTGCTCAAAGCTATAAGATTAGCCAAAATGAAGTTGGGCTAAAATTCATCACAATTAATAATGAATTAGCTTCTGCAAAGATTGCTCTGCAGGGGGCTCATGTCATGCAGTGGAAGCCCCACAATGTTAAAAACGAAGTATTGTGGCTTTCAAGTAATGCGAGATATATGCATGGAAGATCTATTCGGGGTGGTGTGCCCATTTGCTGGCCTTGGTTTGGAGCACATCCTACCGATGGAAGTTTTTGTCCGCACGGATTTGCAAGAGTCATACCATGGCGTATTAATGAAATTATAGATATAGAAAATGGGGCTACTAAAGTTACGCTGGTAATGCTTCCAACCCCTGAGGTTAATAGACAGCTTTCATATCAATTTAATTTAGAGCTTTCTATCATAATCGGCAACTCAATTCATTTAGACCTTAAAACAACCAATCTATCCGAACAACCTTTTTTAATTGGCGAGGGCTACCATACTTACTTTGGAATAAGCGACATAGAAAATATTAAGGTGACGGGATTAGAAAATAAAATCTATTCAGATAAAGTCAGAGGGTATAAAAAATTTACTCAAGAAGATCAAATTAAATTTGATGCTGAATTTGATAGGGTTTATTTAAATACAAGAGATACATGTGTAATTCATGATGAAGGGTTTAATCGAAAAATTACTATACAAAAACAAAATAGTGAATCAACAGTTATCTGGACACCTTGGGATAAAAAAGTTAAAACTATGGTTGATATGGGCACTGAACATGAATGGAAAAAAATGATTTGTGTGGAAAGTGTTAATGCCCTTGAGAATAGTGTAATGGTTTATCCGAATCAATCCCATAGCCTAATAGCTGAGTATTTAGTTCAGGAATATTAATGGGTTAATTTTATTTAAATTACTTTTAATTTAAATAATTTTAGGAGTATCATAACTATCGCAAAATCAATTTAAGGGTGGAAATAATATGAAATCAGTAATTTTAAGTATTGCAATGGTTGGTGCGTTCGTCGCAAATCAAGCTCAAGCCGCAGATGCTAAAGCCGCTGAAGCGCTAGCTCAAAAAAGTGGATGTTTAGCTTGTCATAGCGTTCAAAATAAAGTGGTTGGACCTTCTTACAAAGAAGTAGCTGCTAAATATAAAAATGACAAAGGTGCTGAAGCAAAATTAATTGCTAAGGTTAAAGCGGGTGGTAGCGGCGTTTGGGGGCCAGTTCCAATGCCGGCTAATAGCCCACAAGTTAAAGACGAAGACATTAAAACAATCGTTCAATGGGTTCTTTCTCTTTAATCAAGTAATAGCGTAATAAAAAACCGGCTTAGGCCGGTTTTTTATTTAGATGACTATGTTTAATTGAGTAAACAAAGTAGAAAACAATACCAATCAATATCCAAATTAAAAATCTTCTCCAAGTTTCAAGCGGTAAGAAAAACATTAAGGCGCCGCATGAAAAAATTCCCAGAACAGGGATAAGTGGATGCCATTTATTCTTAAAAGTCGCTTTATTATTTTTATGAAGTTTTCTTATAAAAATCACTCCTAATGAAACAATCACAAAAGCAGCTAACGTTCCAATATTAACAATTTCAGCTAAAGTGCCAAGTGGTATAAAACCCGCAATTAAAGAAATGATAAGGCCACAAAAAACAATAACTCTCACAGGTGTGTTAGTGATTTTATTGACTTCACTTAAAGTATGAGGCAATAACCCATCCCTACTCATTGCAAAAATAATTCTTGTTAAGGCGTAATAAAGCACAAGCATTACAGTTGTAAGTCCTGTAATAACACCGGTAGCTACAACTGCAGAGGCCCCTTGAAAACCTATTTTTTGGAGCGCATAAGCTACAGGGGAAGACACATTAAGTTCTTGGTATGGAACAACCCCAGAAAGTAATAAAGATACGATGATGTATATCACTGTGCAAAAAGCAAGTGAACCAATAATGCCTCTAGGCAGATCTCTTTGCGGATTGATAGCCTCTTCAGCAGCAGTTGAGACTGCATCGAAACCAACATAGGCAAAAAATACTAATGAAGCACCTGCGAGAACGCCAACAGTTTTCCCATCAGGTAATGTAGAAAACCATCCATAAGGCATAAATGGATGCCAATTGGATGGATTCACATTAAAAATAGCGACCGAAATAAATAGTGTGATGGTTAAAAGTTTAATAAAAACCATTGCTGCATTAAATTTGGCACTTTGCTTTGCCCCTATAATTAGCAAAGACATGATAATTAAAATAATGACCATTGCTGGAAGATTAACCATACCTCCTAATGAAGGTGCTTTTGATAATGATTCTGGAAGGCCGATACCCATTGCGGTAAGTGCATTATTAAAATATCCAGACCATCCATTTGCAACTGCAGCAATAGACATTCCGTACTCCATCAAAAGAATCCAACCAATAACCCATGCAAAAAATTCACCAAATGCAACATAACTATAACCATATGCACTTCCACAACCGCCAATCGATGATGATAATTCTGCGTAAGCTAATGCCGCAAAAGCACATGCAAAACCTGAAACTATGAAAGACAAAATAACCGCCGGACCAGCTTGATTTGCAGCTGCAATACCGGTTAAGACAAATATACCTGTACCAATAATACAGCCAATGCCAAGCAGTGTTAAATCTAGTGCACTTAAACATTTTTTTAGATGAGCCGGATGTTTATGGTTTATATGTTTTTTTCTCAAAATTTTTGCAAATAGATTATTCATGACCCAACCAATCTTTATTTGTTAAAAAATATGTGTATAACTTTTCTTCTTTACTGCCTGATTCTGGTTTCCAATCATATTTCCATTGAACCATCGGTGGCATAGACATTAAAATTGATTCAGTTCGGCCATTAGATTGCAAACCAAATAAAGTGCCACGATCAAATATTAAATTAAATTCCACATAACGACCACGTCGATAAAGTTGAAAGTCTCTTTCTTTTTCTGTGTAATAAGTGTTTTTTCTTCTCTGAAGAATAGGTAGGTATGCATTTAAAAAAACATCACCTACAGATTTATTTAAATTAAAAGATTTATCAAAACCTAATTGATTAAAATCATCGTAAAAAATACCTCCAATACCTCTAGGCTCGTTACGGTGTTTTAAGTAAAAGTATTCATCACAATTTTTTTTAAATTCCGAGTAAAGCTTTTTATCGTAAAGATCAAGCATAGTTTTAAGTGTTTGGTGAAAATGAATGGCATCTTCGTCAAAGCCATAATAAGGAGTTAAATCCATACCACCACCAAACCACCAAATATCTTCAAGACCTTCTTTTTTTGCAATAAAAAATCTTACATTCATATGCACTGTAGGGGCATATGGATTTTTAGGGTGTAAGACAAGTGAAAGACCCATAGCCTCCCACTTTCTATCTGCTGCTTCTGGATGAGCAACGCTTGCTGAGCGTGGCAGCTTATCACCCAAAACATGAGAAAATCCAACGCCTGCCCTCTCGAATACATTGCCATTTTCTAAAATGCAAGAAGTGCCGCCTCCACCTTCTTTTCGTTGCCATGAATCATTAATAAAGTTTTTCCCATCAACAATCTGAAGTGTTTCAACGATATTTATTTGAAGGTTGTTAAAGTACTCATAAACTATATTTGAATTAATCATTTTATTTTCCTTGATATAGGATTTATTGGGCTAGTCTATAACTACAACATTTTTTAAATACTGGCTTAAGCTTTGATTAGCCAATTTAGTTATTATTTAGCGCTCTGAAACCTATATCTTTTCGATATTGGGCGCCATTGAATTTGACAGTATTGATAGTCTCATAAGCTTTTGATTGAGCTTCTTTGACAGAATCACCAAGTGCTGTGACAGCCAAAACTCTACCTCCCGAAGTGAGAAGTTTATTATCTCTAAAGATTGTGCCTGCATGGAAAATATAAGAATCAGAAATGACACGATCTTCAATATGAATTTCGTCATTTAATTTTGGAGCTTCAGGGTAGCCTGCTGAAGCTAAAACGACAGCTAGCGCTGTTCTTTTATCCCATTCAATTTCTGTTGAGTCAAGATGTCCAGTTGATGATTTGTAAAGCATTTCAAAAAAATCACTTTTAAGTCTCATAAGAATGGGTTGAGTTTCAGGATCCCCCATTCGACAATTGTATTCCAATGTTTTTACTTCACCTTTTTTGGTAATCATTAATCCTGCGTAGAGAAATCCAGTAAAAGGAATGCCATCATTAGCCATGCCATGGATGGTTGGATAGATAATTTCTTTCATAACTTTAGAATAAATTTCATCAGTAACTATAGGTGCAGGTGAATATGCTCCCATGCCGCCGGTGTTAGGCCCCATGTCATGATCTAAAAGCCTTTTATGATCTTGGCTCGTGGCAAGTGGCAGAATTGTTTTACCATCACAGATCACCATAAAGCTAGCTTCTTCACCTTCAAGAAATTCTTCAATAACTACCTTGGCTCCAGCATCACCAAATCTATTGTCTACAAGCATAAAGTCGATTGCATCATGAGCTTCTTTTAACGTCATAGCAACGATGACACCTTTTCCTGACGCTAATCCATCTGCTTTAATTACAATAGGCGCGCCTTCCTCATCGATATAGCGATGAGCTTCATCAGGTATTTTAAATGTTTTATATTTTGCAGTAGGAATTTTGTGTCTATACATGAAATCTTTAGCAAAATCTTTAGAGCTTTCAAGTTGAGCAGCTTTTTGAGTGGGCCCAAAAATATTTAAATGCTTAGATCGAAATAAATCAACAATACCTTTAGAAAGAGGAAGTTCTGGGCCAATGACAGTCAGGTCAATTTTTTCTTCAATTGCGAAATCTGCAAGAAGATTAATATCAACCAGATCAATATTTTTGAATTTTGGATTGAGGTGAGTTCCACCATTACCTGGTGCAACAAAAACAGAATTTACTTTGTTACTTTGAGAAAGTTTCCATGCCATTGCATGCTCTCTGCCGCCACTTCCAATGACTAGAACTTTCATAAATTAATGCCTAAAGTGACGATATCCAGTAAATAACATGACGAGACCTAATTCGTCGGCAGCAGATATAACTTCTTCATCCCTAAGGCTTCCGCCAGGTTGGATAACGCATTTTGCTCCAGCCGCGGCCAGCACATCAATACCATCTCTAAAAGGAAAGAATGCGTCCGAAGCGACCACTGAATTTGTTAAATCAAGATTTGCATTTTGAGCTTTGATCGATGCAATCTTGGTGCTGTCTACTCTGCTCATTTGGCCTGCACCGATTCCTAATGTTCGATTATTTTTACAAAATACAATCGCATTTGATTTGACATATTTAGCGACGCGCCATGCAAAAAGCATGTCGTCCATTTGTTCTTGATTAGGTTTAAGTTTAGAAACTATTTTGCAATGATTTATATCGATATTGAAATTATCGGGCGACTGAACGAGTAAACCACCACCAATTTTTTTTAATTCAAAAGCATTGAAGTTGTTATCCAATGTTACCTCTAGCAATCTAATGTTTGGCTTTGATTCAAATATTTTAAGTGACTCAGCTTCGTAAGATGGAGCGATTACAACTTCTACAAATTGCGTAATAATTTGAGATGCAGTATTTTTGTCTAGCGGTGTATTGCAAGCAATAATGCCTCCAAATGCAGAAGTTGGATCAGTTAGAAATGCTTTTTTATAAGCATCTAATAAGTCTTTAGAGGAGCCTACCCCGCATGGGTTGGCATGTTTTACGATTACGCAAGAAGGAAGCTTAAAGCTTTTAACACATTCCCATGCGGTATCTGCGTCATTTAAGTTGTTGTATGAAAGTTCTTTGCCCTGTAATTGCTTAAAGCTTGCCAATGATCCTTTGTTGGTTATTTCATCAACGTAAAACGATGCGCTTTGATGTGGGTTCTCGCCATAACGTAAGTCCATCTTTTTGTTAAATGCGAGATTAAGTTTATTAGGGTAGGTTACATTTCTATTTGTATCTAGTCCATTAAGATAATTTGAAATGGCTGAATCATATTTCGCAGTATGTTCAAAAGCTTTTTTAGCCAAATTAAATCTACATTCCAGATTAAGCGCGCCATCATTTTGCTTTAATGCATCTTCAATCATTTTATAATCCGAAGCCTCAGTTACTACAGCTACACCATTATAATTTTTGGCTGAAGACCTAATCATTGCTGGACCGCCGATATCTATATTCTCAATAGCTTCAGATAGCTGACAGTTTTCTTTAGATATGGTTGCTTCGAATGGATATAAGTTCACCACCACCAAATCAATTAAAGGAATATTAAATTTATTCATCGTTTGTAGATGTTTTTCGTCATCTCTTTTTCCGAGAATTCCACCATGTATCTTTGGATGAAGTGTTTTTACTCTCCCATCTAACATTTCAGGGAAGCCCGTATAATCACTGACCTCGATGACAGGAATATTATTTTCAGCAAATAATTTTGCTGTGCCTCCAGTAGATAAAATTTCAACGTTGAATTTAATTAGCGTCTTAGCGAAATCGATAATACCTTTTTTGTCTGATACGCTTATAAGGGCTCTTTTTATTTTAATCATAACTAGATATCAATTTTATGTTGTTTTAATTTTTTTCTGAGTGTATTTCTATTGAGACCAAGAATTTCTGCAGCCTTACTTTGGTTGCCTTTTGAAATGCCCATAATATAAGTTAATAGTGGCTTCTCTACTATACCAATGACCATATCGTAAACATTCGTTGGATGCTCGCCATCTAAGTCTTTGAAGTATTGATCTAAAGATTCGTTTACACAATCCGGGATATCTGTTTTCTTTTCCATTAAGCTACCAACATTTCTTCTTCATACTTTATATATGGGGATTCGATTGAAAGAAAATTAAAATAATCTTCGATTGTTTTAATTTGGGCATCGATTGTTTCAATTGTATTCATATGATGTCTGAAATTTGCAGAATTTTTTAATCCTTTTGTGTACCAAGAGATATGTTTTCTTGCAATTTTTAATCCTGCATTTTCACCATAAAAATCATAAAGCTCTTTTACATGAGCAATAGTTATATTTTTGATTTCATCAGTAGACGGGTTATCTAAATGCTTTCCTGTTTTGAGATAGTGATCAATTTCTCTAAAAATCCAAGGCTTACCTTGAGCAGCTCTTCCGATCATTACCCCATCTACACCGGTGTAATCTAAAACAAATTTAGCTTTTTCTGGTGAAGTGATATCACCATTCGCAATAACGGGAATTTTGACTGATTGTTTTACTTTGGCGATGGTGTCATATTCAGCATCACCCATGTACAAACAAGCTCTTGTTCTGCCATGAATAGCTAATGCTTTAATGCCAATGTCTTCGGCAATTTTTGCAATTTCTATTGCATTACGATTTTTGGTGTCCCAACCAGTTCTTATTTTTAATGTGACAGGAACATCTACAGATTTAACCACGGAAGATAATATTTTTTGTACAAGCGGTTCATCTTTGAGAAGTGCTGATCCTGCCATGACATTACATATTTTTTTCGCAGGACAGCCCATATTGATATCGATAATTTGAGCGCCATGATCCACATTAAATTGAGCTGCTTCAGCCATCATTTTTGGGTCAGCGCCAGCAATTTGAACTGAGATTGGATCTACCTCACCTTCGTGATTGGCGCGACGAAGTGTTTTTTCGCTGCCATACAGAAGAGAGTTTGATGTCACCATTTCACTTACCGCCATGCCAGCGCCAAACTTTTTACAAAGTTGACGGAAAGGACGGTCTGTGACGCCTGCCATGGGGGCGACTACGAGATTATTTTTAATGGAAATGGAGCCTATTTGCACTGTCTTTATATTTACTTAGGGAAAGTTGCCTATTTTATAGGCAAATGGCTTTTTATAAAAGTGAAGACTTCAAATTACTTATGCCATTCATAGCCCAAATTGGCTATTTTGTCTTGTATTTCCAATATAGCTTCATTAACTAATTTTGATGAACCTTTAACGCCAAGCTCGATAGTTTTTACCGGGTTTAATTTTGGCAGACTAAAAAGTTTAATTTCTGGATATTTTTTTACAATTTCATTCATCAAATCAATTAATTTACTTTCACTCACATCATTAATCCAAATCGAAGCTTCAGCGAAATCATTTTGATTTAATAATCCTTGATAGTGTGTATTAAGAATCCATTCAACCATCGGCCATGCCATTTCTGGAAACCCTGGCAAAAAATGATGATGATTAATTTTAAAGCCAGGTATTTTATTAATTTCATTTGGAATTAATAATGCGTCTTGGGGAATATCTGCCATTAAAACTCTTTTAGGATAAGCTCCGTCACCAAACTGTTCTTCAATAAGCTTCAAAGCTTCATCATTTCTCGTTAATTGAAGGCCAAAAGCTTCTGCTGCAGATTGTCTTGTGAAGTCATCCGGTGTTGCACCAATGCCACCAAAAGAGAAAATCACTGTATCTGGTTTTATGGATTCTTTAATAGACTGAATAATGTCTTTCGAATCATCTTGAATATATTTCACCCAAGACAATGAAAGCTCATATTTTTTTAATGTTTTTTGTAAAAATTCGAAATGTTTATCTTGTCTTTTGCCAGATAAGATTTCATCGCCAATAATTAAAGCGCCGAATTTCATTTTAATGTGCCGCATCCCAGTTCAGTCCAACACCAATATCGACGATAAGAGGAATATCTAGTTTTGCAACACCCTCCATTAGTCGAGGCAATTCTTTTTGTAATATTTCAATTTCATTTCGGGGTACTTCAAACACAAGCTCATCGTGTACTTGCATAATCATTTTTGTTTTTAAGTGTGCATTTTGAGACAGCCATTGATCAACGGCAATCATTGCTAATTTAATGAGGTCGGCTGCAGTACCTTGCATAGGAGCATTAATCGCTGCTCTTTCTGCCGCTGCTCTTCTAATACCATTCGAACCATTAATTTCTGGAATCCATAATCGCCTTCCAAAAAGTGTTTCTACATAACCTTTATCTTTAGCAAATAATTTTGCATTTTCCATGTATTTTTTAACACCAGGATATCGGGCAAAATAAGTTTCTATGTAATTTGCAGCAGCGCTGCGTTCAATGCCTAGTGATTTCGATAAACCAAAAACACTCATTCCATAGATCAATCCAAAATTAATGACTTTGGCATAACGTCTTTGTTCATTAGAAACGCTATTCAGCTCACACCCAAATATTTCAGCTGCCGTAGATTTATGTATATCTTCATTATTCTTAAATGCATCAAGTAATCTTTTGTCTTGAGATAAGTGAGCCATAATTCTCAGTTCGATTTGTGAGTAGTCTGCAGATAAAATTGATGATCCTTTGTTTGCAATAAATGCTTCTCTTATTTTTCTACCTTCTAATGTTCTGATAGGGATATTTTGCAAATTAGGATCTGAACTTGCAAGGCGTCCTGTAATTGCCACTGCTTGGTTATAGCTGGTATGAATGCGTCCAGTGTTAGGATTAATCATTTTTGGTAATTTATCTGTGTAAGTTGATTTGAGTTTAGACAGACTGCGATGCTCAAGTAGAAGTTTAGGTAAAGGATAGTCAAGAGCTAATTCTTGCAAGACATCTTCGTCGGTAGAGGGCGCTCCTGAAGGTGTTTTTTTCAAAGACTTAATGCCTAATTTATTAAATAAAATATCTTGTAACTGTTTGGGTGATGCGAGGTTAAAAGGTTGCCCCGCTAATTGATATGCCTCCTCTTCAAGTAGCAGAATTTTTTTCCCAATTTCATGGCTTTGTTCATTTAATTTTTTGTCATCTATAAGCACACCATTTCTTTCAATCTTTAGAAGCACTTCTGCCGTGGGCATTTCAATGCTTTCATAAATGAATTTTAGTGGCGCATCATTTTCAATTGCAGGATTGAAAAATTGATTTAATTGTAAAGTAATGTCGGCATCTTCAGATGAATAATGAGATGCCACATCAATATCGACCTCATTAAACCTAAGTTGATTCACACCTTTGCCAGCAACTTCCTCGTAACTCACACAAGTATGTCCGAGATGCCTTAAGCTTAGATTATCCATACCATGACTTTGATGACTTTCTGTCACATAGCTTTGTAGCATCGTATCGTGCTTAATTCCTTTAAGACATATACCGTGGTTTAAAAAAACATGTGCATCATACTTTATGTTTTGTCCAATTTTCTTGATCTTCTCATCTTCTAAAATGGGCTTCAGTAAATTTAATATAGCATTAAGCGATAACTGTTGAGGGGCTCCAGGATAATCATGTGCCAAAGGAATATAGGCTGCTTCTCCTGGAGTTACTGCCATAGATATACCTACAATTTTTGCTTGCATTGGGTCGAGTGAGTTTGTTTCCGTGTCGACACAAACATATTTTTTTTCTTTAATTTTTTCTAGCCATGCATGTAATAAAGTTTCTTCAAATATTGTGTCGTATTTAATTTTAGAAATAAAATGACTTGGTGATTTAATAGATGATTTTTCTTCATCACTTTTACTTGATGAAATTACCTGAGGGTTACCTTCTTTAATTTCATTAAGCCAATTCTTAAATTCGAACCTTTGGTATAAATTTTCTAACGCGGATGAGTCTTGTGTTTTAGCTTTTAAATTATCCCAATTTTTATCGATATCTAAATCACATCGAATCGTAATAAGATCTTTAGCTTTAGGAATCCAATCGAGTGCTTTTCTTAAATTTTCACCGACTACCCCTGAGAATTGAGAGGCGTGCGTTACGATATTATCGAGCGTTTGATATTCATTAAGCCATTTCAAAGCAGTTTTAGGACCTACCTTTTCAACACCGGGCACGTTATCTGAGGTGTCTCCAATAAGCGTTAGATAATCAATAATTTGATTCGGCATTAACCCAAATTTATTTTTGACACCTGCGATATCAAGTTTTTCGTTCGTCATCGTATTAATTAAAGTGACATGATCATTTACAAGCTGAGCTAAATCCTTATCGCCTGTAGAAACGACAACATTAAATTGATGTTGGGTAGCTTCTTTGCATAATGTGCCAATTACATCATCAGCTTCAACACCTTCTTGAATAATAATTGGCCAGCCCATCGCTGTAATTGCTTCATGAAGTGGTTGGATTTGAGCTCTTAAATCATCAGGCATCGCTGAGCGATTAGCTTTATACTCGGGGTACAGATCATTTCTGAAAGTTTTTCCTTTTGCATCAAAAACGCAAGCGCTATAATCTGAAGGAAACTCTTTATGAAGTTTTCGGAGCATATTTAAAACACCGTAAATAGCCCCAGTAGGTTCTTGGCGACTGTTTCTTAGATCTGGCAATCCGTGAAATGCCCTATAGAGATAAGAGGAGCCATCGACCAATAATAGTGTTTTCATTATTTAATTTTGAAAGTTTTTATGTCAGCAGATAAAAAGATACCTAAATTTAACGGCCCAGAATTGTTTGATGAAACTCATAATGAAAGCGAATCCTGGTATGCATTTGAAATTATGTCAGAATTTGTTGGCGCCACCGAGAAACTTAAAAAAATAACGCCTGCCGTCTCTGTGTTTGGCAGTGCTAGAGTCAGTGAAGATAATCCCTACTACAAACTCACCGTTGATATAGCAGAGGCCCTATCTAATGCCGGATTTAGCGTCATTTCTGGTGGCGGTCCGGGTCTTATGGAAGCCGTTAATAAAGGAGCTTCTCTAGGCAAAGGACCTAGTATTGGGCTTAATATCAACTTGCCTCACGAACAAAAGCCGAATGAATACCAAGACATTTCAATTAATTTTAAATATTTCTTCATGCGTAAAGTCATGTTTATTAAGTATGCTTCAGCATACGTAGTTTTACCTGGTGGATTTGGAACCTTAGATGAATTGATGGAAGTGATTACTCTTATTCAAACGGGTAAATCAAGAAAAATCCCTATTATTTTAATAGGTAAGGAGTTCTGGTCTGGTTTGCTAGTTTGGTTAAAAGACAAAATTGTAAAAGAGGGTATGGCTCAAGAAAAAGACTTAGATTTGATTCAAATTCTTGAGGAACCCAAAGAGATTGTGGATGCAATATTTAACCATTATGAATCTATTGGTTTTACGTTAACGCCGGCAGAACGAAAAGCTCAGCTTTATTTATAAATTGTCAAATAAACCATACCATCTATAGGTTTTTTGCTAGAATCTTGTCTATGAGAATACAAAATACAATCAAAGCTTTCTTGTTAGCAATTGCCCTCATGAGTTTAAATGCCGTAGCTGAAAAAAAGCTCGAGCCATTAGAGGAAGTGAAGCCACCACCAAAGAATTTTGAAAGTGATATTGTGGATGAGCCTCAAATTACTATCACTAAAAAAGGTGAGGATACTGTTGAGGAATACCGTATTAATGGTGAGCTATATATGATGAAAGTCACACCTCCTGCTGGCGGACCTTCATATTATTTGTTGAAGGAAGATCAAGACGGTGGTTGGTCAAAATATGACGGCCCAAGTCAGCCTCTCACTGTGCCTAAATGGGTAATATTTAGATTCTAAATTTTTTTTGAAAGGGCTTTTAGGCCCTTTTTTTTATGTCCGTCTATACATCAGTTAATATTGAAGAATTAAAAATCTGGCTTCAAGATTATGCTTTGGGCGATCTTACCGATTATCAGGGCATTAAATCTGGCATCACGAATACCAACTATTTTTTGATGACGGCGCATGATCGTTTTGTATTAACACTCTTCGAAAAAAACACGATAGAAGACCTACCTTATTTTGTAGATCTTATGGCCCATTTAGCAGAGCATTCGTTTTTATGTCCCAAGCCAATTTTCAAGAAAAATGGTACAGCCTTAAGTATTTTAAAAAATAAACCTGCTTTAATTGTGACATGTTTAAAAGGGAAAGAACTCACAAAGCCTGAAGTCAATCATTGCACAGCTGTAGGTAAAAGCTTGGCAGAACTCCATGTGAAATCAGCCAATTTTGAGTCCCAACATCAAAACACAAGAGATCTTAACTGGATCAAAAAAACCGCTGACTCTTTATTTAATTTATTACCTCAAGATGAGAGCCAATTACTAAAAGAAGAAATTCTTTACCAAGAAAAACAAGGATATAAACTCCCTAAATCTACGATTCATGGAGACTTATTCAGGGATAACGTGCTCTTTTTAAATGATGAGGTAACAGGCTTTATAGACTTCTATTATGCATGCACAGATTTTATTATTTTAGATGTGGCAATTGCTGTGAACGATTGGTGTGTGAATGATGATGGTTCTTTTGATAAGGCTAAATTGAATGCTTTCTTAGATGCCTACAAAAAGATAAGATCATTTAATGATGATGAAAATCAAGCTTGGAATAATATTTTGAGATTAGCGTCTCTTAGATTTTGGGTTTCCAGGCTTAATGATTTCTACCATGCAGAAGAGGGTGAACTTACTTACACGAAGGACCCCAATCATTTTAAGAAAATTTTAAAGCAACGTATTAGTCAATAAATTTTAAGGTTAATTAATATGAAAAAAATTACATTTCGAGATTCTATTCGTTGGAATAAAGAAAGTTTTGTGCTCTTTAAAAAAACACCGAATCAATCATTGATGCTGAGCATAGCATATCTCTTTATTTTTATGCTTTTGCCTTCAATGCCCATAGTTCAAGTTTTTTCAATTGCATCTATTTTAATTTGGCCAATATTTTTAGTATTTGCAGTGAACTTCTATAAGATTCATGACAAGAATAAGGCTGAAAAATTTTTAGCAGTATATGAAAAAATTAAACCCAAACTAGCTACATTGTTAACACTTGGGCTGATCTGCTTAACTTATGCTGGCCTAGTCACGATGGTTTTAAATTCTGAAATGCAAGAATTTATTAAATTATCAGAAAACAATAATGAGTTAGTTAGCGTGATTAATAATTTTGTACCGATGATAGGAAAATTAATCCTACTGTTGCTTCCATTGCTTATGGCGACCTGGTTTTCACCTATGCTAATCGTTTATAACCACTATTCACTCTTTAAGTCGATTAAATCAAGTATCGCAGGATGCTTAATGTATATTGCCCCATTAGGCCTTTCATGGCTTATTTTTTCAACAACAGCGATATTATTTATGTTGTCTTGTGGATTGTTGATTGGGTCTCTAGCTTCGTTCTTTCCTTCGATTGGACCTTCATTGATGGGCGCAATTATTTTCTTTGCGCTACTTGTAATTACATCTGTGATGTTTGCATTTCAATATATCAGTTACCGTGATATTTTTAAGTCAGCCAAAAGCTATTAGCGTTTAAAAAGTTTTGCGTATTCCATGGCAAGCCATTTTGTGCCTGCTTTATTAAATTTAATTTGAATTCTTAAGTCGTCCGAATTACCTTCATAACCTAGAACCGTTCCTTGGCCAAATTTTTCATGCATAACAGATTCACCAATTCGCCAATTATGCTTCTGCTGACTAGGTTGTGAGTAATTCTCCTCAATTTGATCTACATTATTTTTAAAACTAATAGTATTAATGTTTTTAACAAGACTCTCAGGAATCTCTTCTAAAAATCTTGAAGGCATTCCATATCTTGTTTGGCCGTGAAGCATTCTTGATAGCGCATAACTTAAATATAATTTTGAACGAGCTCTTGTGACAGCAACATACATAAGCCTTCTTTCCTCTTCAAGACCTTTGGATTCGAACAAACTTTGCTCATGAGGACATAAGCCTTCTTCAAGACCAGAAATAAATACTACGTCAAATTCCAAGCCTTTAGATGAGTGAATCGTCATGAGCTGGATAGCATCTGCACCTTCACTGGCTTGCATATCACCACTTTCTAAAGAAGAATAATTTAAAAAATCTCCAAGTGGGTTTAAAGATTCATTATTGTCATTATTTAGAAAGGTTGCGGCAGCAGAAACTAATTCATTTAAGTTAGATACTCTGTCCAGACCATCTTTTTCATTGGTATAGTGATCTTTAAGTCCTGATTCATTGATAATAAGATCAATCATTTGAGGAAGAGTAAGCCCTTCAAAACTATTTTCAATATGTTTTATGAGATAGATAAAATAAGGCAGACCCTTTTTAATTGCAGACGCTTGATCTGATGATTTCTGTGCGGCATCCCATAAACTGCAACCATCACGCCTAGAAATATCTTGAAGGCTTTCTAATGATCGACTTCCAATGCCACGCGTTGGAAAATTTACAATTCTCAAAAATGCACTGTCATCATTTTTATTTGCAATAAGTCTTAGATAAGCGATGGCGTGTTTAATTTCGGCACGTTCGAAGAAACGTAAACCACCATAGACGCGATAAGGTAGGTTAGATGAAAAAATATTATGCTCGAGAACACGAGACTGAGCATTGCTTCTATAAAGAATAGCAATATGATTAAGAGAGATGCCTTCTCTATGAAGCATTTTAATTTCATCTACTATAAATTTAGCTTCATCAATATCAGTATGGCCAGTATAGATTCTAATAGGGTCGCCTTCTCCGGCTGATGTCCATAAGTTCTTGCCTAATCGATTTTTATTGTGATCAATGATGGCATTTGCTGTATTAAGGATATTACTTTTGGACCTGTAGTTTTGCTCGAGCTTAATAATTTGTTTGACATGAAAATCTCTTTCCATATCTTTCATGTTTCCAACTCTTGCACCTCTAAAACTATAAATAGATTGATCATCATCTCCTACGGCAAATACAAAACTGCTATTGCCCGCAAGAAGTTTTAACCACTTATATTGAAGCTCGCTTGTGTCTTGAAATTCATCAATCAGAATATGTTTAAATCGATCTTGATAATGCTGACGTATCGCCACATTTTTTTCAAAAAGCTCATAGCATCTTAAAAGTAATTCACCAAAATCAACCAAGCCTTCTTTCTGACATTGCTTTTCATATTCAAGATATATTTCATTTAATTTTTTTGAATGCGTGTCATAAGTATCTACATGAGCAGCTCTCAGTCCTTCATCTTTACATCCATTAATATAGTGTTGCACTTGTTTTGGCGCATAAGTTTCATCATCAACATTCATGGTTTTCATAGTTCTCTTGATGAGTGATAACTGGTCCTGACTATCTAGAATCTGAAATGTATCAGGCAAATCTGCATCTCTTGCGTGTGTTTTAAGAAATCGATTGCATAAACCATGGAATGTGCCTACCCACATACCTCGTGTATTAATGGGAAGCTGCATGGTGATTCTTTGTAGCATTTCTTTTGCAGCTTTATTGGTAAATGTCACAGCAATAAGTCCAAAGGGACTCACCACATTCGTTTGGATGAGCCATGAAATTCTGGAAGTTAGTACTTTGGTTTTGCCACTTCCCGCACCAGCTAGAATGAGTGCAGATTCATTTTGAAGCGTGACAGCTTCAATTTGTTTCTCATTTAGATCTTTGAATTGATTTTGATTGGGTAGAGATGCATTCATGAGGTGTAATGCTATCCTAAATTATTGGAAGATAAAAAAAAGATTAAAAAAAAAGACCTCCTAAGAGGCCTTTTTTTATTGATGCTTATGAGTTACATCATGCTACCCATGCCACCCATACCACCCATGCCACCCATATCGCCTCCGCCCATTGCTGGAGCTTCATCTTTAGGGAGTTCAGCTACCATACAGTCAGTTGTTAACATGAGACCTGCGATAGATGCTGCATGTTGTAATGCAGAGCGAGTAACTTTAGTTGGATCTAAAACACCCATTTCAACCATATCACCATAAGTTTCATTTGCAGCGTTAAAACCATAGTTACCTTTGCCAGCCACTACGTTGTTAACTACTACTGATGGTTCTACGCCAGCATTTGCAACGATTTGTCTTAAAGGCTCTTCAACAGCACGAAGTACGATTCGAATACCTGCTTCTTGGTCTGCATTTTCACCTTTGACTTTAGCAATCGCATCTCGAGCTCTAATTAAAGCAACGCCACCACCAGCTACGATACCTTCTTCAACAGCTGCTCTTGTTGCATGAAGAGCATCTTCAACACGCGCTTTCTTTTCTTTCATTTCAATTTCAGTCGTTGCACCTACTTTAATTACAGCAACCCCACCTGCGAGTTTTGCAACACGTTCTTGAAGTTTTTCTTTGTCGTAATCACTTGTCGCTTCCTCGATTTGTGTTTTGATTTGAGCAATACGTGACTTAATATTTTTTTCGTCACCCGTGCCATCGATGATGATGGTATTTTCTTTGCCCACTTCAATTCTTTTTGCTTGACCTAAATCTTCAATCTTAATTGTTTCTAATTTCAGACCTACTTCATCCGAAATTACTGTGCCACCGGTAAGAATTGCAATATCCTCAAGCATTGCTTTTCTTCTATCACCAAAACCAGGGGCTTTAACTGCAACAGTTTTTAAGATGCCGCGAATGTTATTGACTACTAAAGTTGCAAGCGCTTCTCCTTCGATATCTTCAGCGATAATAAGGAGAGGGCGGCTTGATTTAGCTACTTGCTCAAGAGCTGGAAGAAGATCTCTAATGTTAGAGATTTTTTTGTCATGCAATAAAACATATGGATTTTCTAATAATGCAATTTGACGGTCTGCATTGTTAATAAAGTAAGGTGAAAGATATCCACGATCGAATTGCATACCTTCTACAACGTCAAGCTCATTTGTTAAGCCTGATCCATCTTCTACAGTGATCACACCTTCTTTGCCTACCTTGTCCATTGCGTCTGCAATGATTTGTCCAATCGAGTGATCAGAGTTGGCAGAGATAGAGCCTACTTGAGCAATTTCCTTGCTTGTTGTACATGGTTTACTTAATTTTTTAAGTTCAGCAACGCCGCCTTCAACAGCTTTGTCGATACCTCTTTTAAGATCCATAGGGTTCATACCCGCTGCGACTGATTTCATACCTTCGCGAATAATAGCTTGGGCTAATACAGTTGCAGTGGTTGTTCCGTCACCTGCGATATCAGAGGTTTTGGATGCAACTTCTTTAACCATTTGCGCGCCCATATTTTCAAACTTATCTTTAAGTTCGATTTCTTTTGCGACTGATACACCATCTTTAGTGATTGTAGGTGCGCCGAATGAACGCTCTAAAACAACATTTCTTCCTTTAGGGCCAAGTGTAACTTTCACTGCGTTAGCTAAAATATTTACACCGGTAATCATCTTTTGGCGAACGTCGTCACCAAATCTTACGTCTTTTGCTGCCATTTTTATTTCTCCAAAATATTTATGAATGAATGTTTAAGGCTTTATTCAACAATGCCCATGATGTCTTCTTCACGCATCACAAGTAACTCTTCGCCGTCAACTTTAACGGCTTGGCCAGCGTATTTTCCAAATAAAACTTTGTCGCCTACTTTGACGTCTAGTTTTTTAACACTGCCATCTTCGAGAATTTTTCCATTACCTACGGCTTGAACTGTGCCTTGGTCTGGTTTTTCTGTTGCGCTGTCAGGGATAACAATGCCTGATGCTGTTGTACGTTCTTCTTCAAGACGCTTTACAATTACGCGGTCATGTAAAGGGCGAATTTTCATTTCATATTCTCCTAATAGTGTATTCTTTGAAAATTAATCAAAATCGAAAACATGAGTGATTAGCACTCAATGTCATAGAGTGCTAATAATAGGGACGAAAGTCTAAAATTTCAAGTGTTATTTCGTTAAATATCTGAATTTAAACATTATTTT